>CAJUOT010000007.1 GCA_910588135.1 uncultured Oscillospiraceae bacterium | reverse complement strand
GGGTGTCGGGGTAGTAGGACAGCTTGGCCTTGCGCAGTCCCTCCAGCCCCATGTCGTCCTCCCGGTTGAGCCACTTCACCTGGGGATGACGGGCGCGGACCAGCCGGGCCATCTCCCGGTTGATGGCGGGGTAGGCCCCCTGGATGTCGCCGAAGGATTTCTCGAAATTCACGTCGAACACCTCGGGGGTGATAAGCCCCCCCAGGGAGAAGGCCACCGGGCTGCCGTCCGCCCGGATCAGCGCCCCCTCCAGCCCCAGCTTGTCCATGTGGTACAGCGCCTCAATGACTGCCACCGTCTCCTCGGACACAGTGTTCACGTCCTCCCCCGCCTCCTCCTGGCGGATGGCGGCCCACTGCCGCTCCAGCTCCACGCATTCGGGGACGTTGGCAGGAGTGATGTCCTCCAGCAGCCAGTCGGGGAACTGCTCGTCAAAGCGGCGGATGTGGTTGCGCTTGGCGTGGAGCTTCTTCCCCGGCAGATCCGCCAAACGGTTGATATCATAGAGGTAGTCGAAGCCGTCCCGGTCCTCCTCAAAGGCAAAGCGGCCGGGGCAGGCCCCCTCCAGCGCGGCCTTCTGCGCCTCCGTGACGCACACCAGGGCGAGGGGCTTGCCCTGGGCGGCGGCGTCTGCCGCCAGCGCGTCCACCGCGGGGGCCAGGGGGCCGCTCCCGGCGGGATAGAGGTAGCTCAGCCCCAGCTTGCCCTCAATGCGCACCAGCAGCCGCTCGCCGAAACGGGCGATCTTCTGGGGGTAGGCGCGGCTCCACAGATAGATGTTGGCGAAATTGTACTCGCAGCCCAGGCTGCCCTCGGCATCCAGCAAGGGCTGGGCCCAGGCGCGGTCCTCAAACTGGGGGCATTCAAAGGTGACCATAAAACCCATCCTTTTGTCCATGTCGGCATATCATATCACACCTGTAAAAAAAACGCAACGGGTGAGACTGAATAAGCCCTATCCATTCAGCTACTCTACACTAATTTTTATACACTGTGGAGATTATAGAAAAATTTATAGCACCCTCTCCGCATTATGCGGAGAGGGTGCAAAATCAACGTAGCGACAAACAAGCATCCATCACAAGTTCCCGATATTCGCCAAAAAAGTCCAAACCGCCCAAATTATAAATATCCATTTCCCAACCTTGTTTTTGATCAGCAGCCCTATTACCAGCATGATCAACGGGATAACTACTGTGGCTACACTTGCCGGGGCAAACAACCAGATGGAAATAAAAGCCACAATTCCAATCAAAATTATTGTACCAACAAAATTATTTTCTCTTTTTTCGGCAATGGACGTACAACCACAATGGGGGCAGACAGATGCTTCATCAGAAATATTTTGCCCACATTCAGGACACTTAATAATTGCCATTGACTATCAACCGCCTATGATAGCATCATACATTAACGCCTACAGCTATTTCGCGTATTCGATGGCCTTCGTCTCCCGGATCAGGTTCACCTTGATCTGGCCGGGGTATTCCAGCTCGTCTTCGATCTTCTTGGCGATCTCCCGGGCCAGCAGCACCATCTTGTCCTCGCTGATGGCCTCGGGGTTGACCATGATGCGCACCTCGCGGCCCGCCTGGATGGCGAAAGCCTTGTCCACCCCGGGGAAGGAGGAGGTGAGCTCCTCCAGCTTCTCCAGCCGCTTGATATAGTATTCCACGTTCTCCTTGCGGGCGCCGGGGCGGGCGGCGGAGATGGCGTCGGCCGCCTGCACCAGGCAGGCCACGATGGTCCTGGCCTCCACGTCGCCGTGGTGGGCCTCGATGGCGTGGATCACGTTCTCGCTCTCCCGGTACTTCCGGGCCAGCTCCACGCCGATCTGCACGTGGGAGCCGTCCACCTCATGGTCGATGGACTTGCCCAGGTCGTGGAGCAGGCCGGCCCGCTTGGCCTCAGCCACGTTGACGCCGATTTCGGCGGCCAGCAGCCCCGCCAGCTGGGACACCTCGATGGAGTGGTTGAGCACGTTCTGGCCGTAGCTGGTGCGGTAGTGCTGGCGGCCCAGCAGCTTGACCAGCTCCGGGTTGAGGCCGTGGACGTTGGTCTCGAATACGGCCCGCTCGCCCTCGGCGCGGATGGTGGCGTCCACCTCCCGCTTGGCCTTCTCCACCATCTCCTCAATGCGGGTGGGGTGGATGCGGCCGTCCAGGATGAGCTTTTCCAGGGCCAGCCGCGCGATCTCCCGGCGCACCGGGTCGAAGCAGGACACGGTGATGGCCTCGGGGGTGTCGTCGATGATGAGGTCCACGCCGGTCATGGTCTCCAGCGTGCGGATGTTGCGGCCCTCCCGGCCGATGATCCGGCCCTTCATCTCGTCGTTGGGCAGGGGCACCACGGACACGGTGGCCTCGGCCACGTGGTCGGCGGCGCAGCGCTGGATGGCCAGGGCGATCTGCTCCCGGGCGTAGAGCTCCGCCTCCTCCTTGTAGCGGGCCTGGATCTCCTTGAGCTTCAGGGCCTGCTCATGGGTGACGTCGTCCTCCAGCTGGTCGATGAGGTAGCGCTTGGCCTCCTCCACCGTCAGGCCGGAGATGCGCTCCAGCAGCTCCAGCTGGCTGTTTTTCAGCCCGTCCAGCTCCTGCTTCTCCCGCTCCAGCTGGGCAATGCGGGCGCTGACGTTTTCCTCCTTGCGCTCCAGGTTCTCCAGCTTGCGGTCCAGGTTTTCCTCCTTGGAGTTGAGCCGGTTCTCCTGGCGCTGGATCTCGCTGCGGCGGTCCTTGACCTCTTTGTCGAACTCGCTGCGGGCGCGGAGGATCTCCTCTTTGGCCTCCACGGTGGCCTCCCGCTTTTTGCTCTCGGCGGACTTGATGGCGTCGTTGAGGATGCGCCTCGCCTCCTCCTCGGCGGAGCCGATCTCCCGCTCGGCGGCGGCCTTGCGCCGCTGGTAGCCGACGTACAGGCCGATGAGCGCGGCGATCAGCCCCACCACCGCGGCGATAATCACGGTGACATAGACTGGCACTTGCATGATAGGGTTCCACACCTCCTGTTTCTTCGATTTTTGTGATAAAATAAGCAAAATAAGACGCGATGCGCCATACGGAGGCACACCGCGATAACCGAAAAACCACCCGCCCCACCCGTGGGGGCAGGGGAACCGGGCGCCGCAGGGAAGCGGTTTGGAGATATATACAGGACGCCCAAAGGGCGATGTAAACACACAAAACGCCGGGGGACCCGGGCGGTTTTTCAAAATTATCCTTTCTTATTGTAAAGGCCGGACGCTTTCATGTCAAGTGGAAACTGAAAGATATTTTGGGAATGAGAAAAGAAATCCGGGGAACGGGCGCGGGATATCCCGGACCCGCTCCCCGGCGGGCATTTTTATGGGTCCCGGAGGCGCAGGTCGTCCCCATAAAAGGTGAGCTCCCGGAACATCCCCCCCACGCGGGAGAAAAGCTGGGGGGTGTACCGCTGGGCAATCTGCGCCAGGGACAGGTTGGTGGAGATGATGGTGTGCCGCCCGGACTGGAGGCGGCCGTTGACCACTTCGTACAGGGAGGACTGGGCCAGGGGGGAGGTGAGCTCGCTGCCCAGGTCGTCCAGGATGAGCAGATCGCAGGCCAGGTAGCGCCTGGTGTCGTCCCTGGCCTGACGCTCCTCCCCGGCGTCCCGGGTGAAGCGGCGGGTCTCGAAGGCGGAGAACAGGTGGATGGCGGTGTCATACACCACGGAGTACCCCCGGCGGGATACCTCCCGGGCGATGCAGCCGGACAAAAAGGTCTTGCCCAGGCCGGTGCCGCCGGAGAACAGCAGGTTTTGCAGCTGGTAATCGGGGAACTGTCTGGCGTATCCCTCGCACACGGCCGCGATCCGCCTCATGTTCTCCCGGGGGGAGCGGCCCTCGCCCTGCCAGGGCCGGTCGCTGTACACATCCAGCCGCAGCCGGTCGAAGTCCTGCTCGTCGGTGAGGTTCAGCAGGGCGGTGAGGGCGCGCAGCTGCTCCTGGGCGCACAGCTCCTTCAGGCAGGAGCACATACCATCCTGTGCCCAGCCCGTGTCCCGGCACCGGGGACAGGCGGGGGTGTCGTCCAGGGCGCCGGGGCCGTACCCCAGGTCTGCCAGCAGCTGGGCGCGCTCTGTTTGCAGGGCCTCGCTCCGGGCGCGGATGGCGGCGATCTCCGGGCCGTCGGGCCGGACGGGCGTCCCCCCGGTGGCCAGCCGGGCCAGGTCGGCCATGGCCGCGCGCAGGGCGGCGTCCAGCTGCCGCAGGCGGGGCTCCCTGGCGTACAGCTCCCGCTCCAACTGGAAGCGGCGGCGCTCCCGGCTTTCCCGGCGGCGCTCCAGCCGGGCCAGAGCCGTGCGCATCACGTTGGGCTCATAGGACATCTCATTTCCCGCCTTTCTGCTGTTCCGCCAGGAATTGATCCAGCCAGTCGTTGTTTTTTTGAATCCGCTCCGGGCTGGGCTGGAAGTCCCGGGGCTGGTTCTTGGAGGGCTGGACCTGCCGCTTCGGGGGCCTGTCCCCCGCCTCCACCTGGGCGGGGGTTTTGTACCCCGCCCCGTGCCAGGACTGCAAAATTTTGTTCATGTAGGGCCAGTTCATGGCCTTTTTCTGGTACACAGTGCGCTCGTAGGCCATGCGGATCAGCTCGCCGCTGAGGCCCATGTCCGTCCAGGCGGCGATGTACTCCCGCTCTTTTTCCACGGCGGGGCGGCGCTCGGTGACGCCCACGGCCTGGAGAATCTCCCACTCCCGCGCGTCCGCCGCCTCCTGGCGGCGCAGGTAGTCCTCCGCCCGCTCCAGGGTGTCCAGCCCCAGCCGTTTCCATTTGAACGCCTCCCGCTGGATGGCGGGCATCCGGGGACAGGCGGCGGGGCTGTTTTTCTGCCGCCGCTCCCGGCTGATTGCAAAGCCGGTGAGCAGCAGGATCACCTCGGAGGGGAGCCCCAGGTGGTCGTAGATGGTGTACACGCACCTTAAATCGTTGTCGGTGAACACCCGGCCCAGCATCCCCTCCAGCTCCCGGCACAGCCCTTGAAACACCGGCTCCCGGTCCAGGGCGGCGGCGATGTCCCCCCGGGTATACTCGGGGGGGCGGCTGTCCTGCGGGGGGGGCGGGGCTGGGGTGTCCGGCCGGGGCGGGGCCAGACCCAGGGCGGCCAGCCGCTCCCAGGCGGGGCGCAGCCGCCCGTCCTCCCAGTGCAGGCGGGCGGTAGCTTTGTCCCCGTCCCCGCCGCACTCCAGAAGGGCAAGGTATAAGAGAGCCCCGTCCCCGTCGCCGTACTCCACCAGCAGCCGGGCCGCCTGGGCGGACATGGACAGTATCTCGTTGGGCAGCAATAACGCGGACAAGACGTTCCCTCCCCCCCTGTTTCGTCAGCTTGGGCTTTTATTTTACATGATGCACGCAAAAAAATCAACCGCCCGGGGGCGGTTGACTGGGAAATCAATTTTTGATGGGATCTCTCTGTAGGGGCGGACATTGTCCGCCCGCGGAACTGCCGCTGCTATTTGCGGGCGCACCATGTGCGCCCCTACTCAGCGCCGCAAAGACAAAATGCGTAAAATTGATTTCCAGGGGGCGGTTGATTTTTACGCTTCAGCTGCCCAGCCTGCCCACGTCGTCCAGATAGAGGGACACCTCGCCGCATTGGGGGCAGATTGCCACCCGGGGCCTGCCGATCCGCCCGCTGAACAGTTTGTTCTCCTGGGTGGACAGCACCACGCCGTAGCCCGCGCCCTCCACCTTTACCGTGCAGCCCTCCTGCATTTCGGCGCCGCACCTGAGACAGTTCCGCATGATTTTGACCTCCTTGTCTGTGGTTCTCCCCGGTCTCCCGATCCACGCTACAGCTTTCCGCCGGACTTGCCCAGCTTGATGGACCACCCGCAGTACACCGACTGGCTCACGCCCCAGATAATACATACCACCAGGACGGGCAGGAAGCCCCAGTCGAATAACATCCCGCCCAGCAGCAGCACCAGCCACAGCGCCAGACAGGTGCGGCCCGCGGCCTGATACGCCCGGTAGGCGCACTGGCCGATGATGGCCCGCTCCGCCTCGTCGCAGCTCTCAAACCACTTTTTCTGGAACTTGGTGTCGTACACCGAGCCCTGCTTTTCCGGGTTGAGCCGCTTGGCCAGGTCCACCAGCTTCTGCTGGAGCACCACGCACACCGCCAGACTGGCCAGGAACGCCCCCAGGCCGCTGAAAAACAGCTCCTTGGGCATCATCCGGGGCGTGCCCGCGTCGTTCACAAAGCCGGCGGTCATGGCCGCCAGCAGGAACATGGTGGCAATGAGGGCCATCCCGGTGACCCAGAGGCACACGGACAGTCTGGCCTCGGCGTCGCTGCCCACGGATTCGTCCTCCCCGTCCCAGGCGGAAAGCCGCTTTTTCGCGCCGAAGTAGATGGGCAGGCAGACTGCCAGCTCAAGCAGGGGCACGGCCACCAGCAGCGGGGCCGCCGCGTACCGGGTGAACCACGCCCCGGCGGCGGTCAGGTTATCCCCCAGGCTTTCCACGCCCGAGAGGGTCAGCACCAGACCCAGGGCGATTCCCCCCGCCAGGGACAGCGCTATAATAAGGGCGAATTTGGGCAGGGCCTTTTTATTCTCCTGCTTGACCGCGTCGTTATTGTCGTTCATCGTTTCTCTCCTCCTCCAGACTGAAAATGTCCTCCACCGCCACCCCGCAGATCTTGGCCAGGGTGAGGGCCAGCGTCACCGAGGGGGAGTAGTCCCCCCGCTCGATGAGGCTGATGGTCTGCCGGGACACCCCGGCCATGCGCCCCAGCTCCTGCTGGTTGACCCCCAGCGCCGCCCGGCGCTCCTTCAAGCGGTTTTTCAGCATGGCTGCGCCCCCGCTCAGTTCGGCGCCTTCCCCGGCTCGGAGGGCTCCTCCTCCGAGAAAACCTTCTCGCAGGTTCCCCGAAGCCAGCTCTTTTCCCCGTTCATGCGCGCGCAGGCCTCCCGAATCCCGCTGCGCACCGCCCACTTGATGACGAAGTACAGCGCGCACAGCACGATCAGCGCCGTGCCGCCGCTGATTCCCAGTTCACTCCAGATCATATGCCTGTTCCTCCTGACAGTTTTCTTTGTCGTTCTGACAAGTAACCATGTCGATTTGACAACTTTATTTGTCATCACGAGAATACCACACCGCGGAGGCGCTGTCAAGGGGTGTGGTGCAAATTTTTCAAAAGTATAAAATCTTTTCCGGGGCTTGTCAGACGGTGTCGAATTATGTAAAATAGAGCATACAACCCTACCCACCCCGGAGACGAAAGGAAAAACCATGAAAAAACGCGCCGCAACCCTCCTCCTGGCCGTCCTGCTGGCGGTCACCTCCAGCACCACCGCCATGGCCGCCCCCACCGGACCCTTCCCCGATGTGGCGGAGGACCACTGGTCCTACCGGTACATCGTGGACCTGTACAACCAGGGGGTGCTGGGGGGCTATCCAGACGGCAGCTTCCACTGCCGGGACACCCTCACCTGGGGGCAGAGCTTCAAGCTCATCCTGGGGGCCATCGGCGTGGAGCTGCCCGAGCGGGAGCCGGGGAAGCACTGGGCTTACAGCTATATCCAGCCCGCCGTGGAAAACCGGCTGGTCTACTCCTTCAACGAGGAGTACCTGGACGAGGCCCCCACCCGGCGGGACGTGGCCCGGATGGCGGCCCGGGCGCTGGACCTCACCGACATCTCGGGAGAGAGCCCCTATACCGACTGCGACGACGGCTATGTGGTGGAGCTCTATGAAAAGAACATCATGTGGGGCACCGTCCAGGAGGACGGCACCCGGACCTTTTCCCCGGACGAGCCCATCGCCCGGGAGGAGATGGCCGCCATCGTGTGGCGGATGATGGACACCGACGTGTCCCAGGGGATGTTCCGCCACAGCAACTACTGGCTGGATGTGCTGGAGGGGGTGCCCCCCGTCTCCTTCACCGACGGACAGTTCAGCCGGGATGAAAAGGGCCGCGTGGTCTACTCCGGCGGCTACTTCACCCGGGGGATCGACGTGTCCGGCCACAAGGGGGAGATCGACTGGAACGCCGTGGCCATGGACGGCATCGACTTTGCCATCATCCGGGCGGGCAACCGGGGCTGGGGCAGCGGCGTGCTGATGGAGGACTCCTGGTTTGACAAAAATATGCAGGGGGCCATCGCCGCCGGGATGGACGTGGGGGCGTACCTCTTCTCCAACGCCATCACAGTGGAAGAGGCCGTCGAGGAGGCGGACCTGCTCATTCAGAAGCTGGAGCCCTACCGGCAGTACATCAACTATCCCGTCGTTTGCGACTGGGAGTTTCTGGGGGGCGGCGACTCCCGGGCCTACGGCGTGGACGCCAAGGTGATCACCCAGTGCATCGACGCCTTCTGCACCCGGGTGGAGGAGGCGGGCTACCAGCCCATGTTCTACTTCAACGACTACTGCGGCTACGTGAAGATGGACCTGTCCAAGCTCACCCGGTATCCCTTCTGGTACGCGCAGTACGCCTCCGGCCCCAGCTTCCGCTATGACTTCCAGATGTGGCAGTACTCGTCCAAGGGCAAGGTGGCCGGCATCAGCTCGGACGTGGATATGGACCTGTGCTTCATCCCCTTTCCCAACGCTGTCCGCCGCCCCGGCGTGACGCCGGAGGCCCCGCCGGAGCCCGAGCCCACCAGCTACCTGCCGTCCGTGCCGCTGGACCACCCGTAGCGCGCGGACGCTTTCCTCGGAGGGGATGCCCGTTTGAGGGCTTGGTCCGTAGTCAGAGGGAATGAGAAGGGATGGTCTTATATGAAAACATTTGAGATTCAGTTTTCCGACATCAACTGGGGGGAAGACGACGCGAAAAACGATCTTTCCCTGGAGAAGTATTTTGTGGAGTTTCCTGGTTACGAGGACATTCTGAAGGGGGGAAAGCGCTATATCATTGGACGGAAGGGGACGGGGAAGTCGGCTATCCTCCAAAAGCTCCGCCTCCAGGCTGAGGCGGACCCCACTTCGTTTGCTATGGACATTTCGCTTCGAGACTTTCCCCTGACAGATTTCAAAGCGATGGGGGATCGCGGCCTACAGGACAAGTCCAAATACGTATCGGCGTGGAAGTTCTTGCTTTTGACGGAGCTGGCCAATCTGGTGATGCAGGACAACTCCGCCGAGGACACGGGTGGGCTGGAGCAGTTGAAAAAGTTTTTGGTGGATAACTTCCCCGAGGGGATATCCATGGCGGATACGATCAGCCGGCTGAAGCAGAATGAGAATAAGATCACACTGGCCTGTTCCATCCTGGCCGGAGAGCACGCCGCTGTTTCTGCCACAGAAACTACCGCGCAGGTCCACTATAACAAGGCGGTCAAAGTGTTGGAGGGACTTTTCAAAGGGATCCACACCGAGTCTACTTTTATCATCCTAATCGACGAGCTGGATGAGGGATATCAGGGGAAAAACACCAACCTCAACATGGTGATCCTGTCTCTGCTCCGGGCGGTAGAAGAGATTTCTAACTTTTCTAAGCGGAGCGGGATCAGATGCCTTCCCGTCCTGGCGCTGCGCTCGGACATTTTTGACAGCCTAGAGGACAATGACCTGAACAAGCTGGACGATTACGTTCTGCGGCTGAACTGGACGACGAATGAGAAGGACCCGTGGTCTATGAAACAGATCGCGGAGAAGCGCATTGCTGCCACTGTTCGGGAGAAGTACCCGGATGTCCCGGTGGAGAACTACTGGAATCTTGTGGCGGACGAGCGTGCCACGGAAAGAGGGCTGTGGCAGTATATGTGTATGCTGACATTCAGCCGCCCACGGGATATCATCAAGTTACTCAAGACCTGTACGGCGCGGGCCAAGGGAGCAAAGCTGACCCTGAACAATGTGAAGGACGCGGAGATTGATTACTCCGCATGGTTTTATCGGGAGTTCCGGGACGAGGTGCAGAGCTTTATGTCCTGCTGGCGGGGAGCGCTCAACTGTATTACCGAGGTGGCCGAGGGCCGGGCGGAGCTGAAAACTCTGCTGGAACGTTTCGAGGAGAACGAGGAGGTAAGCAGTTGGTGCAGGGATAATAAAAAAGCGCCGATTGACGTGGCCAAGACGTTGTTCGACTACAGTGTGATCGGCTGCATCACTGCAAAGGGACGGTGGATTTTCAAGTACAAGGACGACTCCCTGGGGTTCATGCCGTCCTACCCGCGTTATTGTGTTCATTACGGATTTTGCCGGAAACTAAGGCTACCCACGCGGACCTACGGCGAGACGATTTTCAGCGTTTACCGGAAGTACAGCTGGTGATGCCGCGGCAAAGCCCCCGCCTGATGCCATCAGGCGGGGGCTTTGCCGTACTGTCACAGCCGGAATTCCAACTGCACGTCGCAGGGCTCTTCCGCCGCGTGGCGGGGGTCGGGCTCCTCCGCCTCCACGCAGCCCAGCGCCCGGTAGGCGGCCATCACCTCCGAGGCCGAGTGGGCGGAAATATAAAGCCGTTCCGCCCCCATGTCCCGGGCGGCGGCGCAGGCCATGCCAAACAGCGCCCTGCCGATCCCCCGGCCCTGGAGGGGCTGGGAGACGTAAAAGAGGGTCAGGTCGGCGTACTGCCCGCGGGAGCCCAGCCGTTTCCCGGCCAGGGCGGCGAAGCCCGCCACCTCCCCGCCGGAAAACGCCCCGAAGGCCGCGCCGCCGCCGTCTGCGGCGCGGAGCACCTGGGCGGCCACATCCCGGCGCTCCTGCGGCGTCCAATCTTCGATATACTCCACCGGGCGCAGCACCAGCGCCCCGTCCACCCGCCGCCAGCACTGCTTCACGTGCTGGCGGCGGGCAAATTTGTCCAGCGATTCCAGGCCGAAGTTCTCCGCCGTCAGGGGCGCGTATGTAATCTCATCCATGGCGCGCCCTCACGCCCGCCGAAACTGCTTTTCCAGCTGCTTTTTCGTCAGCTCGATGGCCACCGGCCGCCCGTGGGGGCAGTATTTCACCGCCCCGGACATCACCATCCGGGCCACCTCCTCCAGCTCCTCCGCGCCGCTGCGCCAGCCGCCTTTGATGGCCGCCTTGCAGGCCATGGTGTGCAGCAGCTCGTCCCGGGCGGCGGCGGGGTCGGCCCCGCCGGTGAGGCGCAGGCGGCGGGCCAGCTGGCACAGCGCCCCCTCGATGTCCCCCGCGTCCAGATAGTCCGGCGCGGAGCGCACCGCCAGGGCGCTGGAACCGAACTCCTCTATCTCAAAACCGAACCGGGCCAGCAGCCCGGCCTGCTCCAGCAGGGCGGCCCGGTCCTCCGGCGGGGGGGAGAAGGTCACCGGGGTGAGCAGCTCCTGGGCCATGGGCCGGTAATCCTCCGCCTTGAGCCGGTCGAAATTGGCCCGCTCGTGGGCGGCGTGCTTGTCGATGAGCAGCGCCCTGTCCCCCTGCTCCACCACCACGTAGGTGTGGAACAGCTCCCCGCGCACGAACCACGGTTCCTCCTCCGGGGCGGGGCTGGGCGCGGGGACGCTTTTTTCCGCCGGGGCAGGCTGCTGGGGCTCCGGGGCCGGAGGCGGCTGTTCCGGCGCGGGCGCGGGGCGGTCCGCCCCGACTGGGATGGGGGCGGGGGCCTCGCCCCGCCGTTCCGGCAGGGGCTCCACCCACTGGAAGGGAGACTTTTTCCGTTCCGGCGGGGGGGAGGCTGTCCCTGCGGACTGGGGCGCGGGCGCCGCTGTGGACGGGGGGGCCGGCGGGGTTTGCGCCGGCTGGGGGGCGGGCGCCGCGCCGCCCACGGGCTTGAACCGGGCGGCCGGCATGAACTGGGTCCCCGCCAGCGCCCCCGCCCCGTCCCGCAGGGTCAGGGAGGTCTGGTTGGGGGTCACGGTGTCCGACGGCCTCATCCCGGGTATGCTGGCCTGGGGGCGGGTGTGGTCCCGGTCCAGGGCGGAGAGCACCGCGTAGTACACCGTGGTGAACACCGCCTGCTCCCGCTGGAATTTGACCTCGGTTTTGGCGGGGTGGACGTTCACGTCCACCTCGCCCGGGCGCGCCGTGAGGTGGATCACGCAGGCGGGGAATTTGCCCACCATTTTCTGGTTCTTATAGGCCTCCTCCACCGCCGCGGTCATGATCCGGCTCCTGACATACCGCCCGTTGACGAAAAAGTGCTGGTATCCCCGGCTCCCCCGGCAGCAGGAGGGCAGGGAGGCAAAGCCCTCGGCGGACATCCCCTCGCCGCCGCCCTGCACCGGCAGGAGGCCCAGGGCAATGTCCCGGCCCATGACGGCGTACACGGCGCTTTTCAGCAGCCCGTCCCCTGGGGTGAGCAGCTCCTGCCTTCCGTCCCGGATGAATTTTACGCTCAGCTCCGGGTGGGACAGCGCCGTCCGCTGTACTGCGGCGAACACCGCCGCCCCCTCCGACGCGTCCTTTTTCATGAACTTCAGCCGCGCCGGGGTGTTGAAAAACAGCTCCCGAACAGTCATCGCTGTCCCCCGGGGGCAGCCCGCCTCCTCCCGGCCGACCACCTCGCCCGCCGCCACGGTGAGGGATGTGCCCAGCGCCTCAGTTTCCGTGCGGGTGAGCAGCTCCACCCGGGACACGGCGGAGATGGCGGCCAGCGCCTCCCCCCGGAAGCCCAGGGTGCCGATGGCCTCCAGATCGTGCTCGGTGGAGATCTTGGAGGTGGCGTGGCGCAGGAAAGCGGTGGCGGCCTGATCCGCCGGGATGCCGCAGCCGTCGTCGGTGACCCGGATGAGGGACATCCCCCCGTGGGCGATCTCCACGGTGACGGCCTGCGCCCCCGCGTCGATGGCGTTTTCCAGCAGCTCCTTCACCACGCTGGCGGGGCGCTCGACGACTTCACCGGCGGCGATCAAATCCGCCACATGGGGGTCTAATTGTTTTATTATGGTCATTTTATACCTCGAGTAATATGGTGATGGGGCCGTCGTTCTGGGAGAACACCTGCATCTCGGCGGCGAACTCCCCGTGCTCCACCTGAAAGCCCCGCTCCCGGCAGGCGGCCATGAACCGCTCATACAGGGGGACGGCCAGCTCCGGCTTGGCGGCGTGGGAGAAGCCGGGGCGGCGGGAGGAGGTGTCGGCATACAGGGTGAACTGGCTCACCACCAGCAGCGCCCCGCCCACCGCGGCCAGATTGAGGTTCATCTTGCCGTTCTCGTCGTCAAACACCCGCAGGCCGCACACCTTGTCGGCCAGCTTGTCGGCGGTGGCCTGGGTGTCCTCCGGGCCCACCCCCAGCAGCACCAGAAAGCCCTGCCCGATGGCCCCGTTCACTTCATGATTGATTTCCACCCGGGCGTTTTTCACCCGGGTCACCACTGCTCTCATGACGATTCCTCCTGATTCCCTCCGCGGGCGCGGTAAAACGTTTCCAGCGCCATCTCCCGCCGGAGCTCGCAGTTCTGTGCCACGTAGGCGTCCAGCCCCGGTCCGCACACAAAAATGCCCAGCGCGCGGCCCAGTTCCTCCGCGATGTCCGGGAAGGGCCGCTCCAGCAGGCCATCCCAGAAGTCCGGCCGGGGGAACATCCCGCCCAGCCGGTCCATCAGCGCGCCGATTCCCTCAATTTTAGGCGGCTTCGGGGCCCCGCCCTCCTGTTCCAGCTTGATTTGGCACACGCACTTCCCATCCGCGCCCCAGGTCAGGGTAAGCAGCTCCCGGTCCTGGGGGACGCACGTCTCGGGAAACAGCTTCGAGCCGAGGGGCTCCCGGCGGTGCTGTTCCAGCATTATCCGCTCGTCCTCGGCGGTGTGCCGCCCGTACTCCGCCACCAGCACCGGGGCCTTCCGGTGTTTGGACATCTCCGCCGCCTCGTAGTCCATGGCATAAAAACGGTAGTCCCCGATCCGGGAAACGGCGTGGCCGTACTCGATCACCCATTCCGGGGCGCGTTTTTCTGAATCGAGCTTGGATGTGTCGATGCCCCGGGCGCGGAAATGGGCGCGGCTCTCCTCCAAAAAGCGCTGCTGCTTTTCCTCCCGCTGGAATTCCCGGACGTAGGAGCGCACGCACAGGTCGGGCCGGTCTGTGAACACGTGGAGAATATTTTGAAACAGCATGGGTCATCCCCCTTCTCTCTGATATTATACATCGGGGAACGCCCCCCTGTCACGCCCTATTTCCCCACACAGAACCGCTCGAAGATGCGGGCCGTCACGTCCTCCCGCACCGTCCGGCCCGTCAGCTCGCCCAGGGCGGCCATGGCCTGCTCCACGTCGGCCACCACCGCGTCGGGGGGCATTCCGGCCTCCAATGCCGCCGCCCCCCGGTGGAGGGCCTCCCGGGCCCGACCCGCCGCCTCCGCCTGCCGGGCGTTGGTGAGCAGGGCCCCGGCCTGGGACGCCGGGGGCTCCGGGAACAGCGCCGCCACCGTCCGCTCCAGCTGATCCATGCCCTGCCCGGTTTTGGCGGAGAGAAACACTGACGCCGCCGGACCGGAACCGCTTCCTATCGTCCCCATACTGCCCGCAGCCGCCCCCACCAGGTCACATTTGGACGCCACGTGTATCCACGGTTTTCCGGAGGATGCTGCCAGCCGGAGGGCCTGGGCGTCCTCCTCATTGGGCGTGCCGGATTCATCCACCACAACCAGAATCAGTTCCGCCCGGCCTATGGCGGCCCGGGTGCGTTCCACCCCCAGCTGTTCCACCGCGTCGTCCGCCTCCCGCAGCCCCGCCGTGTCGATGAGCCGCAGGAGGACGCCGCCGAAATTCACCCGCTCCTCCACCGTGTCCCGGGTGGTGCCGGGGATGTCCGTCACGATGGCCCGCTCATAACCCAGCAGGGCGTTGAACAGGGTGGACTTGCCCGCGTTGGGCCGCCCCACGATGGCGCAGGGCACCCCCTCGTTCAGCAGCCGCCCCCGCCGGTAGGTGGCGGCCAGGGCGTCCAGCCTGTCCGCCGCCGCGCCCAGCGCCGACGACAGCGCTTCGATTTCAAAGGGCTCGATGTCCTCATCCGGGTAATCCAGCACCGCGTGGAAGTGGGCGCACAGGTCGGCCAGCCCGCCGTAAATCCCGTCCACCGCGTCCGCCAGCGCCCCGCCCAGCTGGCCCGCCGCCTGCCGCACCGCCGCCGGGGTCTCGGCGTGGATCAGGTCGGCTACCGCCTCGGTGCGGGTCAGGTCCAGCTTGCCGTTGAGAAACGCCCGCCGGGTGAATTCGCCGGGGAGGGCCTGCCGCGCCCCGGCGGCGAAGAGGGCCTCCAGCCCCAGGGCCAGCGCCGCCGGGGAACCGTGGCACTGCAGCTCGGCGGTGTCCTCCCCGGTGCAGCTGTGGGGCGCGCGGGAGACAGTGCACAGGCAGTGGTCGATCACCGCGCCCTCCCGGTCATGGAGGGCGCCGTATACCAGCGCCCGATCCGGGCGCTCAGACATGGGCCCGCCGCGGAAGGGGGTGAATACCCCGTCCACCGCAGCGACTGCCCCCGGCCCGGACAGGCGGAGGATGCCGATGGCGGAGGGGATCATGGGGGTGGCGATGGCGGCGATGGTGCCGCTCATTCCCGGCCGCCGGACAGGAGCAGCCGCTGCGCAACCTCCGCCATGGGGTTGGGGGCGTACTCCTCCACCCGGCCCTCGTCCACAGCCTTTGCCAGCGCGGGGTCGATGGGCAGTCTGGCCAGCACCGGCAGGGACAGCTCCTCCGCCAGCGCCTCAATGCCGCTGGGGCCAAAGACGGGGTGCTCCTTTCCGCAGTCCGGGCAGCGGAAGAAGGAGTAGTTCTCCACCAGGCCCAGCACGGGCACGTCCATCATCCCCGCCATGCGCACCGCCTTGGTGACGATCATGCCCACCAGGGCCTGGGGGGCGGTGACCACAATCACACCGTCCACCGGCAGGGACTGGAACACGGTGAGGGGCACGTCCCCCGTCCCGGGAGGCATATCCACGAACAGGTAGTCCAGCTCGCCCCAGGCCACGTCGGTCCAGAACTGCTCCACCGCCCCGGCGATGACGGGGCCCCGCCACACCACGGGGTCGGTCTCGTGCTCGATGAGCAGGTTCAGGCTCATCACCTTGACGCCCCCCGGGGTGACGGCGGGGAGGATGCCCGTCTCGTCGCCCATGGCCCGCTGGTGGATGTGGAACGCCTGGGGCACGGAGGGGCCGGTGATATCCGCGTCCAGCACGCCCACCTTTTTGCCCAGCCTGGCCATGGCGGCGGCCAGGGTGCAGGTGACGGCGGACTTGCCTACCCCCCCCTTGCCGCTGACCACGGCGATTACCTGCCCGATGTGGGAGTGGGCGTTGGCCGGCTTGCGCAGGTCCTGGGGGGCTGTGCGCTCCCCGCAGCTCTCGCCGCAGGAGGAGCAGTCGTGGGTACATTCGCTCATTTTGCAACATCTCCTTGCCTTGGCCCCGCATAAGAATAGGGAGGCCAAAAATTTTTTTGAGAAATACCTTGACAGGCGAGGTATCTCGTGCTATAGTAAGCCCACAAAGTTACTTCGCCTAACGAGGTACTAAGACAAGCAGGGTATCTCAGCACTTCGGGGCCCTGCCTGGAATCGGGAAAGGAGGACGCCATGTCGATTTCAGCGGACACCCTGCGCGGCCACACGGACACCATTATTTTAGCACAATTGATGCGCGGGGACAACTATGGTTATGAGATCAACAAAAACATCTCGGAATGCACCGGGGGGGAGTACGGCCTCAAGGAGGCCACCCTCTACACCGCCTTCAAGCGGCTGGAGCAGAGCGGCCTGATCGTCTCCTACTGGGGGGACGACGGACCGGGGGCCCGCCGCCGCTACTACGCCATCACGGACACGGGCCGGAAGCGCTGGGCGGACGGCCGCCAGGAATGGGAAAACACCCGCGCGCTGCTGGACGCGCTGATTTCTGTGGAGGAGGATCAAACCTGATGGAAAAAATGAAAATGAGATTCACCAACGCGGTGGCCGCCAAGCTGACCGCCGCCCCCCACTCCACCGCGAAGGCGGAGCTGATTGAGGAGCTGTCCGACAACCTGTACCACCGCTTCCTGGACATGACCGGCGCGGGCATGGACGAGGGGGCCGCCTTCACCCGGGCCATGGAGGACCTGGGGGACGTGGACGAGCTGCTCAGCTACCTGGGCGTCAGCGCCTCCAAGGACGGCACGGCCATCACTACCGAGGGCGGCCAGACCCGCATCGAGCGGCCCGACGGCCGCACCGTGGTCATCAATCACGGGGACGGCGACCCCATCATCATCAACCGGGCGGAAAGCCGCCGGGCCCAGGGCTCCTCCGGGCAGGGGGGCCAGCCCCAGGGCGGCGCGCAGAAGGACCTGGACGCCCTTCTGTCCAACGTGTCGGAGGTGTGCAACGCCGCCATCGACCAGGCAAAGGCCGCCATCAAGCAGGCGAAGGACGCCATTCAGCGCCGCACCACTGTGGAGAAGGACGACGGCCGCGTACACGTCCACTTCAACACCACCCCGGACGCCCCCACCCCGCCGGAGTGCCCGGCGGCCCCGGAATCGCCGGCGGCGCCGGAATGCCCCGAGGCCCCCGAGGCCCCGCAGGCGCCCGAGCCCCCCGCCGGCTGGGAGTTCGAGTTTGAGATGGACCCCAATCAGGACCGGTTCTTCGCCGGCGGCGGCCCCAGGCAGCAGCGGGATATCATCTACGGCTTCGGCTACGACAAGGCCAAGGGCGGCTTCTTTACCCAGTGGGGCGAGTGGAAGGGCGGCCGCCAGGGGGAGTGCGGCCCCCGCTTCTCCGGCCAGGACGCCTCCATGGAGGCCAACCGGGACGGGTCCTACTCCGTGGGCGCGCTGAAGGACCTGCGGGGCATCGTGGTGCAGACGGAGGCCGGGGACGTGACCATCCGCGCCGACGGGGCCCCGGACTCCGGGGTCATCATCGACGGCGACGTGGACGACCTGGACGTGACCTGCTCCGCCGACGGGGTGCTCACCATCCGGGAGGGGCGCACGGCCTCCTCCTCCTTCTTCTCCCGCCGGGGCTTCGGTTCCGCCGACGTGGAGCTGTGCCTGCCCTGCCGGCCCTGGGAGCTGCTGGAAATTCACACCGCCAGCGGCGATGTGGATCTGGACGGCCGGGGGCTGGACGTGGATCAGATGGTAGTTAAAACCTCCAGCGGCGACTTCAACTGCAGCCTGCGCGGCTGCGGGGAGCTGCGATTTCACTCCGCCAGCGGCGACCTGGACCTGAGTCTGGAGGGGGTCTGCGCCGATCTCCACGCCGAGACCATGAGCGGCGATATCAACCTCCACGGCCAGATAGACGACGCCATGGTCAAGTCCGCCAGCGGCGACATCGAGATGGAAGGCCAGGCGGCCCGCTTCCTGGGCAGCACCATGAGCGGCGACGTGCGGGTGGAGACCGCCCGGCAGCCCCAGGTGATGGAGCTGTCCTCCAAGTCCGGCGACTGCGAGGCCCGCCTGCCCCTGGACGGTCCGTTCTCCGTGCGGATGAAAACCGTCAGCGGCGAGATGGACTGCCAGTTTCCCCTGAACTATACCAACGGGGTATATGCCTACGGCGACGGCTCCGGCCCCGCCTATTCCATGGCTACCGTCAGCGGCGACCTGTCGCTGGAACGGTACTGACCCGGGGGCGCGAGATGAGACAGGTTTGCTATCCCGACTGCCCGGGCTGGGCGTTCTGCTCCGCCCACCGGGGCTGGAGCCCCGTGTGCCGGCGCTGCAAGCGCGCCGTGCGCGCCGTATTCCCCTCCCTGGGCTGCCCGGATCTGAACCGGATGCCGCCCTATGACCTGCGCTGACGCTGAATGAGGAAAGGAGACCCTTCTATGAAAAGACTGTACCGTACCACAGGCTCCGACGCCGTTGTCTGCGGCGTGTGCGGGGGCATCGCCCGTTACTTCAATGTCGATCCCACGATTGTGCGCGTGGCCACCGTTCTGCTGGTGGTTCCCGGCGGTATGTCTCTGTGGGTGTATATCATCGCCGCCCTGATTATGCCCAAAGAGTGCTGAATGCCCGGGAGCAGGGAGCCTGGACTGAAGCGAGGGCCGCAAACCAAGGAGGGGCAGAGCCCCGGATGTTTGTGGCCCGAGTCGGAGCGAAGCCGCGCGTCGCGAGCAGGCGAAGCACGACTACGCCGTAAACGGCACAGCCCCGCGCCGCGAACAGCGCAGGCTGCCCCAAATGGGGCCCCCGCAAAGCCGCCCTCTGGCTTTGTGGGGAGAGGAGGGGCAAGGAAATAAAGTTCGGGATGCCCACAGGGCGTCCCGAACGGAATGGACTTTGCTCCGACGATGCGCCGACGAGGGATCGGCAGAATCACTGCCCGGCCGGGATTTTATCCTCCCCCGGCCGGGCGCCCTTTTTTTGCCCCGCGCCCTTGTAAAATGAAAGTTCCTGTGATAGGATATCCCCATCAAATTTGAGACAGGAGGCTGCTGATCCGATGGCTGACAACAAGAAAATTCCCCAGCGCGCCGAAGTGCCCGCGGAGCACACCTGGAACACCGCCGATATCTACCCCGCCGACGAGGCGTGGGAAAAGGAATTTGACGAGACCCAGGCCCTGGCCCGCACCCTCCCCGGCTATGCCGGGCGGCTGGGCGAGAGCGCCAAAACCCTGTACGAGTACCTCACCCTGTCCATGCGGGTGGGCGACCAGCTGGGCAACCTGTACCGCTATGCCTCCCTCCGCCAGGACGAGGACACCCGGGTGGCCCGGTATCAGGCCATGGCGGGCAAGGCCATGAGCCTGGCGGTAGAGGTCAGCGCCGCCACCGCCTTCGAGACCCCCGAGCTGCTGAAAATCGCCCCGGACACCCTGGAGGGGTTCTACGCCGACGAGCCCGGGCTGGAGCTGTACCGCCGGTACTTCACCGTTATCCAGGACAAGAAAGAGCACATCCTGTCCGACGCGGAGGAGAAGCTGCTGGCCGCCGCCGGCGAGATGGCCCAGGCCCCCGACGACATCTACTCCAAGTTCACCAACGCCGACCTCACCTTCCCCGCCATCGTGGACCGGGACGGCAATTCCCTGCCCCTGTCCGACGCCACCTTCGTCCCCTACGAGATGAGCGAGGACCGGGAGCTGCGCCGCGCCGCCTATGAGCAGTATTACGACACCTACGGCCGCTTCCAGAACACCGCCGCCGCCGTGCTGTGCTCCGAGGTGAAGCAGCGCCAGTTCTTCGCCACCGCCCGGAAGTACGACTCCCCCCTGGCCGCCGCCGTCAGCGGAACGCGGGTGCCGCCCCAGGTGTACCGCAACCTGGTGGACACCGTAAACGCCAACCTGGACAAGCTCCACCGCTACGTCACCCTGCGCAAGAAGCTGCTGGGGGTGGACGAGCTGCATATGTACGACATCTACGCCCCCATGGTGGCGGGCGCGGACAAGGTGATCCCCTTTGACGAGGCCAAGGCCATCGTGTACGACGCCCTGGCCCCCATGGGCGAGGAGTACCGGGCCATCATCAGGGAGGGCTTCGACAACCGCTGGATCGACGTGTATGAGAATGTGGGCAAGCGCTCCGGCGCGTATTCCAACGGCGTGGTGGTCCACCCCTACGTGCTGCTCAACCAGAAGGACAACCTGGACAGTATGTTCACCCTGGCCCACGAGATGGGCCACGCCGTCCACTCCTACCTCAGCAACAAGACCCAGCCCTCCGTCTACCGGGACTATGTGATCTTCGTGGCCGAGGTGGCCTCCACCTGCAACGAGGCCCTGCTGATGGAGCACCTGCTGGGCAAAACCACCGATCAAAAGGAGCGGGCCTGGCTCATCAACCACTTCCTGGAGCAGTTCAAGGGCACGCTGTACCGCCAGACCATGTTCGCCGAATTCGAGCTGCGCCTGGGCGAGCTGAACGCCCAGGGGGTGCCCCTCACCGCCGAGCGGCTCAGCGCCGAGTACAAGGCCCTCAACGCCAAATACTTCGGCCCCGACATGGTCACCGACGACCGCATCGCCCTGGAGTGGGCCCGCATCCCCCACTTCTACTACAACTACTACGTCTATCAGTACTCCACCGGCTACTCCGCCGCCATCGCCCTGTCCCGCCGCATCCTGAAGGAGGGCGCCCCCGCGGTGAAGGATTACCTGGAGTTCCTGTCCGGCGGCTGCTCCAAGGACCCCATCGACCTGCTGAAAGGCGCCGGGGTGGACATGGCAAGTCCCAAGCCCATCCAGGATGCGCTGGAGCTGTTCGGCGAGCTGCTGGATGAAATGGAAGCACTCATGGCCTGACGTTTCACGTGAAACGTATGTTTTAGATTGGGCGCGCCGGCGGCCCGGCCATGCACCCAATCAGAGCGTGAATACGCCTCGGCCATGCGCCCAATCAGCGCGTGGATACACCGCGAAAAGCCCCCGCCGCAAGGCGGGGGCTTTCGTTATGCTTTGTGGGCGCTCAGCCCTTGGCGGGCACGTTCTTGGTGGCCACGATGTCCACCCCGGTGCCGCACACGTCGGCCACCACCACCTGGCCGATGGTGACCGGGGCGTCCAGCTCAATGCCCTGGAGGGCCTTCACGCAGTCGAAAATCTTCCCCTTGGGGATGTCGCTGGCGGTCTTGACCGAGGCCATGGCCAGCGCGCCGCCCCGCACCTTCACGGTGCTGGTGACGATGCGGGTGGGGTTGGTCAGCTCCTTCTTGGCGTAGGCCTCGCCCCGGGGGCAGGTGTTGCCCTCCACCTTCTTGACTTCGCCGCCCTCCATGGTGACGGTGAGCGGGCAGCCCAGCGGGCAGTTGATACAGATCAGGTTTTTCTCTTCCATCTCTCACGCCTCCTCCAGGGTCACGGTGATGCCTTCCGCCTCGGGGTGGGCGGTCAGCAGCTCGGTCTTGAGCACCACGGTCTCCATCTCGCCGGGGGCCAGCACCGGGCGCTTGCGGCTGAAGATGCAGGCGTCCCCCGCGTACACCGCCACCTTTTTATTCTTGTACACGTTGCCCACCCGGAAGCGCAGGGTGACGGCGTCCCCGGCGGCGTCGGGCCGGATGGCCACGGGCACGGTGTAGCGCACGCCGTTCTCCCCCTTGACGGGCAGGGCCTTGTGCTGCTCCTCCTTCCCGCCGGCGGCGATGTAGGCGGCGGCGTGGCGGCCGGCGGCCCCCGCCTCCTCGGACACGTAGTCCACCAGGTCGTGGACGTGGAGCACGTTGCCCGCGGCGAACACGCCGGGTATGCTGGTCTCCAGGCTCTCGTTGACGGTGGGGCCGTTGGTGACCGGGTTGATCTCCACCCCGGCGGAGCGGCTCAGCTCGTTTTCCGGGATGAGGCCGCAGGACAGCAGCAGGGTGTCGCACTCATAGCGCTCCTCGGTGCCGGGAATGGGGCGGTTGTGCTCATCCACCTGAGCGATGGTGATGGCCTCCACCCGCTTCTTGCCCTCGATGTCTACCACCGTGTGGCTCAGCTTCAGGGGGATGCCGTAGTCGTCCAGGCACTGGACGATGTTCCGCTTCAGCCCGCCGGAGTAGGGCATCAGCTCGGCCACCACCTGGACCTGGGCGCCCTCGAAGGTCATGCGGCGGGCCATGATGAGGCCGATGTCGCCGGAGCCCAGGATGACCACCTTCCGTCCGGGCAGATAGCCCTCCATGTTCACCAGCCGCTGGGCGGTGCCCGCGGTAAAGATGCCGGCGGGGCGGTAGCCGGGGATGTTCAGCGCGCCCCGGGGCCGCTCCCGGCAGCCCATGGCCAGGATGACCGCCTTGGGGTGGAGCTGAAACAGCCCGTCCTCCCGGTTCATGGCGGTGACGGTCTTGTCGGCGGCCAGGTCCAGCACCATGGTGTTCAGCTTATAGGGAATCTCCAGCTTTTTGACCTGCTCGATGAACCGCCCGGCGTACTCGGGGCCGGTGAGCTCCTCCTTGAAGGTGTGCAGGCCGAAGCCGTTGTGGATGCACTGGTTGAGGATGCCGCCCAGCTCGTTGTCCCGCTCCAGGATGAGGATGTCGCGCAGGCCCGCCTCGTGGGCGGCCACCGCCGCGGCCAGCCCCGCAGGGCCGCCGCCGATGATGACAAGTTCGTATTCTCTCATGGTTCAGCCCTCCCTCAAATGGCGTCCTTGTTGACGCCCACGATCAGCTCGGACCCGGCGCCGGACTTGGTGATGGCGCTCTGGTCCACGCCCAGCTCCCGGGCCAGGATCTCCATGACGCGGGGCGAGCAGAAGCCGCCCTGGCACCGGCCCATTCCGGCCCGGACCCGGCGCTTCACCCCGTCCACGCTGCGGGCGCCGGGGGTGCGGCGGATGGCGTCGATGATCTCGCCCTCGGTGACCGTCTCGCAGCGGCAGATGACGGTGCCGTAGGCGGGGTTCTCCTTGATGAGGGCGGCGTGGGCCTCGTCGTCCAGCGCCTTGGGGTCCAGGATGCCCTTCCGCTTCGGGTCGAAGGAGGGGTCTTCCTCCAGGTGCAGAATGTCCTTCACAATGCCGGACACCATCTTTCCGATGGCGGGGGCGGAGGACAGGCCGGGGGACTCGATGGCGGCGCAGTCCACAAAGCCGGGCTTGATCTCGCCGATGAAGAATTCGTGGCGGGCCTCATGGGCCCGCAGGCCGGCGAAGCTGGTGATGGTCTGGCGCAGGGGCACGTTCTTCACCGCCATGCCGCACTTGGCGCGTACGTCGTCCAGGCCGGCCTGGGTGGTGGCGGTGCCCTCCTTGTCGTCGATGTCGATGGCGGTGGGGCCCACGATGATGTTGCCGTGGACGGTGGGGGCCACCAGCACGCCCTTGCCGTACTTGCCGGGGAGCTGGAAGATGGTGTTGTGGACATGGCCCTGGGCGGTGTGGTCCAGCAGGAAGTAGTCGCCCCGGCGGGGGATGATGGTCATCTCGTCGTCCGCCACCATGTTGTGCAGCTTGTCGGAGTACAGGCCCGCGGCGTTGACCACCACCCTGGCCTCCACGTCCCCCTTGGGGGTGGACACCTTCCAGCCGCCGTCCATCTTCTCGATGCCGGTGACCTCGCTGTCGAACTGGAACCTGACGCCGTTGTGGGCGGCGTTCTCCGCCAGGGCGAAGGTGAGCCCGAAGGGACACACAATGCCGCCGGTGGGGGCGTACAGGGCGGCCACGGCTTCGTCGCTGATGTTGGGCTCCATAGCCGCCAGCTCGTCCCGCTCAATGATGCGCAGGCCCTCCACCCCGTTGGCCACGCCGTTCTCATACAGCTTGTTCAGGGCGGGGCGGTCCTCCTCGCTCATCATGACCACCAGGGAGCCGTTCTGCTCATAGGCGAAGTCCAGCTCCTTGGCCAGACCGGGCATGATGCGGCTGCCCTCCACGTTCAGCTTGGCCATCAGGGAGCCGTGGGCGGCGTCGTAGCCGGCGTGGACGATGGCGCTGTTGGCCTTGGAGGTGCCGCAGCACACGTCCTCCTCCCGCTCCAGCACCAGCACGTCCGCCTTGTACCGGGACACCTCCCGGGCGATGGCGCAGCCGGACACGCCCGCGCCGATGATGACAATATCAACCATACGGTTCACTCCTTTTTAACCTTCTTTGGGATGCTTGAGGCGTTGGCCGCCCACAAGGAAAGCCGGACAGCCCGGTCTGGCCCCCTCTCCGGAGGGGACCGGGCTGCCCGGCTCGCAGCATTCTCATCACTCTGCTTGGAGGCCAGGGGAATTATACAGCCCGCGCAGGGCCTTTTACAGAAATGATGATTTCATTGCCTGAGGGGCGGAAAAAGCGTTCCGCCGCAGATTACACCGTCCAGGGGATGACCTGGTACAGCAGCACGGCCACGATGGCGCCGATGATGGGGCCAAGGATGGGGACGATGGCGTAACCCCAGTTGGAGTCGCCCTTGCCCTTGATGGGCAGGAACTGGTGGGCGATACGGGGGCCGATGTCACGGGCGGGGTTCAGGGCATAGCCGGTCAGGCCGCCCAGGGACATACCGATGGACACGATGATGCCGAACACGAACACGTTGCTCAGGCCGCCGGCGATGCCGGTCACCTGGCCGATGCCCTTGATGGCGAACACCAGCACGAAGGTGGCCACCGCCTCGCAGAAGATGTTGCGGGGCAGGTTGGGGATGGACGGGCCGGTGGAGAACACGCCCAGCTTGGTGCCGGGGTCGTCGGTGGCGTCGAACTGATCCTTGAACATCAGGTAGACGATGCACGCGCCCACAATGGCGCCGGCGAACTGGCCGATGATATAGATGGGAACCTCAGCCCAGGGCAGGGTCTCGTCGATGGCCAGGGCGATGGTCAGGGCGGGGTTGAAGTGGGCGCCGGAGGCGGTGCCGAAGATGAACGCGGGCACCATGACGGCAAGGCCCCAGGCCAGGGTGATCTGGATGGAGCCGGCGCCCTTCATGCCGGACTTGTTCAGCGTGACGTTGGCGACCACGCCGTCGCCCAGGATGATGAGCATCATTGTGCCGATAAACTCGGCCAGGAACTTCAATAACATGGACAAGAACCTCCTCTTAATTCTCTATGCCCGGACGGGGGCGGAACCCCCGTCCGGGAAAACAGACTTGTTTTGGAACCGGCGGACGGGCTGTGAAACCGGGACTCAGTCCTCCTTGGCCCAGCCGTAGGAGCACTTGACGGCCTTATTCCAGCCCTTGCAGCGCTCGGCGCGGTCGGCCTCTTCGATGGCGGGCTCGAAGGTGCGGTCGATGGCCCAGTTCTTGATGACGTCCTCCTTGCTGGCCCAGTAGCCCACGGCCAGACCGGCCAGATAGGCCGCGCCCATGGCGGTGGTCTCCACGCACATCGGGCGGTTGACGGGGGCGCCGCTGATGTCGGCCTGCATCTGCATGAGCAGGTTATTGGCGGAGGCGCCGCCGTCCACCTTCAGGGCGGCCAGATTGATGCCGGAGTCGGCCTTCATGGCCTGGAGCACGTCGTTGACCTGATAGGCCATGGACTCCAGGGTGGCGCGGATGATGTGATACTTGTTCACGCCGCGGGTGATGCCCACGATGGTGCCCCGGGCGTACTGGTCCCAGTGGGGGGCGCCCAGGCCGGTGAAGGCGGGGACCACATAGCAGCCGTTGGTGTCCTTCACCTTGCGGGCCATGTACTCGGAGTCGGGGGAGGAGTCCACCAGACGCATCTCGTCCCGCAGCCACTGGATGGAGGCGCCGGCCACGAAGATGGAGCCCTCCAGGGCGTAGTTGACCTTGCCGTCCAGGCCCCAGGCGATGGTGGTAACCAGACCGTTGTTGGAGAACACGGGCTTCTCGCCGGTGTTCATCAGCAGGAAGCAGCCGGTGCCGTAGGTGTTCTTGGCCTCGCCGGGGGTGAAGCAGGTCTGGCCGAACAGGGCGGCCTGCTGGTCGCCGGCCGCGCCGCCGATCTTGATGGGGCCGCCGAAGAACTGGGGATCGGCCTCGCCGTACACGCAGCTGGAGGGCTTGGCCTCGGGCAGCATGGACTTGGGAATGTTCAGCTCGGCCAGGATCTCGTCGTCCCACTCCAGGGTGTTGATGTTGAACAGCATGGTGCGGGAGGCGTTGGAGTAGTCGGTGACATGGACCTTGCCCTTGGTCAGCTTCCAGATCAGCCAGGTCTCCACGGTGCCGAAGAGCAGCTCGCCCTTCTCGGCCTTCTCCCGGGCGCCGGGGACGTTTTCCAGCAGCCAGCGCACCTTGGTGCCGGAGAAGTAGGCGTCGATGACCAGGCCGGTCTTGGAGCGGACCTTGTCCACCAGACCCTTTTCCTTCAGGGAGTCGCAGTACTCGGAGGTGCGGCGGCACTGCCACACGATGGCGTGGTGGATGGGCTCGCCGGTGTTCTTGTCCCACACGATGGTGGTCTCGCGCTGGTTGGTGATGCCGATGGCGGCGATGTCCGCGGCGGTGACGTTCAGGTTCTTCATGGCCTCCTGCGCCACTTCCAGCTGGGTGGACCAGATCTCCTCGGCGTCGTGCTCGACCCAGCCGGGCTTGGGGAAGAACTGGGTGAACTCTTTCTGGGCCACGCTGCACATCTCGCCCTTCTCATTGAACAGGATGCAGCGGTTGCTGGTGGTGCCGGCGTCCAGCGCCATTACGTACTTTGCCATAAACGTGTTCCTCCTTATAAA
The DNA here is from genome assembly GCA_910588135.1 of uncultured Oscillospiraceae bacterium. Classification (GTDB taxonomy): domain Bacteria; phylum Bacillota; class Clostridia; order Oscillospirales; family Oscillospiraceae; genus Enterenecus. The sequence goes on along the minus strand of CAJUOT010000007.1, from coordinate 50,317 downwards.
AAATTGAGATCCCATAGTGAAAGCAGGCCGTTCGCTCCCGCTCTGTCCCCGCTCCGGGCGGTCCGGGGGAAGCCGTGCCCGGTCCCGGGGGCGCTTATGCTGAGTTGATTATAACAAACGTTGGGAAAAAAATCATTCGACAACCTGAGGTGATTGTATGAATTTTCTAATTTCTGTTTGGTCGTCCGCCGCCTTTTGTACAAATCGTCAAAAATTTGGCAGACGACGCGCTCACCCCGCCTGGGTCTGAAGGGAGATCTCCTCCGCCGGACGCAGCACGCCCAGCAGGCTGTGGAGGCAGCCCCGCACCTCCGCCCGGTCCAGCGGCTTGCGGGAGGCGCAGAGCTCGATGAAATAGCTGGTGAGGGCGCCGGCGCAGAAATCCACCACAAAGCTCTCCTGCCGGGGCAGGGCCCGGGGGTCGTCCGCCTGGAAGAGCAGCCGGGCCACCCGGGGCCGGGTCAGGCCCTCGCAGAAGGAGCGCACAATCTCCGGGTTGCCCGCCAGGAACACCCGGCGGTAGAAGGCGCGGTCCTCCTCCATCAGGCCGACCAGGCGCATACACCACGCCTCGAATTCCAGCTCCGGGTCCTCCCGGAGGGGGTCGCCCAGCTGCCGCTCACAGATCCAGGACAGCACGTCGTAGATGTCCTGGAAGTGGTAGTAGAAGCTCTGGCGCTTCATCTGGGCGCTCTCCATCAGGTCCTGCACGGTGATCTTGCTCAGGGGCCGCTGGCCCATCAGCTCCCGCAGGGTCCTGGCGATTTTCAGCTTCGTGTTGTGGCACATGGCGGTAAACCCCTCCCCGCAGGCGCGGCCGCGCCGGCCTGTCTCCCTTGATACCAAATGAATGCGGCACCCGGCCCTCTTTAGAACCCCGAAACGCGAAAAAGAGCACAGAGAATACGCCAGCGGTTTCCCACTGTTCGACCCTGCGCCCTCATCTCATAAGGTTTGCTGTTCAATTTGACGCGGCAAAAGAACTGCCGTGATACCAGGATACGATGAATACAATTTAGCATATCTATAAAAGAAATGCAATCTTTTTTGACCTGGTTATGTAAAATTCGACAATGCGCACAAATTATACCGCTCTGTTTTGAAAAAACATACAAAAACCCTCCGGGCGTCCGGAGGGTTTTTCGTGGAAAAACGGGATCAGAGCCTGGCCAGCAGCGTGGTGAGCTCCGCCATGGTCTTGCCGCCGGGGATTGTCTTTTCCCCGTTGAGCACCGTCAGCGGCACCCGCTGAATCTGGTACTGTTCCACCAGCGCCGGGTACAGGTTGGCGTCGATCATGTGGGCGGTGGCCAGGGGGTTCTCCCAGGCCACCCGCTGGGCGGCGGACACCAGCTGGGCGCAGTGGTGGCAGCCCAGGGACACGCACACCCGGATGTCCACGGGCTTCTTGATCCTGGCGATCTCCTTCAGGGTGGGCTTGTCCAGCGGCTTGGCGGCCCCGCCGGCGTTGAGCAGGGCGGCGGCGAAGCCGTTGATCTCTTTGCCCCCCGGCACGCCGTGGAACACCATGCGGCCAAACTCCTCCCCGGCATAAATTCCCGTGGCGGGCAGCAGGGAGGCGTCCAGCGCCCCGTCCGCCGCGGGGTCCTCCCCGGGCGCCAGGAATTTGCGGGACAGCCTGGGGCTCAGGCCGGCGATGTGGTTGACAAAGGCCGCCATTTCGGCGCTCTTTTCGTCCTCTCCCACGATACACACCAGGGTGACGGGGGATTCCAGCCTGTCCAGAAGCTGGCCCAGCTGGCCCTCCAGCTCGGGGGAGATCAGGGGACTTCTGGCGGGGTAGCGTTCAGGTTGGAGCGGCATCACGTTCCCTCCTTCCGGCGGCTTACAGCAGCCCCACCAGATCCAGGCTGGGGGTGAGGGTGTCCTCGCCGGGGTGCCAGTGGGCGGGGCAGACCTGATCGCCGTGCTCATGGACGAACTTGGCGGCCTGGAGCTTGCGCAGCAGCTCCTGGGCGCTGCGGCCGATGCCCATGTCGTGGATCTCGTACAGGGCGATCTTCCCCTCGGGGTTGAGCAGGAAGGTGCCCCGCAGGGCCTGCCCCTCCTCCTCCACCAGCACGCCGAACTGGCGGGCCAGCACCCCCGCCGGGTCGGCCAGCATGGGGAAGGGGATGGCCCGGATGGTGCCGGAGGCGTCCGCCCAGGCCTTGTGGACGAAGTGGGTGTCCTCGCTGACGGAGTAGATTTCGCACCCCTCCGCCTGGAAGCCGGGGTACTGCTCGGTCAGGTCCTTCAGTTCGGTGGGGCACACGAAGGTGAAGTCGGCGGGGTAGAAGAACAGCACCGACCAGTGCCCCAGCAGGTCGGTTGTGGAAAAGGGGCGGAATTCCTCCCTGTGGTAGCCCATGACGGAAAAGGGCTCAAGAGCCTGGTTGATCATATGCGCCATGCTGCGGTCCTCCTCTGTGATCGTCCAAAATGCGCCGGGCTGCCACCCGGCGGCTTGCCATACTGCGTCATCATAAGGATAACAGGTTTTTCTTGAATTTGCAAGCATTTTTCACAAAAAATCCCGCCAATACCGCTCGATGGTTCAACAAATTGGCGGGTTTGTCAAAAACAACTGACGCCGCCCTTGTATTTTCAGGGCCCGTGGGCTATACTTTTCATGAGAAAGCAATCCGTTCGCATTGCTGAGGCTTGAGCGCCGGGGAGGAGTATCCGCAGTCCCCGGCGGCCCCGCCGTGTTTTGTCAACGACACCGAAAATACCGTGTGAAGGAGGAACCGGGACCATGGAAAAAAAGCCGGATAAGATCAAGAGCAGCCTGGGCATCACCAACATGAACGGCATCACCAGCGACGATGACCGCAGCTGCGCGCTGAACGATATGAACTGCCTGGAGGGCCAGGAGGAGCAGGGCTTCTCTCTCACCGACATGAACGCCGTCACCAAGGACGAGGACACCAGCTGCAGCCTGGACGACATGAACTGCCAGGGCGGCTGAGCGGCCGCGCCTGAAAACCTGCCTTTGCAAAAAGCCGTATCGGCATGGAAAGGCCCCGCCGGTCTGTGTTGAGCGGCGGGGCCTGACAGCGCGATGCGGCCTTTTCCATCCCCGGGCCGGGTCACATCCGCCAGACCTCCCGGCTGGTGGCGGACACCGCCATGGCCCCGGCGGACAGCGCGGCCACCACGTCCTCCTTGTCTTTGATGAGCCCCCCCGCCAGCAGGGGGATGCGGGTGGTCTGGGCGATGCGCCGGATGGTCTTGGGCATGACGCCGGGGAGCACCTCGATAAAGTCGGGCTTGACCCCCTCCAGCTTGCTGATGCCCGCCAGGGCCATGGAGTCGATGACGAACAGCCGCATGACGGTGAACAGCTTCAGCTCCCGGGCCCGCTTGATGAAGTTGGGCTTGGTGGTGATGATGCCGTCCACCCTGGTGTTCTGGCGCAGGAAGTCCACGGCGATCTCCTGGCTGGAGGACAGCCCGGCGATGAGGTCCACGTGGACCAGCACGATCTTGCCCGCGTCCTTGGCCCGGGCCACGATGTCCGGGATGGCGCACAGGTCCCCGAACAGGAGGAACACCACCTGGATGCTGTCCAGGGCGAGGCAGTCCTCCAGCTGTTCCAGGTCCTTCACCGCCGCGATCACCGGCGAGGCCAGCACCGCGTCATAGAAGCGTTGATCCACAGCCAAATCCCCCTTTCCGTCCCCGGCGGCGTCCGGGGATGGCGTCTGAAAGCATTATACCGGGTTTTTCCGCGCCGCGCAACGTTTTTTCCCAATTCCCGATTTGATTCAACATTTTTATAGTAAGGAGCGTGTCAGCATGAAAAAGTTTATCAACGCAGTGGACAAAGTGGAGGATCAGATGATCCAGGGCATGGTCAAGGCCTATCCCCAGTACCTGCGCAAGCTGGACTGCGGCAACGTGGTGGTCCGGGCCAGCAGGAAGGAGGGCAAAGTGGCCCTCATCAGCGGCGGCGGCAGCGGCCACGAGCCCGCCCACGGCGGCTATGTGGGCGAGGGGATGCTGGACGCGGCGGTGGCCGGGGCCGTGTTCACCTCTCCCACCCCCGACCAGGTCTACGAGGGCATCAAAGCCGTGGCCACCGACGCGGGCGTGCTGATGGTCATCAAGAACTACACCGGCGACGTGATGAACTTCGAGATGGCCGCCGACATGGCCCGGGACGAGGGCATCAAGGTGGCCCAGGTGGTGGTCAACGACGACGTGGCCGTGAAGGACAGCCTGTACACCGTGGGCCGCCGGGGCGTGGCGGGCACCGTGTTCGTCCACAAGATCGCCGGCGCCATGGCGGAGACCGGGGCGGACCTGGACGCCGTCCAGGCGGTGGCCCAGAAGGTCATCGACAACGTGCGCACCATGGGCGCGGCCATCGAGCCCTGCACCGTCCCCGCCGCGGGCAAGCCCGGCTTCGAGCTGTCCGAGGACGAGATGGAGGTGGGCATCGGCATCCACGGCGAGCCGGGCACCCACCGGGAGAAGGTCAAGACCGCCGACGAGATCACCGACCTGCTGCTGGAGCAGATCCTGGGCGACCTGGACTACGCGGGCAGCGAGGTGGCCGTGATGGTCAACTCCTCCGGGGCCACCCCGCTGATGGAGCTGTTCATCATCAACAACCGCGTCGCCGATGTGCTGGCGGCCAAGGGCGTGAAGGTGTACAAGACCTTCGTGGGCGAGTACATGACCTCCATTGAGATGGCGGGCTTCTCCATCTCCCTGCTGAAGCTGGACGGCCAGCTCAAGGAACTGCTGGACGCCCGCGCCGACACCCCCGCCCTCAAGGCGTGACCGCGGCATTTCACAAGGAAAGCAGGCTGAGCAGATGAACACGGAAAAACTCATCGCAACCATTCAAAAAATCGCCGCCAAAATTGAGGAGGAAAAGGCGTTCCTCACCGAGCTGGACAACGTCATCGGCGACGGCGACCACGGCATCAACCTGGCCCGGGGCTTCGGCGAGGTGGAAAAGAAGCTGGACGGCCTGAAGGACAAGGAGCCGGGGGACGTGCTCAAGACCGTGGGCATGACCCTGGTGTCCACCGTGGGCGGGGCCTCGGGGCCCTTGTACGGCACCGGATTCATGAAGCTGGGCGCCGCCCTCAAGGGCAGGGCGGACGTGACCGTCCCCGACTTTTTGGCGGGGCTCCAGCAGGCCATCGAGGGCATCATGCAGCGGGGCCGCTCCACGAAGGGCGAAAAGACCATGCTGGACGCCATGATCCCCGCCAAGGAGGCCATGGAGGCCAAGTGGGCGGAGACCGCCGACGCCAAGGCGGCCTTTGCCGCCGGGGTGGCCGCCGCCTGGGAGGGCGTGGAGTTCACCAAGACCATCGCCGCCACCAAGGGCCGCGCCAGCTACCTGGGCGAGCGGTCCATCGGCCACCAGGACCCCGGGGCCACCTCCTTCACCATGGTGCTGGAAATCGTGGCGGGCGAGGTGTGACATGGTCGGACTTGTGATCGTATCCCACAGCGAAAAGCTGGCCCAGGGCGTGGTTGACCTGGCCCGGATGATGGCCAGGGAGGCCCCCATGGCCGCCGCCGGAGGGCTGGAGGACGGCTCCTTCGGCACCAGCTTCGAGAAGATTTCCAACGCTGTGGACGAGGTGTACTCGGAAGACGGGGCCATCCTGCTCATGGACATGGGCAGCGCGGTGATGACCGCCGAGATGGTGCTGGAGTCCATGGAGGGCCGGAAGCTGGCCCTGGCGGACTGCCCGGTGGCCGAGGGGGCGGTGACCGCCGCCGTGGACGCCGAGGCGGGAATGCCGCTGGAGGAGATCCTGGCCGACCTGGAGCAGGTGGGTACGCTGAAAAAACTATAGCCGCGCAGAAAGAAGCCCCGCCCCCGGCAATGCCGGGGGCGGGGCTGTTTCATGGGCGGCTTAATCTGCCAGCGGGCAGGCCAGCATGGTCCCCAGCTCCAGCTGAAAGCCCAGGGCGCGGTACATCCCCGCGTCCCCGGCGGAGCAGCCCACCGTCAGGCTGGCCATCCCCCGCCCCCGGCACCAGTCCTGGGCGGCCCCGGCCAGCAGCCGCGCCGCCCCCCGGCGGCGGAAGGGGGGCTCCACGTAGAAATCGTCGAACACGCCCGCCTCCCCGCAGGCGAAGGTGGAGAAGCAGGGAGAGACCGAGCACATCCCCACGGCTCTTGTCCCCCGCAGGGCCAGGAAAAAGACGATCTTGCCTTCCCGGACGGCGGCGGACAGCCGCTCCTTTTTTTCTTCCGTCAGCAGCTCCTCGCCGATCTCGGCCAGGAAGCTGTTTTCCAGCTTGAGCCATTGCCAGCCCAGCCGGGGGTCATCCGGGCCGCCCAGCCGCTCCACGGCAAGGGGCAGCTCCCCCTCCGGCGGCAGCAGCATACAGGGCTTGCCCCACTCGTCCGCCCCGTTGGGCACGAAGCCCAGGGAACCCCAGAAGCGCCGCTGGCGCTCCCCCTCGGCGTTGAGCTCGAAATAGGCCGTGCCCCTTTTACGAGCCCAGGCCAGCAGGGTCCGGGCGCAGGCATGGCCCGCGCCGCCGCCCCGGAATTCCGGCAGCAGCCAGAACTCCATGATGAAGCACTTGCCGTCCTCGCCGGGGTAGAGGGCGGGCATGGCGTACCCGACTTCCTCTCCGCCCCGCACGAAAGCCAGATAGTACAGCGGGTCGCTGTGACGGGCGCGGAGCTTCTCGATGGCGGCGCGGTACTCCGCGCCCAGGAAGTAGTCCAGCTCCTCCCGCTCGGGGCTGTCCTCTGGGAACAGGTCGCGCTGGAAGTAGGCGTACAGCCTGTCCCAGAAGCGGGCGGTCTCCTCTGCTGTGGTCAGTTCCTTGATGATGATCTGGTCGTTCATTTGACATCCTCCTCAAAAGATTGGAGGGTCAGATGCCGTGGACCCTCCGTTCACGGTTCATTTTCATAAAAGAACACTCCTTTCTTCGTCGACACAAGCTGCGCTCAGTCGCTTCCGTCTTTGGCGAAAGCTCGCTCATTTCGCTGCCCCTCCTCTCCCCACGAAAGCTAAGGTCGCTTTCGCGGGGGCCCCGGAAGGGCGGCTTGGCTGGGCCCCATAAAGATTTGGGAAAACAAAAGCCACCGGAGTATCTCCGACGGCTTTTATTATAGTGCCGCGCCCCTGCCCTGTCAAGCTTGGGCGATGGTAAGGGATCGGGATTGGTCCGCCAGGGTAAACCGCCCCTCCAGGCCTGCCGTAATGGTGACCGAGCCGTCGTCCGCGACGAACACCGCCTCGAAGTCCCGGTACTGCCGCCAGTGCTCCAGCGCCTCCTCCCGGCCCATGACGAACAGGGCGGTGGACAGGGCGTCGCACACAAGGCCGCTCTCCCCCACCACGGTGACGGAGGCCAGCCCGTTCCGGGCGGGCTTCCCGGTCTCCGGGTCCAGGATGTGCCAGTAGCGCACGCCGTCCTCCTCAAAATAGCGTTCATACCCGCCGGAGGTGACCACGGCTTGGTCCGTAACCGCCACCACGCCCACGCTGCCTTCCCCCGCCGGGTCCCGGATGGCCACCCGCCAGGGAGAACCGTCGGGCTTGGCCCCCACGGCCTGGATGTTGCCACCCAGGTCCAGCAGGGCGGAGGCGGCGCCGTTCTCCTTCAGGTAACCGGCCAGCGCGTCCCCGGTATAGCCCTTGGCCACGCTGCCCAGGTCGAGCTCCATGCCGGGGGGGAGGGAGGCGCGGTTCCCCTCCAAGCTGACCTGGGTGCAGTCCACCAGGGGGAGCAGGGCGGCCAGGGTCTGGTCGTCGGGGACGGCATAGTCCCCCGTGGTGAAGCCCCAGGCGCGCAGGACGGGATAGACGGAGATGTCCAGCGCCCCGCCGGTGCGCCCGCACAGCTCCAGCGCCGACCCCAGCAGCGCCGCCGTGTCCGGGGAAAGCCGCGCCCCGCCGTCCCGGTTCAGGGCGGAGATTTCGCTGTTTTCATCGGTGACGGACCACAGCCCCTCCAGCTCCCGCACCCTGGCTTCGGCCCCGTCCAGCAGTCCCTCGTCCCCGCCCTCATACAGCCGCAGGGTCATGACGGTGTCCATGGCGAACAAGGTGCGCTCCGCTGCTGGCCGCGCCTGGGCGGGGGCGCACCCCGCCAGCAGGGCAAAAACCAGACAAACAGCGAACGGGCGTTTCACGTGAAACGCGCTGCGCCGGGTTTCGATGGGGGCCCCCGGATTCTGATTCACCGCAGGTGCTCCGGGATGGAGTCGTCCCGGCCGACCCACTCATCCTGCACGTCCACAACCCGGTAGTCCGTGGGGGTGTCCCGGATGACCACCTTGGCAATGCCCGCGTTGATGATGAGCCTGCGGCACATGGAGCAGGAGGTGGAGCCGGAGATCAGCGCCCCGGTGGCCGGGTCCCTGCACACCATATAGAGCGTGGCTCCCAGCACCTCCCGCCGGGAGGCGGAGATGATGGCGTTGGCCTCGGCGTGGACGGAGCGGCACAGCTCGTACCGCTGGCCGGAGGGGATGTCCAGGGCCTGACGGGCGCAGTAACCCAAATCGCCGCAGTTTTTCCGCCCCCGGGGGGCGCCGTTGTAGCCGGAGGACACGATCTCGTCGTTCTGCACGATGATGGCGCCGTACTGCCTGCGCATACAGGTGGAGCGCTCCAGCACGGTGCCGGCAATGTCCAGGTAGTAGTTTTCCTTGTCAATGCGGGTCATGGCGTCCCCTCCGTTCGTTTTACAGCGACAAGTATATCAATATTTTTTCCCGGCGGCAAGGGCGAAATTCCAAATCCCGCCCAGAGTCTGGCGCTTGACCGGCCCCCGCGGGGCGTTGTATAATAGCCGGGAACAGACGAGGGGCGGGGATTCGGCCCGCCCGCGGGACGGAAAGGAGCGGTCTGTGATGCAAGAGGGGAAAAAGTGGTTTTCCAATCCGAAAAAGGCGGCGCTGGCCCTGGCCTGTGCGGGAGTGGCCCTGGTGACGCTGGGCGCGTGCGTTGTGGTGTACGCCATGGGCAGGCAGAAGCCGGATTCGGCCATCGGCGGGCAGCGGGCCCAGAATTTCGCCTTTGCCGACGCGGGGGTGGACCCCGTGGAGGCCCGGGAGGTGGAGGTGAGCTACGGGCGCTTCCAGGAGGGGTTTGTCTACGAGGTGGAGTTCACCGCCGGGGACACGGAATACGAGTATAAAATCGACGCGGAGGACGGTTCCGTGGTGAGGCGGGAGAGCAAAACGGTGAAATCCGCCGGGAGCAGCGCGCCGCCGCTGATCCCCCTCACCATGGAAGAGGCCCGCCGGACGGCCCTGGCGGACGCGGGGGTGCCGGAGGATCAGGCCGTCTTTACCGAGGAGGAGAAGGACTGGGAGGGCGGCCTGCCCGTCTTTGCATTCAAGTTCCGAGCCGGGGACACGGAATATGAGTACGGGATCAACGGCCACACCGGGGAGGTGTACAGCAAGGGCGTTGTGACCTACGTGGGCCAGACCCCGGCGGACAGCGCCCCGCCCGCCGGGACGGAGCCGGCCCAGTCCTCCCAGCCGCCCGCGGCCACCTCCCAACCCACCTCCCAGCCCACCGCCGCCCCCCAGCCCACGCAGCCGGGGAGCCAGGGGCGCATCGGGCTGGACGCCGCCAAGCGGGCCGCTCTGGCGGACGCGGGGGTGGACGGGACGCAGGCGCGCTTCACCAAGGCGGAGCTGGACGACGAGGACGGCGTGCTGGTCTATGAGCTGGAGTTCCGAACCGGGACCCATGAGTATGAGTACGAGATCCACGCCACGACCGGGGAGGTGTACGCCAGAAGCGCGGAGGCGCTTTCCGCCCCCGGCGGGGGCCAGGGCGGAGGCGCCGGAAAAAATGGCGGCATCGGAGCGGAGGCGGCCCGCCAGACGGCCCTGCGCCACGCGGGCTGCGCGGCGGACGAGGTTGTGTTCACCGAGACGGAGCTGGACTGCGAGGACGGCAGGGCGGTATATAAAATCGAGTTCTACAAGGACAGGACGCAGTACGAGTATGAGATCGACGCCGCCACCGGGGAGGTGCTGCAGCACGAGTGGGAGCGGGACTGACGGGCCGCGCAGGCGGCCGGAGGGACGGGGGTTGTCGGGAAATATCGCCGGAATTCACATTTTGTTTACGGCTTGAAGGGAAAACCCGCTCGAACCCTTCTGTTCCTGTTCACAGGGACAAAAGTTGAACCTACCCCAGATATTGCGGAGCGGGCGGCGGAAGCCGCCCGCTCCCTTCCTTTTTTGCCCTTACGCCAGCATCTTCGCGAGTTCCTCCACCGGCGGGATGGGTGGAAGCAAATGCTGCGGCGGACATTCCCCCGGCTCCATCTCACTGTCCGTACACCCGATATCCCGGTAGATCATCTTGATGCCTTGGGCGAAATGTGAGCCCTTCGGGGGCCGTGCCCCGATCTCGATGCGCTGGATGAACAGCCGCACCAGCTCCGGCGTGAGCTTATCAATGGTGGTGAACCGCTTCGCCTTCTCGATAAATGCCTCCACGCTTGCGGTGGACGCTTTCTGCTTCTCCAGCCGGGCCTCCTTCTCCGGGATAGCCTCTTGCAGCGCCTTCTGCTCAGTGTTATAATCAGCGGAAAGCATTCGGAACTGCTCGGCGGTGATTCGCTGGAGGACATGATCCTCATAGAGCCGTTTGAACAGCGCGGACAACTCACCGTCCCGTTTGTGCATAGCATCCAGCTCCTTTTGGAGCGCGTTCATCTCCCGCCGAAGTTCTTTGCTGTTCTTCTGATTGATGTACGCCGCGAATTGCCGCTCCTTCATCCGGGCGAAGTGGGTGATCCGCCGAATGTCGTCCAGCACAATTTTGCACAGTTCGTCCTCCTTGATGTGGTGGGACGAGCACTCGCTTTTACCCCATTTCCCATAGGTGTAACAGGTAAAATTGTACTTTGTCTTTTTCATCGTACTGGCCCGGTGAAGGACCATGGGCTTGCCGCAGTCAGCGCAGAAGGCCAACCCAGAGAAAAGATTCGGTTCCTCCATCTGTTTGGGAATGCGCTTTTTGTGCTGCCGCACGTCCTGCACGATCTCCCACAGCTCCTGGCTGACCAGCGCCGGGTGGGTGTTCTCCACGATGACCTGCTCACTCTCCGGCTTGCGAACCAGTTTCTTGTTTTTGTACGAGAGGGATGTGGATCGCAGTCCCGCCGTGTGCCCGAGATAGACCTTATTGTTCAGAATTCCTGTCACAGAACTGCAGCTCCAGCGGTAAGGCCGGGTGGTGTCCATGTGGTTGTGGGACTTCCCCATTTTTTGATAGGCGTAATTGGCGGGCGTCAAAATCTGCTCATCCGTCAAAATTCGGGCAATCTGGCCGGGGCCTTTGCCGCCGGCGCACAGCTGGAAGATGCGCTGGACGATGGGAGCGGTTTCCTCGTCGGGGACAATCTCTTTGCGGTCCGAGGATTTTTTGCGGTAACCGTAAGGCGGCCTGCCGCCGAGACGTTCACCCCGCTCCGCTTGGAGCTTTTTCACAGCCCGAACTTTCTTGCTGGTGTCCTTGGCGTGCAGCTCGTTTGCCCAGTTCCTGATGGGATTAAAATCTGTACTGCTCTCCACCAGGGAATCCACCCCATCGTTGATGGCGATGAAGCGGACGCCCTTCGCGGGCAGGTAGAGCTCCGTCAGCTGGCCCACCTGCAGATACTCGCGGCCCAGACGGGACATATCCTTGACGATCAGCGTTTCCACCTCGTCCGCTTCGATCATCTCAATGATCTTTTTCCAAGAGGGCCGCTCGAAATTCGTCCCGCTGTACCCATCGTCTGCCAGGAACAGGGTGTTTTCAAACCCATTGGTTTGAGCGTATCGTTCCAACAGCAGACGCTGATTGACGATGGAATTCGAGTCCCCTGCCCGGTCGTCCTCCTGACTGAGCCGCCCGTAGAGAATGGTATATTTTTGGCTTGCCATGTTATCGTTTCCTCCTTTCCGGGGGCAAGCCGGTACGGTACGCACATCATACCGCACCGGCCCGCCAAAGTCTACTGAAACTTTATCATCTGTGGGCTTCTTTTTTCAGCTCGGCATCGATGAGCTCCAGCATCTTGTCCGTGGGAGTGGCGGCGGGCTGCTCCGGGAATACGGACATGATAAAAAATTCCTGCTGGTCGATCAGCATCTGCCGCTCTCTGACGAGATATCCATCTCGCTCCCAAAGGCCCGCATCCCGGAATATGGTGTGCACACCGTCCTCGTCATAGCGCACGAATGTTTTATCCGGGTGGTAGGCACCCATCATTCCGGTTTCCAGATACTCGTCCATATCGTTTCTCATAAATATCCTTTCTCCCTGCTCTACAGGGTCTGTTCAAAATTATATTCTTGCCCGCCGCTGAACTTCTGTCCCATGGCCATTTTCTTAATGGCCTCGCGGCGGCGCTGTTTGCTGTCTGTCCAGGTGGGCGGCGCGGGGAGCTGCCATTCCTCATCGCGCTGCAGCTCCGCCGCCACACGGAACCATCCAGCGGCCAGCTCGCCCAGCCAGCCCTCGTCCGGCTCCACCGTCTGTGGACGGAAATCGGTGGCCTGCCGGAATAGAAACAGCATCTCCAGATTTTCTTTGAGGAAGGTTTCATCGTGGAGACTGCTGTCCCGGCACTTGCGCCCATTGGGACAGGTGAAGGTGATGTGCTTCCGGGTGTCCGACCAGGAAACCTCGTAGCCCTCCACCTCCATGTTTTCGATGAAGCTCTCCCGGCTGGCGGCGTACTCCAGCGCCTCGTTGATGGCCTGGATGAGATCCAGCTTCCAGCTGTCGCCGCGCAGACCCGCCTGGTATTCACCGGGCTTCATACGCTTCTTTTTCTTTCTGGGATCGCACTCATCCAACACCCGCAGACCGTGGGCCAGACAGATTTGATCGTTCACTTTGCGGTGCGTCAACAGGTCGCTGTAGCTCTGATGGAGCTTGTGACCATCCTTGCAGCTGACGCTGTTCACCACCATGTGGTTGTGCAGATGTCCGGTGTCAACGTGGGTGGCGATCACCACCTCGAAATCCGGGAACTGCTTCTGCGCGAACTCCAGGCCGATGGCGTTGACCTCTTGGGGGGTGATGTTGTCCTCTGCGGAAAAGGACTGGACGAAGTGGTAGAACTGCGTCCCATCAGTTTTGCGGAAACGGTTTTTGGTCATCCGCATCTCGGTGAGCGCGGACTGGGGAACGCAGTTGTGCCCGGTGACCAGCTGTGCGTTGCCCCAGCGCGTTTTCTTTTCCTGCTCCACGTAGTCGATCACATTGCGCAGCGCTTTGGTGTTCTTCGTTTTGTTTTGGAGCGCAGTGAACGTTGCCATCAGCGCACCTCCGTGACCAACGCGTTCAGCGTGTCGCACAGTTTGCTGTAGGCTTGAATGAGGTCGTCACCGCGCAGGACGGTGAGCCGTCCCATGTTGGCCAAGGTGGTGAGCTGGTTGAGGTTGCGGCCCTGGGCCTTCAGTTCGGAGAGTACCGCGTCCAGTCCTTCCACCCGAGTGATCTCTTGTCCGAGCCCGCAGATGATCAGGTAGTTGGTGAGGGTCATATTTGCGTCCCGCGCCCGTGCCTGGAGCTGGCGCTTGACCTCCGGCATCATCCGGGCGGTGACGATCGCTGTTTTCTTCTTCTGCATTGAATTCCTTTCTCCCCTTTAGGGGCAGGGGGTACCGGGGCATGGCCCCGGCGAATGCGGACGGCGTATAGCCGGACGCGATGCTTGCCCTACCCTAAAGGGTAGGCCTCCGCCCCAACGGGGCGTTTCTGTGGTGCCCTAAACCGGGTGCTCTCCACAAACGGCCCACAAAGGGCGCACACCGCGCCCGAACCGTTTTGTGGGTCATTCCTCGCCTCGCCCCGCAAAAGCGGACACGGGGCCGCACACGGGCCGACACAGGGACACGGCGGGCAAGGAGGCAACCGGGCAATGTCCTTAGCACTTTACCCCCTTACCCTCTTGCGGCAGATATGAGTACCAACGGTCGCCACGGCGGACGGCGGTCACACCAAGGTTCTGCTTGGCGATTTTCAGCGTCCGTTCTGAGATCCCCATCGTGGAAGCGCGACGCACCAATTCGTCCGATGCCAGCTCACCTCCTACCAGCAAATCTTGGAGAAGCTGCTCCGCCTGTTCCGTCTTGGTCGTGCTGGGACCGCTGCCGGAGAGCAGCTCGCTGGCGGTGGCGTCGCAGAAGCCCTTCCACTGAAAACCCAGGTCTGAATCCAGAGAGAATAAGATTGCCGGGCCCTCTGGCGCGAGACTGCTCTTGTCGTGAACCACCACGCGCAGGTCATCGTCATCTTTGGAGTGGCCTACCAGCAGCACACTCCGAGCCGCCGCCCGGAAATCGATGGAGCCCAGACCACGGTACGCGGACTTGGCGCCCTGCATCTTGTTCATGTGTCCCACCAGCACGATGGCGCAGCCGGTCTGCTCCGCCAGCTGTCCCAGCCGTTTGAAAATGGGACGCACCTCGTTGGCCCGGTGCATATCCACGTTGTTGCCGAGGTACGCCTGGATGGGGTCCAGCACTGCCAGCCCCGCGCCCGTCTGCCGGATGGCCTGGGCCAGCCGCTGGTCATCCAATGTCAGCTCCCGTTCGCTTTCATCAATGACCAGCACCCGGGAGCAGTCCGCGCCCAGCACATCCAGCCGGGGACGGATCGTGTCCGCCAGACCGTCCTCCGCCGTCTGATAAATCACGTTCATGGGTGGTGCCGCCGCACTGCCGCCCGGCATCGGAAGCCCCTGGGTCAGCAGTGCCGCCAGCGCCAGCACAAAGGTGGTCTTGCCATCGCCGGGGTCACCCTGGATGATGGTAATCTTTCCCCTGGGCAGGTATGGCTCCCACAGCCAGCGCACCTGCTCGGCGTGGATGTCGCTCATGGTGAGCAGCTTGAGTTGTTGTCTCATGATCTTATCCTCCGTTCGCGTGTGTTGGAGGGGCACATCGTGTTTGGAATTTGTGCCTCTCATTGACTTAGGACACTCGGAACGGTTTTGTAAACCATGGTGTGCAAAAAAATTGAACCGCGCTGTCAGACGACAGCGCGGTTCAATTTTCGGTTCAGCGTTCTCAGCCGCTTTGAGATGGCCATTCTGGATACGCCCAGCTGCCTGCCGATTGCCTCCATAGACAATTCCTCGTCGTATCGGAGGGAAATCAACCTGCGATCTCGCTCACCCAGTCCGGCCACCACTTCCCGCAGTGTTTCAAGCTGGAGGTTCTTCAGCGCGGTATCCTCCGTCACACGCTCAACGTCCCCATAGCTGGACAGCACCGTTTCAAAATCCCTTCTACTCAGGTGCCTCTGATCCCGCTTGTACTGTGCTCGCATACGGCGGCGATCCCGCTCTAAAAAGTCTGCGACCTCCTTTGGCACTGATACTTGCTGGCCTCGATAAGTAACGACCGTGTCGTTCATAGACGTCCTTTCCGCTTACACGAAAAGGCGCACACCCGCGCTGCCGGCACAGCGCCAAATACTGTGGAACACTCATGGATATTTCATCGTACAGTGGGGTTCAAATGCCCTGTGCGGCCCATGAATGTCAGAGGTCACACATCGGTGTGAACCTCACCGGAAAGCTGCGGAGATTGGCTTTCGCCCAACTGGTATTATATTCCTTCCAACAGGATTTGTCACGGAAATTGTTTCGACAGGGTTCGACATATGAAGGACGAAAGCAAAAGCCGCTCCGCCTTGTGTGCTGAACGGCTTTTGCCGTGACGCGTTCGATCAATTGTCGTCTTATTTCGGTCATGTGGTTTTTCAGGGATATCATCCCTACGGTCCACATGATCGGCTTTTTTGAACGAGGTCAAGCCGAAGGCCTTGTATACTGCTGCAGCGATGTGAACAGAACACTGTTATTTTTTGCAAAAAGCTGGATAGACTTCCCGCTGGCGCCATACAAGCGGACGGTCAGTGAGGCTATGCCGTCAATATAGAAGATGCCCACGGACCCCTCTTGAACGTATGTAAAGGAATAGGTTTCCCCCGGCTCTAAACTGACCGCCGTCTCGGTGATCAAGGTGTCCCCTTCATTGAACCAGAGCTGGAGTTTATTTTCAGCGGGATCGACCGCAACGAACTTGTTCAGCCCAGAATCTCCGTTAAAATCGAAGCTCAACCCAAAGGTGCCCTCCTTCTCATAGCGGAATTCGCCGCTGAGCAGGAAACTTTTATAGCAGGTAAAAACATCGGTATAGGCGTAGGTATCCTCACCTTCCACAAGCACATGAGGCTCCTCGATGGCCAGGGCCCGGCGGGTTGTGAAGGTATCAGCGACAGCGTCCACCGGAGCCAGCACCAGATCTCCATTTTCTTTCCGCACGATCTTCTGTACAGCAAGGTTGCCCGCCCAGTCGGTGACACCTACGGTGGAGGACATCGCGTTTGACCGGCGCACCCAGCCCACCATATAAGCATAATCACCGTCTTCGACATGTTTGGCGGCATAGAACAGCTTGCCATCTATGCGTTTCGCCTCGCCATAGGGACCGTATGGGGTGCTGGAGCTGGCAAACCAGAGGGTGTCGTCCTGCCCTGAATAGGTGATGTACCAGGTATCACCGATGCGGAACGTGTCGCTGCATTCCAGGTTCCAAAAATCGCCCGTGGGGTCGGTGAAGATGATCCCATCATAGACGGCGTTTTGCAGATCGGCGCTCAACGTGAATTTCAAGATCCGCGCCACGCCGTCCTGAGCGGCGGTCACGGTCAATGTGATGTTCCCAGACTCCGGATCATAGTAGGCCTGCGGGTCCCGGAAGTCTCGCTTCTGTCCCAGCTCATCGGGGGGGATGAGCTCCCAATCCGCCCGCTTTGTGAAGGCCAGGGGACTGTCGCCCACCGCCACCATGATCTTTTCTTTGTATTCCAGCAGTCCGTCGGTGTGGCCGGTGTAGAACAGATAGTAGGTCCCTCCCACGTTGACCACAGAGCCGGTGCCGATCCAGTCATCCTGCGCGCTGGGGGTGGACTCCAGCACCACATCGTCATATTCGGTATAATTCACAAGATCCGTGGTCGTGGCCAGATAGATCGAATGGTTGCGGGAATCCCCCTGATCCTTCAGATAGTAGATGTAGTAGACGCCATCCTCGTAGAACGGCATGGGATCGCCCACATAGGGCTGACTGCTGCCATCCATGGCGGGACGAAAATATGCTTGATAGCGGTAAGCGGCTTCCTGAGCTTCCGGTGAGGTCAGATTTGAAAACTCCTCATCGTTGCCCAGCCCCGCGATGCTGTCTCCTCCTATATCCCCTGTTGGGATCATCGGCGGAAGGGACGGTCAGCCGGTCACCCTGCCAATCAGCGCCTCTACCTCCGCCTTCTCCGGCATGGAGCGGATCGCGCCCTTCCTGGTGGTGACGAGATAGGCTGCGGCGTTGGCGAAGCGCAACATGGCGGTCAGATCGTCCTCAGACAGGCCGTCCACGCCGTGCTCCAGCACGAAGTCCAGCACACAGGCACAGAAGGTATCCCCCGCGCCGGTGGTCTCGATGGTGCCGTCCAGCTTGACGGAGGGAACGAGCACCCGCTTGCCGCCGTAGTAGGAATAGCTGCCCTCCGCTCCGGCGGTCACGTTCAGGATGCGGATATTGGGGTACTGCGCCTGGAGCATGGCCGCGCCCCGGTCAAAGTCCGTCTGGCCAGTCATGAACTCCAGCTCGTTGTCGGCGATCTTCAGCACATCGCACTGGCCCAGCCCCCAGGCGATCTGTGCCCGGGCGTCCTCCAGATCGGTCCAAAGGGGTGGGCGGAGGTTGGGGTCAAAGGACACGATCACCCCGGCCCCCTTCGCCCGGGCCACGGCCTTTTTGGTGGCCTCCCGCACACCCAGGTGGGTCATGGACAGGGTGCCGAAATGGAATATCCGGCTGCGGGCAATGGCGTCCCCGGGCACCTCATCGGCGGTGAGCAACATATCGGCACCGGGGTCCCGGTAGAAGGAAAAGTCACGGTCCCCGTTGGGGAAGGTCTGGACGAAGGCCAAGGTGGTGTGGGCGGCGGGGTCCATCACCAGATGCGTCAGGTCGATGCCTGCCGCCTCCACCACCTGGCGGAGCTGGCGGCCGAACATATCGTCCCCCACCTTGCCCACGAAGGCGGTGGCTCGCCCCAGCTTTTGGAGCATGGCCAGCACGTTGCAGGGCGCTCCGCCGGGGTTGGCCTCCAGCAGGGGATTGCCCTGCGGGCTGGTCCCGTTTTGTGTAAAGTCGATCAGCAGCTCTCCCAGGGCCACGACGTCAAATCGTTTCTCCATTGCCATCCTCCTCATCTCATGTCCAGATCGTATTTTTCCACGTCCATGACGACCTTCCCGTCGGCGAGGAACTTGAACCCGTCCGCAGACTGGTCGGTGTACATGGTGGCGGACAGGACCTGCTCTCCGTTGTTGACGAAAACCTCCACGCTGAACCGATCCAGGATCATGCGGAAGGTGAGCCTGCCGCCGTTTTTGGGCACCTTGCACCGGCGCTGGTGGATGATGGCCCGGCGGGAACCGGAAAACTTCCGGTCGATCTTTAGGACGGACTCATAGGGCCGGAAACTGATTCCGGTGTGATGGGTGTCGTCCTGCCCGAACCAGACGGCGAATTTTTTGTAGGCCTGCCCCTCGTCGCTGGGGCGCAGGGTGATGGTGACGTCCACCGTCTGGCCCTTGACGCCCTCCAGAGTTAGCTCCCCCTCGAAGGCTACGTCCTGATAGGAGATGTGGCCGCTGCGCAGGGCATCCAGCTCCCGGACCGGCCATTGGTACAGCCTGCCATTTTGGACGGACAGCTCCCTGGGCAGGGTCATCTGGCCGAACCAGGGGGCCTTCAGGGAGGCGATGGAGAGGGTGTCCCAGTTCTGCATCCAGGCGATCATGACGCGCCTGCCGTCGGGGGTGAGCAAGGTCTGGGGAGCATAGAAGTCGATGCCGTAATCGACGGCCTGGTCGTGCTCCTCCCGGAAGGTCTTGCTCTGCTCGTCAAAGCTACCGATCAGGCACAAAGTCCCGTTGCCGTTGTGGTACTCAAAGCCGCTGGGCAGCATGTCCTGGGGGCTGGTCAGGAGAACATATTTCCCATCCAGCGCAAAGAAGTCAGGACACTCCCACATCAGGCCGAAACGGTTTTTATTCTCGGCCAGAACGCTTTCAAATTTCCAGTGGAAGCCGTCTGGACTGGAATAATACAAGATTTGGCCGCTGCCATCTGCTGGACGGTTTCCCACCACGCAGCGGAAGGTCCCATCTGCCTCCTTCCACAGCTTGGGATCACGGAAATCCACTTTGCTGCTGCCATCGGGAATGTCTGCGTCAGTCAAAATGGGATTGCCAGAATATTTTTCATAGTTAATACCGTCTCCCACCGCAACACACTGTGTCTGCGTGTCATCGCAGGTTCCATCCGGACGAACAGGGCCTTTGAAGACCCCTGTGTACAGCAGAAGATGTCTGCCGTCGGCCAACTCCACCGCGCTTCCCGAAAAGCACCCGTCCTTATCGGCGAGGGTGTCCGGCGCGATGGCGGCGGGGAGATACTCCCAGTGGAGCAGGTCCTCACTGACCGCGTGGCCCCAGTGCATGGGGCCCCATTTGGATTCATACGGATAATACTGATAAAACAGATGGTATTTCCCTTGATAATAGGAAAAGCCATTGGGATCGTTCATCCATCCGACACGGGAAGACAGGTGGAATGAGGGACGGGCATGGTCCGGGATCAACTGCTCCATGATTTCCTCATAGTTTCGCGCTTCTCTTAAAATATTGCTAATCACATGAACCTCCATAGCTGAATGCGCCTATGACAGGACGCATTCCGGTTGAATTGAATTTTTTGAAACTCCCCCGTCCCCCACTGGGGAGGACGGGGGAGGAAAAGAGAGGGGAACGTCCACCCAGGTATGCCCGGAAAATGGACGGTGCCCTTACTCTTGGGCGGCCAGGTAAGCGTCGAAATACTTCTGATACAGGGCCACGTACTCGTCCAGCTTGTAAGCCTGCAAGTCAGCCTGGAATTGGTCCCAGTCGGCGTCGGTAAAGCCCTCCATAACGGCCCGAGACTTGAACTCGTTGACGCACTTGCCCAGATCGGCGGACAGGTTGGAGTCGGTGGTGGTATCCTCCTGGGTCATAAAGAAGTTTGGCAGGCAGTACTTGGCGCTGCATACGGGCGTGTAGATGTCCTTGATCCAGTCCAGACGGTACTGGGCGTCATCGGGACAGGTGACATAGACGCCATAGTAGCTGTCCAGGATGGCCAGGGGGCCGTTGACGCTCTCGGCATCGCGGACCTCAATGGGGGACTTGTCGCCCAGAGGGGCGTGCTGGAGCATATCCTCGCCCTTGTCGTTTTTGCCCATGACGAAGATGTCGAAGCCGTCATCCTCGCCATAGGTGCCCCAGTTGTTCTGCGGGGACTGGATGGGTGCGTACATCTGGTCCAGCCAGGAGCAGACCAGGGCGGGATTCTGGGCGGCGGCGGTCACGACGCAGCGGCCACGCTGGAAGCCGGAGGTGTAGGAGGCGGTGGCGGGAGTGAGGCTGACGGTGTCGGCCTTCAGCATGGGCAGGGGTTCCCAGCCCTCCAGGGTGGCGATATTGCCCACATCCCAGCTGAAGCAGACGCCATAACGGCCGCTCTTGCCCTTGGCCACATAGGTGGACCACTCCTGCGTGAACGCCTCCACGTCGATCAGGCCCTGCTCATACAGGCTGTGCAGCCAGGCGGTGCCCTCCTTGAAGCCCTCGGAGGTGGCGACGCTGACCACCTTGCCCTCATCGGTCACCGCCAGATGCTTCCAGGTGTCGGGGTCGCCATAGCCCTCGCCGAAGCCGTTGATCAGGATGTAGGGGTCCTGCTGGCCATCGTTCATGATGCAGGACATGGGGATGATGTCGCCGTCGATGTTGAACTGGGCTTTCAGCTTATCGGCGTTATCACGGAACGCCACAAGAACGGCCTCGAATTCGTCAACCGTGGTGGGCATTTCCAGCCCCAAGAAGTCCAGCCAGGCCACGTTGATGAAGGGCATATTGCCCACGAGCTGGATGGCGGTCTTCTGGTAGCCCAGCTGCTCAATCCAGGGCAGGGCCCAGATGTGTCCGTCCGCGTCCATGCACATGGCCTTGTACTCGGGAACCTGCTCAAAGACCTTCTTCAGGTTGGGCATATACTTGTCGATATAATCCTCCAGGGCGATGATCACGCCTTGCTTGCCGTATTTGAGCAGGTCGGCCTCGCCAAAGCCCGCGTTGAATATGAAGTCCGGCAGTGTTTTGGCATTGGACATTTCCAGCTTGATCGTGTCGCCCCACTGGTCGTTCTGGATGGACCGCCACTCCACATGGACATTGGTCTGCTCCTCCAGACGCTTGAAGATGGTGCGGTTGTTGGGCTCGGACTCGGAGCCGGCGGGGAAGTTGGTCAGGCCCTTGATGGTGGCGGTTTCCGCCAGGGGCAGCGCCACGTCTGCGGGGTCCACATCAAGCCCCAGGCTGTCGCCGCCAACACCGTCCTTGTTTCCGCAGCCCGCCAGCAGTGCCGCCATCATAACCAGTGCCAGGGCGAGAGAGATGCCCCTGCGATAGAATTTTCTCATGTCAGTTCTCCTTTTCGTCGTTGTTGTTTTGCAGGCATATCCGCCTGTACCGTCAAAGCATCTAAACGTCAGTGACCAGTTTTCAAATCCAAATTCTTCCTGAGGAAGTCTGCGGCATGCCGCAGACTTCAAAAGAATCAAAGGATTCTTTTGAAGTGTGTTGCTTTCAAATCACACGCTGTTTACCCCTTCACAGAACCGGCCATAATGCCGCTGTCAAAATACTTTTGGAAGAAGGGATACATAATCATCAGGGGCAGGCTGGAGATGATGATGGTGGCATATTTCAGCAGCTCGGCCATCTGGGCCCGCTCGGCAGTGCTCTGCACATCGGATACCATGCCAGGCTCGGGTTGGCTGTTGATCAGGATGCCGCGGAGGACCAGCTGCAGCGGCTGCTTGGCCGGGTCCTTCAGATAGATCATCGCGTCAAAGTAGCTGTTCCACATACCGACGAAGTTCCACATGGAGATGGTGGCGATGATCGGAGTGCAGACGGGAAGCAGGATCTTGAAAAAGTAGGCCATTTCAGAAGCGCCGTCAATGTCCGCTGCCTCCTGGAGGTCCCGGGGAATGCCCTGATAGTAGGTGCGGGCAATGATCATGTTCCACACGCTGAACGCGCCGGGCACCAGGATGGCCAGCGGATTGTCCAACCAGCCGATGTCGCTGATGAGCAGGTAGGTGGGGATCAGGCCGCCGCCGAAGAACATGGTGATGACAAAGACGACGTTGAAGAAGCCTCTTCCACGGAAATCAGGCCGGGACATGGGATAGGCCGCCAGCAGTGTGATCACGCCGGACAAGACGGTGGCCGCGATGGAGTAGAGCAGGGCGTTTCGGAAGCCCACCCAAATCTGCGCGTTGCTCATGACCCGTTCATAGGCTGTCAGGGTCCACTTGCTGAAGTCAAAGGTCAGGCCCCTGTTTTGGAGGGTGATGGGGTCGATGAAGGACGAAAGGATGATGTAAATTACCGGAAAGATAATGGCGACCAAGAACAATCCCAGAATGACGTACCCGACGATCAAAATCATTTTGTCACCGGCGGGCTGCCTGGCGAATTCACTCTTTTTCTTAACGTTCACTTGTTCTCTCTCCTTCCTGTCAAATGCCCTTGCCTTCGTTCATCTTCTTGACGATGGCATTCATGGAAATCAGGAGGATGACGTTGATGACCGTGTTGAACAGGCCCACAGCGGTGGAGAAGCCGTAGTCGCCGTCAATGAGGCCCTTTTTGTACACGTAGGTGGAGATGATCTCGGAGGCGCTCATGTTCAGGTCAGTCTGGAGGGCGTAGGCCTTCTCGAAGCCCACGCTCATGATGTTGCCCACGGACATGATGAACTGGATCAGCACCGTGTCCTTGATGGCGGGCCACTCCACCGCCTTGATCTGCTGGATGATGTTGGCCCCGTCCAGCACGGCGGCCTCCTTCAGGTCCTTGCTGGCGTTGGACAGGGCCGCGGTGTAGATGATGGACCCCCAGCCGGCGCCCTGCCAGATGCCGCTGGCGATGTAGATGGTGCGGAAGGCCTGGGGCATGGTCATGAAGTTGTAGGATGTGCCCAGAAGCATGTTCACCATGCCGGTGGGAGACAGGAGGATGCGCACGATACCGCACAGCACGATGACGGAGATGAAGTTGGGCATGTACAGCACCAGCTGGATCTTCTGCTTTCTGCTCTTGCTCAGGATGCGGTTGAGCAGGAAAGCCAGGAGGATGGGGGCCGGGAAGCCCCACAGCAGGCCGAACACGCTGAGCTTGAGGGTGTTGGCCAGGTACTCCAGGAAGTCCGGGGAGGAGAGGAAGCGCTCAAAGTGCTGGAACGCGACCCATTCGCTGCCTAAGAAGCCTTTGAGGGGATTGTAGTCCGTGAATGCGATGGCGATGCCGCCCATGGGAATATAGCGGAAAATAACCGTCAGCAGGAAAGCAGGCATGATAAAGAACGCATACAGCTGCCAGTGCTGACGAAGATACACCAAGGTGTTGTGCAGCTTGGTGTCCCCGCCTTTTTGGGCTCTCGCTAAGGTGCTTGTCGGTGTTTTACTCATTTTCTTCCTCCTTCTAACTTTATTTCCGTCTCCCGCAGTGTGCAAATGCACCAGTTTCCCGCAATGGACAAATCGGAGCATCGCACTAATTTCGTCTGCGCCACAGGGACACGCTCCAGCGCTTGGACAATTTTCCCTTGGTGAAGCGGACAGGGAGATTGCTTCCTTGCGCACGTTGTGGATTTGCACAGTTTTGTCGAGTGAAATTGGTGTATTTGCATAAATTAGGAGTTGGTAATTCTGATTTTAACATATTATACACGAATCGTCAACGAAAATTTTACATTCACACAAAATAATTTTGCATTTGCATATTCTCCCAGGTGTTCTGCCTCTTGTATGCATGAATTTTCATTTGCACAATTTTGTATTTGACATTTGCACTATTCTGTGTTAAGATACGGATAACCGACCAAAATGAGGAGGGATCAAATGAAAAAGGTCACCATTCAAGATATCGCAGACGCGCTGGGCATCTCTCGCAACACGGTATCGAAGGCGATCAACAATTCCGATGGTCTGGCGGACGCGACAAGGGAAAAGATCCTCCAAAAAGCGGTGGAAATGGGGTACAAGCAGTTCTCCTATGTGGCGTCCCTCTCAGGGAGCGGCATCCCACGCCCCGTTTCCGCCGACCCCTTAGAGCCCCCGGCGGCTTCCGGTGAGATCGCCCTGTTCACCACCAACCTCTCCATGCAGTCCAACCACTTCGCCGTTCCCATGTTGGACCGTTTCAAGCAGGAGCTGGCCCTGCTGGGCTATACCCTCAATATGTATAAGGTGGACAGCGAGAATTTGGAGCGGCACACCCTTCCCGCCGCCTTTGACATCGATCAGGCCAGCGCCATCATGTGCATCGAGGTGTTCGACTGGGCCTACAGCGAGATGGTGTGCGGCCTGGGCCTGCCTGTGCTGTTCGTGGACGGCCCCAACAAGCGGTCCGGCGACTCCCTCCCTGCCGACCAGCTCTATATGGACAGCACCACTGGCATCACCAAACTGGTCAACGAGATGCTGCGGCGGGGGAAGCGGCGGATCGGCTTCATCGGCGACTACGAGCACTGCCAGTCCTTCTTCGAACGCTATACCGCCTTCCGCTCCGCCATGACCCTGGCGGGCGTCCCCGTGGACGAGCGGTTCTGCCTCAAGGTGACCGGCCCCGACCTGGACGCTCCGCTGGCCGTCCTGCCGGAGCTGCCGGACCTGTTCCTCTGCGCCAACGATTTCATCGCCATGGATACCATGCAGTCCCTGCGCAAGCTGGGCAAGTCGGTGCCGGGGGATGTCCTGCTGTGCGGCTTTGACGACGCGCCGGAGTCCCGGATCATGACCCCGGCCCTGACCACCGTCCACATCCACACCCAGATCATGGCCTTCACCGCCATCCACCTGCTGCAGACCAGGATGAAGGAGCCTTCCCTGGACTACCGGACCGTCTATACCGCCACAGAGCTGATCTGCCGGGATTCCACCAAATGCTGATCGTCAAGGGGCGAATAAAATGAAATTCCTTTCCTATGACAGCGCGTTCAGCCAGCTGCTGCTGAAGCTGTGCTATGGCTGCTATCTGAACCTGCTCTGGCTCGTCTGCTGCATCCCCATCGTCACCGTCGGGGCATCCACCACGGCGCTGTACTACACCAGCCTGAAGATCGTCCGGGGCGAGGACCACTCCCTGGCCCGGATGTTCTTCAAGTCCTTCCGGGAGAATTTCCGCCAGTCCACCGTTCTGTGGCTGATCCTCCTGGCCGCCGGGCTGTTCCTGGGGGCGGACGGCTATCTGGTGTACCGCCTCCGGGCAACTTCCACCGGCGCTCCCGCCGTCCTGTGGACCCTGATCCTGGCCCTCATCATCGCCGCGGCGGTGGTCTATGTCATCGTCCTGCTGTTCGTGTTCCCTTTGGTGGCCAGCGTCTCCAACACCAACTGGGCCATGCTGAAAAATTCCTTTCTCATCGGCACCCGCTACCTGTTCTGCACCATCCTGGTGTTCGCCGTCCACTTCGCCATGTTCTTCGCGGTGGTCAGCATTTTTACCCCCCTGTTCATCCTGGGCGAGGGGGTGTGCGCCCTCATCAGCGCCTATCTGATGAACAATGTGCTCCGGGCCTGTTCTTATGACCCGGAGGAGGAGGACAGCGTCCCGGCTGCCCAGGACGGAGGGGAGCCATGAGCCTCTCCCGTCAGGAGCGCGACCACCTGAAGGCCTCCTTTCAGAAGATGGGCCCAGTGGATAAGATAGGCTATATCTGGGAGTATTATAAGCTGCCCATCACGGTGGGGCTGGTGGCGCTGGCGTTCGTGTGCTCCATGGTGTATCACGAGGTCACCAAAAAAGAGGTGCTGGTCTATTCCGCCCTCATCAACGTCTCCGCCGGGGACGAGCTGGCGTCTCGGCTGGACGAGGGATTCATCTCCGCTGAGGGAACGGACCCCAAACGGGCCGAGGTATGTCTGTACCAGGGACTCTATCTATCGGAGGACCCCTCTCCGGAGAACCACCAGTATGGATACGCCTCCAAGCTGAAGCTCATGGCCTCCATTGAGGCGAAGCAGCTGGACGTGGTGCTGATGAACCGGGAGGCCTACGATATCTATTCCCGGAACGGCTACCTGCTGGAGCTGGACAGCCTACTCTCCCAGGACGAGGCCCTGTACCGCGCTCTGGAGCCCAGCCTGACCGCCAACACTGTCGTCCTGGAGGACAACGCCATCGAGTATGCCCTCAACGAGGCGCACCGGTATCAGGAGGTGACGGAGGAGGCGGTGAACGGGCTGGACCTCTCCCCGTCCCCCATGTTCCGGGACGCCGGCTTTCCCGAGTCGGTCTACCTTGGCGTGATCGCTAACAGCCCCCGCCTCCCCGCCGTCCTCCGGTATATCGGGTATCTGGCCGGCCATGCGGCCGGCTGACCGTTTCGTGCGCTATAAACGAAGCTCCCCCGCGCCGCCGGGGGAGCTCACAGCAGATGGAGGGATACTATGCCCACGGAAAAATCGGCCCCCCACGATGAAGGACGTGGCCCGGGAGGCGGGCGTCGCCATCGGCACCGTCTCAAAGGTGGTCAACGGCCTCCCTGTGGGGAAGGAATACCGCGTCCGCGTGGAAAAGGCCATCAAGAAGCTGGATTATCAGGTGAACCGCTACGCCCAGGGCCTGCGGAACGACCGCACCCGCACGATCCAGGTCATCGTGCCCAATCTGACCACCCCTTTTTTTGCCGAGCTGGTCAACTGCATCGTCAAGGAATTGGCCCAGCGGGATTACCGGACCATGCTGTGCATGACGGACGGCGACCCCGGTTTGGAACAGGCCCATGTCTTGACGGCGAAGCGGCACATGGCGGACGGCATCATCTGCCTGTCCTACAATCCGGCGCTCCAGGTGCCGGAGAACGTCCCCCTGGTCTCCATCGACCGCTATTTCGGCGCGAAGATCCCCTGTGTGTCCAGCGACAATTACGGCGGGGGACGCCTCGCCGCGGAGAAGCTGATGGAGAACGGGTGCGGCCATCTGGCCTTCCTCCGGGTGGGGACCAGCCTGGCCAGCGAGACCAACAAGCGGAAGGACGGCTTCGTCAGCGCCTGTGAGGAGCGGGGCGTCCCATGCGCTCTGAAGATCATCGATGACGGGACCCCCTATTCCGAGTTTGAGGTATTTCTCCAGGCCCATACCCACGGCGGGAAGCTGGACTTTGACGGCATCTTCTGCGTCACCGACGCCCTGGCGTACTGGACCCGGAACACGTCCAGGGGATGGGGATCCGGGTGCCGGAGGATGTGCAGATCATCGGCTATGACGGTGTGCGGTGTTTCGGCACAGAGGACCTGCCCTGCTCCACCATCGTCCAGCCCCTGACGGGGATCGCGGAGACCTGCGTGGACCTGGTGCTGGACGGTCATCCGGAAAAAGCGCCGTCCCTCATCTGCCTGCCGGTCAGCTACGCCTGCGGCGGGACCACGCGGCAATAAAAAGGAGGCAGGGGAATGAAAAAAGCGATCCTTCTGATCATGATCTCCGCTATGCTGGCGGGCCTGACCAGCTGTCAGGCGAAGCGGCCCGCCGCGGCGGTGGACGGCGCGCCCTGGAGCGAGGACTGGATCACCTTCGGGGTGCTGGGGGTGGAGGAGCCTGGCCATGGCCTGACCCTCCGGGACGACAAGGCGGCGCGGGACATGAGCTATGCCGCCTGGTCCATCGGGGAGGCCCAGCCCTACGTGAACGGGGCGGGAGAGGAGGCGGAGCGGTACGACGCCCAGCTGGTGCTCCTGCTGACGGCCTGCGGTACGCCGGAGGAGGCCCGGCAGAACGTGGAGGAGCTGCTTGAAATGGCCGGGGAGCACTATACCGTCACCGACACGGCCCAGCGGACCTTCAACGGCCAGGAGTTCACCGTCCTGACTTACACGTTCGCCTCCGATACGAGTCCTTTCAGCCGGGGGGTGTCCGCCTTCACCGCTTTTGGCGCCTGGGCCATTTCCGTAGAGTTCGCCTGTCAGGAAACCTTCGACCAGGACGGCACGGAGATCCTGACCGACTTTTTGGAGCATTGCCACTACGCGGCGTAGTCATAAGCCTCAGAGGCAGAAATGGGGAGAGGGACAAGCGGCGTGACGCCGCTCGTCCCTCTCAAATGACGTATTGCCCGCTTACGATGTTTTCTTCAGCAGTTTTCTGTTTGCCGGGTCCTTATAGTCCTTGTGGACACCGTCGTCGTCATACAGCAGGTACGCCGCCCCCGAATATCCCAGCAGCACAAGGCTGTCCGTCCGGAGCTCCGCCACGCTTTCCGCCGCCTCTGCCAGGGGGATGCACTTTCCGGCCCGGATAAACAGGGGCACTTCATTCAAGGCAATTTCCACATAGTGATGTCCCGGGGGCAGTTTTTCCTCATGGATGGACCCGTCCGGCATGAATTTGACGAACAGCATTTCCTCGGGCAGATAGACATAGCGCCCCTTCGCGTTCTGGGTGTAAACAGGCGCAATCATGACCTCGCCGCCCAGCATCAGCTGATCCTCCACCTGGGGGGTGAAAGAGTCCTCCGGATATTCAAAGGCCAGGGGCTTGAAGTACAGGTCGCCGGAGAGGGCCGCCTTCATATACTCGCTGTACAGGTAGGGGAGCAGGCGGTAGCGGACCCCGATGACATGGCGGAAGTCCTCCACCCGCTCGAATCGGTAGCACTCCTGCTCCCGGGTGTCGATGGCCGAGTGGTTGCGCATCAGGGGGGTGAACACCCCCAGCACCAGCCAGCGAAGCAGGAGGTCCCTGGTGACGTTGTCGCCGAAGCCGCCCAGATCTGCTCCGGCATACAGGAAGCCGCACATATTCAGGGATGGCATCATTTGCAGGTTCAGCAGGATATGGCTCCACCAGGACTTGTTGTCCCCGGTCCAGATACCGCCGTAGCGGTGCATCCCGATGTAGGAGGAGCGGGAGAAGAGCAAAAACCGCTTATCCGGGTCGATCTGCTCAAATCCCTCCGCCGCTGCCCGGGTCATGTTGTAACCGAACAGGTTGTGCACCTTGTCGTGGCGCACCATCCGCCCGTCCACCCGGTGATAGAAGCTCTCGTAATACCTCTGGTCGTTCTGGAGCCCCGCCAGGGCCTCCCGGACCTGGAAGATGGACACCGTTCCCGCCTGGTCCGTGACGTATTCCCGCAGCAGCGCGGCGGCCTCCCGGACCCCCTCCGGCGTATAGAAGATGGCGGGCTCGTTCATGTCGTTCCAGAAGCCCTCGATCCCCTGATCCGTCAGAGCGCGGTAGCAACCCCCGAACCAGCGCCGTGCCTCGGGGTTCAGCACATCGGGGAAATGGGTGTCCCCCGGCCAGACCGCCGCCACAAAATCGCTGCCGTCCGCCCGTTTGCAGAAATACCCGTTTTCTACACCCTCTTCATAGACCGGATAGCCTTTCTCCACTTCAACTCCCGCGTCAATGATGGGGATCAGCCGAATGTTCCGGGCTTTCATCTCACGGACAAACGCCGGGAAGTCCGGGAAGTTTTCCTTGTTCCAGGTGAAGTCTTTGAAGTCCTGCATATAGTCGATGTCCATATAGATCATGTCGATGGGGATATGGTTGTTCTGATAGCCGTCCGCCACTTGCCGGAAGTCCTCCTTGGTCTTGTAGCCCCACCGGCTCTGGCCGAAGCCGAAGGCGAATTTGGGTGGGATGTAGCTCCTCCCGATGATCCTCCGGAACTGCCTGACGATGTCATAGGGGGTATCCCCCTCGATCACATACAGATACAGGTCCGCCTCCTGGCAGGCGATCTCCAGCACGTCCGCCGCCGTATATCCGATGTCGAAGACGACCTTGGCGGGGTAGTCCACGAACAGGCCGAAGGGCGTCTCCCCCGCCACCACGATGAAGTTGTGGGCGCCGTACAGAGACCTGGTGCCCTCCAGGTGGTGCGGGTCGTCCGAGGCGTGGCTCACATAACAGTGGCCCCGCTTGTTGATCCCCCGGACCGCCTCCCCCAGCCCGTAGACCACAGCGTCCTTTGGAAGCTCGTACCGGTAGCGGAACCCATCCTCAAGGCTGACCGTTCCGAAGGGCGGACTGCCCTCGGCCGCTTTTACATGTTCCACTACGGCATCCGTCTCAAAGGGACGCCCGTACCTATATTTCCAGATCATAGCATTACGCTCCTTTCCCCGCGCCGCCGGAGGTATAAGATCTCCCTCCCGTAAGCCTCTGCGCGATTTGAACTATAGCAGAATCATGCGGCCTTGGCAACACCGAAATGATACGGCAGAAACTGCGAGGTTCCATAAAATGAATGCTTATCTATTTGTCTCAAAGATCAGGGTACAGACGGCACTGGCCTATCGTTTCAACGTGATCTCCACCATCCTGGTCCAGTGTCTCATCATGTACGCCATGTCCTGCTTTTGGACCGCTGCCTACGATGGGGCCGAAACCGTTTCCGGCGTGAGTCAGCGGGATATGATCACCTACACCACCATTTCTGTCATCATGGGGAACCTGCTGACCATGGGGGTCCAGGACCGGATCGCACGGAGCGTCCGGTCGGGCAGTGTAGCCCTGGATCTGCTCAAGCCGGTGAGCATTTACGGCATCTATCTGGCGGAGGACCTGGGCGACTGCGCGGCCGCCCTGCTCCAGAAGGCCGTCCCCCTGCTTCTGGTGGGCACGGTGATGTTCGGTTTTCCCGCGCCCGTGTCGGCGGTCCACTTCCTGTTCTTCCTGCTCAGCTTTGCCGTCGGCTATCTCATCAACTGGCTCCTGGCGGCCCTGCTGGGGCTGTGCGCCTTCAAGACATTGAAACTGGGACCGCTGGCCAACGTGAAGGGGTTCATCATGAAGCTACTGTCGGGAAGCATCTTCCCCCTCTGGTTTTTCCCTGTTGGGTTTCGGAACGTGCTGGAGCTGCTGCCCTTTATGTACATCTACCAGCTCCCCCTGGGCATCTACATCGGACAGTACACTATGGAGGAGATTGCTTTCCGTACAGGACTTCAGCTGTTCTGGTGCGCGGTACTATGGCTGCTGTTTGACGTTCTGCAAAAAAAGATGGCTGCGGCGGTTCTGATTCAGGGAGGTTGAGCGCCATGAAAACAATTCGATACTATGCCTCCGTAGCCGCTATATCTATCAGGCAATCCATCCAATCCCGGCTGGAATACCCCTTTATGCTGACCGGCCACGTGCTGGCCAACTGCATCCAATGGGTGGTGGGCTTTGCCACCATCAAGTTTGTGGTGGACCAGTTCGGCAGCATCGGCGGCTGGGGCTACGAAAGCCTGGCGTTTTTATACGGCATGTCGGTGCTGAGCCACGGCCTGGCGGTGGTGCTCTTCATCCAGACCTGGGGTCTGGGCTATTGGATGATCGACGGGGAGTTTGACCGGTTCCTGCTGCGGCCCATGGGTCTGATCTTCCAGTTCCTGTTCGACGACTTCAATCTCATCGGCTTCACCGACATTCTCCCCGGCCTGATGATATTTGTCTACGGCTGTATCAAGGTGGAGCTGGCTCCCAGCCTGACCAATATCCTGCTGATCCTCTGCACCCTGGCGGGCGGGACGCTGATCCGCGGGGCGGTGTGGATGTTCTGCGGCTCCATGTCCTTCTGGACGAAAAGCCCCGCCGATTTCACGGACATGGTGGGAGAGCTGTTCGAGCGGGTGTCCATGTATCCCCTCACCATTTACCCCGAGTGGGCGCAGGTGCTGTTCACCTTTCTCCTGCCCCTGGCCTGGATTACCTTCTGGCCTGTAAAAGATATGCTGGGAATGGACCCTGATGCCTTCCCTGTGCCGCTGGCGGTCATCACGCTGGGGGTGGGGCTGCTTCTGTTCGCGGGGAGCTGCGCGGTGTTCCGGGCCGGGATAGGGAAGTACGAGAGCGCCGGGAGCTGAGCGCACAAACCAAATAGAAAAGAGGCATACCTGATCGATGAATCTTACTGATATCTATTCGCTCTATCGCGACGATCCGCCATGCAGCTGGGAATACAAGGACACCAGCCGGGGAGAGGATGATCTCCGCCGCACAGTCTTTGCGCGGTGGGAAGATCAAGGGCTGGCGATCAAGATCGCGTGCAATGATTTTACAACGCCCCACCGTGTGGAGATCTGGCGGAAAACCGCGGCGGCTTACAAGGCGATGGGCTATCACTGCCCTCAGATCATCGCCAGCAGACACGGGAACGTTGCGGAGGCTGTGGACTACGAGGGCAGGCCCTGCGTCGTGTACGCGGAAGAATTGGCGCGGCTCCAAACGGCGGAGCAGCTTGGCGAAAGGGCGATCCTGCAAAACGGACGGTATATTTACCATGACGACGCCCTTCGGTTTCTCTGCGAGGTGGGTTCGGCCCGGCTGGATTTTGGGGACTTTCCCTCCGGCTTATGTATTCTGGAACGATTCTGTCCCTCCGACCTCTGTGATGAGATCATGGAGTGCGCCCTGGAATTCAAGGAGATCATAGAGGGGCGGTTCCCCCGATATACCGAGCGGTTTCAGCGGATATGGTCCCGCTTTCTTGCGAATCGCGGTGCGTTGGAGCGGATATACGGCCGGCTCCCTGTCTCCATGTTTCAAGCTGATCTGAACCCGGGCAACATCCTGCTGGACCGTGATATGCGCTTCGCCGGTGTGCTGGATCTCAACCTCACCGGCAGAGATACCGCGCTGAACGTATTCTTCCGGGAGCTGTGGATCAATTTTGACGAAGACATCCTGGACAAACGGGAAAACAATATGTATTATGTGGAGGAGAACAGTGAAAAGGCCCTCCGGTCCTTTCTGGATAATCTTTCGCTAATGAAAAACAGCTATCATTTTACACAGGCGGAGAGAGAGGCCGCGCTACTGCTCTACCGGTATTTGCGGCCTTTCTGGTGGCGGCCCCTTCATGCCCTCAAGCGGGATCAGGCCGATCCGGAGAAGGTGGGACAGATCTTGAGCTGGATTGAGACGGAACAATCGCGCGGCATTGATTTCGAGCGGATCATGGCGAGAGATCCTTGTGGAACAGATCGAGGCGGAACAGCGGATACAAAAGCGGTGATGGATAAGAGGCGGGGAGGCGCATCCATGGACATCATTGAAGTCAGCCATCTGGTGAAGGAGTATAAAAAAATCAAAAAAGAGAGCGGCCTGCGGGGCGCGGTGAAAAACCTCTTCGTGCAGAAGGCGGAATACGTCCGGGCAGTGGATGACATCTCCTTTTCCATCGAAAAGGGGGACGTCGTGGGCTACATAGGCCCCAATGGCGCGGGAAAAAGCACCACAGTGAAGATGCTTTCCGGCATCATGCGGCCTACCAGCGGCGAGATCCTAATCGACGGTGTATCACCTCAGCGGGACCGCAAACGGGTGGTGCGCAACCTGGGCGTGGTGTTCGGCCAGCGCAGCCAGCTGAACTGGGACCTGCGGCTGGGCGAGACTTTTGAGCTGCTGAAGCGAATCTATCAGATCGAGGATAGCGACTACAAAAAGAACCTGGGTGCACTCAACGAGATCTTCCAGATCGACCGGTTCATCGACACCCCGGTGCGGCAGCTCTCTCTTGGTCAGCGGATGAGGGGCGATTTGGTGGCGGCCATGCTCCATTCCCCAGACGTATTGTTTTTGGACGAGCCCACCATCGGCCTGGATGTGGAGGCGAAATACTCCGTCCGGAAGTTCATCAAGGAGGTCAATCAGCGGAACAAAACGACTATCATCCTGACCACCCACGATCTGGGCGATATCCAGGAGCTGTGCCAGCGGGTAATCATCATCAACGAGGGGAAGATCATTGAGGATGGTTCCCTGGATACGCTGGTGGACAAAATCGCGCCCTACCGCCATCTCATCATCGACTTCTACCGGCCCGCCACTATCCCGCACCTCCATGCGGAGCTTGTCTCAGTGAACGAGGCCCGGGCCGTTTACCGTTTCCGGAAGGATGAGATCACCGCCGCCAGGCTGATCGAGGACATCTCACACATAGCTCCAATCAAGGAAGTGGGGCTGGAGGAAGCGAAGATCGATGATATCATCCGAACAGTGTATCAGCAGGGAGATGTATCATGCGACAGATAATGGGATAAAAATCAACAGAGATAGTAGGATCATTGATCCTACTATCTCTGTTGATTTTTACCCTGTACCGTCTTGCTACCCCCCCAGTTCACTTTGTGTCCCTGTGGGGTGTAACCCTTTGTTTTCAACGGGTCGAGCGGGATATAGATGCGTTATGGATGAAGTTTTCCCTTATTTTTTCCCTTTACAGGTTCATAACGTCCTTGATGAAGCTCTCCATCCGGGCCGCGCTGTCCCGCTTCATGCGCTCGGTGACATGGCCGTATTTATCAAGGGTAAAGGCGGCGGTAGCGTGCCCGAGGTTGCCCTGCACGGTCTTGATATCGTCCCCAGCGCGGATCGCGTTCACGGCGTAGGTATGGCGCAGGGAGTGGAAATGGAAATCAGGCATTCCGGCGGCGGCAGCGGCGGATTTGAAACCCCGGCCCGCTTTCGACTGGTTGAAGGGCCCGCCGTTCCCCACCGTAAACACAAGGCCGTGCGGATTGCCCCACAGCGGGCCCGCTCGAAGCTGCATTTCAGCCTGCCGGATTTGTTGTCGTCTCAATGCGTCGAATACCATCCCGGCCGGGGTGATGGTTCGTATCTTATTGCTCTTGGGGGACTGGAACAGCCCTTCCCCCCGGTGGCCCTGCCTGGTCAATTGCTTATTTACCGTGATCGTGCGGCCCTCAAAATCTATCGCGTCCCAGGTGAGGCCCAGCAGCTCGGACATACGCAGGCCGGTAAACAGCGCTACGGTGACAAGGTGCTCCATGTCACCGCCCCTGACCGCTTCCAACAGGGCCGCGACCTGGGCATCATCGAGCGGGCGCGGTTCCTCCCGCTCGATTTTAGGCAGCGCACACCTTGCGGCGGGGTTGTTTGGAATATAGCCCAGCTCCACCGCCTTTTCCATGGCATGGTGGAGCACCCCATGGGTTAGGTGCACAGTAGCCGGAGAGAGGCCCTTCAGCCCATTGACAAAGCCCTGGACGGCGTGGGGGTGGAGCTGATCCAAGCGGGAGGCCCCCAGCGCGGGCTTGATATAGGTTCTGATGCTGGCCCGGTATACCGCCGCCGTGGTGGATTTCACCCCGCCCAGGTAGTCCCCGGCCCAGGTATCCAGCCATTGGCCCACGGTCAATTTTGTGGGGGCGGTATAGGTGCCCCGGTCTACTTCCGCCACGGCCTGGGCCATTTTCTCCCGCACTTCCTTTTGCGTCTTGCCGGTGATGGAGCGCTGGAGCTGTTTCCCGGTGCCGGGGTCGCGGCCCACGGTGATCCGGGCCTCCCAATAGGTGTACTCCTTCCCCGAGCGGGTGACGGTCTTTTTGCGGATCGTGCCCCCGCCCTTTGCCCCTTTTTTCGCCATGGTGAAAACTCCTTTCTGTTTGACACCACGGCCCGATTATGCTATCATAAAAGGGCGCAAAGGTGCCTTGATTGGTCTCACGGTATCTGCGTTCTTACCGTCCGGGGGCTGCAACCCCTGGGCGGTTCTTTTCCTGTTGCATTTTGTCGGCGGCTGTGATATGCTGGGCGCAGGAAAGCACAGCTTTCAGCGCTGCCAGTAACGGTAGGCGGTGGGCCCTCTTGACAGGGGGCGCTTCTTGCCCCCTGATCTCAGGAAAGGGGGGCTTGCCCAATGAGTACATCCGAAGTATTACAGCTTTGTTTGGTCATCATCGGCGTTATCAGCCTCTTTATTGCGGCAGATAAAAAGAAGTAACCGCCCCAGCTCCCCAGCTTGGCGGTTACTTCTTTGCAAGTAATCAACTCTTAGGGGGCTGACCGTCTGCCGGCAGCGCCCTTTCTATTCCCAGTATAACCGCCATTTTTGAAATTGTCAAGTTCAGCTTGCTGTTTTTGCCGTCCGGGGCTGCCGCCCTGGGCGGTTCTTTCTTTGCCCGAAGCCGCAAGCGTTTAGCGTTTGCCCATTTATTCGTTTTCTTGGCCCAACGGTTCAGCCCTCTCTATGGTATTGTTCCCACGGTCAAGAACCTGTTTCATCTGCTCATAGGTAAGATTGAGCCCCAACAATGACACTGGAGAAATTTGCAATATTTCAGAAATTTGAGTAAGTTCCTGTGTGCGAATTAAGTCTGCCAACTGAATTTGTCCATCTTCATTTTCAAATTTCTGTATTCTTTCAAGAAGAACACCCGACTTTTCAGCAAGTTTTTGTTGTGTCAGATTTCGCTTTGCGCGATATATTTTTAGATTTTCTGATAGATTCCTATCAAACGCTATTTGCTTTTCAATCTCCGCTTTAACAAACCTTTTCCCCCATTCTTGGAGACATTCATAGTCTCGTGCTACTTTCAGGGCGTCCGCAGATAGCGGTGGGGCATTGTCTTTGAAGCCAAAGGCTTCATCAACAGAGCGCCCTAAAACCTGGAATAGCTCAAATAGAGTGTTAGCATCTGGTTGAGATTTTCCACTTTCCCAAGAAGCTATAGTTTGCTGGGGACGTTCTAACTTTTTTGCAACTTGTAATTGAGTAAGCCCAGCAGAAACACGGGATTCTTTAATGATTTGGCCTATTTCTTCCTTAGTCATGAAATTGACCTCCTTTAGTAGCTGTTCGCATTATAACAGATATTTTTGTGTACTGCAATACGAAAACCAAAAAAATCAGTATAATTGTCTTGACAACCTAATTTTCGTGTGGTATTGTCTTATAGTACACAAAATTTCGGTAAGAGAGGAGCTTAGCACAAATGCCAGATGTACGCGACCAAATTTCCCGCATTATTGAGGACAGGGCCTTAAAACAATCCGTCATTGCCCAGCGAGCGGGCATTACCCCAGATAAACTTTGTGCGTCCCTCAAACACCGCCGCAAACTGGACGCCAACGAGTTTTTGGCGGTCTGTTCTGTCCTGGGCATGGCCCCGGATGAGGTGGTGGCCTATGGAGCGGCGGACAGCGGAAAGGAGTGACCACAATGCCCCAGTTGGAAGAAACCAGAGGCGGCCAGCGCCCAGCGGCGGCCCCATGGCCCGCCCAGGCGGGCCCGCTCGACCATCCCCCGGCGTGGTACTACCCGCCGCCCCCGGCCTGGTACGCCCCACCCCCGGCGGAGGAACCCCCGCCCCCGGACGGGCCGCCGCAAAAACTGGCCTACAGTGTGGACGAAGCGGCCCAGGCGCTGGGCGTGTCCCGCAGCACGATTTACAACCTGATCCACAGGGCGGACTTCCCCGCGCTGAAGGTGGGGAACCGGCAGCTGATTTCGCGGGAAGGGCTGGCCGAATGGGTGCGCAACCAGGCGGGCGGGGAAAGGAGGCGGCAGTTATGAACCCTGAACGGGCGGCAACGCTGGCCTACGCGGCGGCCAGATCGGCGCGGGCGCTGTTCCCGGAGTACTTTTCGGAAAAATCAGACCAGGAGATCATTAATGAAATCGCGGCGGCAGTCCAGCGGGCCGGGGAGAAGGTGCCGGAATGAAGCGTATCAACGGCGTTTGGTACTACCGGGGCCGGGGCTATGCCACGCTGCATGAGGCGTTGGCGGCGGCGTGGCCCCAGGCCTTGCCCCGGCGAGCGGGCGCAAAAGAAGCCGCCCCCGGTACAGCGAATACCGGGAGCGGCGGGGTGAAAGAGGTTTTACATAGTCCCTATTTCACCTCTGAGAATACCACAGGATCGGAGGTTTTGCAAGGATGAATTGTTCCGAATCTACCAGCCCGGAAAAAATCTCGGTTTGCATGGAAAAAGCCAGGACGCAAGATCCAGCCATATATCTGGCCGCTGCCGCCGTGATCTGCGCACCGGCCCCTGGTGAAAGCGTTGGTTTGGCCGAGGGGTATAGCCGGGGCAGCATGAAGCGGGCTGTGAAGCTTTTGCGGAGGCTGCAAAAAGAAGCGCCCCAATACGCCCCCGCCTATGAGGACGCAATCACGTACATCCGGGCGGCGTGGCTGCACCGGCGGTGATGATGTGGCGGGCATGAACTATTTCCCCTGTTATGATAATTACCTAGAGAGGTTGGCAAAGCTCTCAGATCAAGAGGTAGGGCGGCTATTCCGGGCCTTGATGTGGTACAACAGGACCGGCGAGACGCAGGAACTTGCGGGACGGGAAAGCGTAGCTTTTGACTTTATCGCGGTGGATATCGACAGGGCGAAAGAGGCGTATAAGAAAAAATGCGAGACCAACAGGAAGAACCGTCAAGGGCCGTTGACGGGCGACAACGACCGATAACGACCGTTGACAACCGCGCACAAATAAAAAGAAAAGAAAAAGAAAAACGGGGACTGGGAGATAGAGAGGGGGGTGTGGGGGGAGGGAAAGAACCCAATGCGTACCCCCCCCCCGCTCGAAAGGGCGCAAGCGCCATATCGCCCGTTTCCCCACAAAATCAGAGAGGATGAAACGCAATGGATATCCAGATAGAGCCCAATCAACGGTTTGGGCACGGCTTTCAAATCCGGCTTATGAGCGATTCGGGCAGTTATGTCTATGACGATGAACCCTTGACCATGCTGGAGGCTATGCATACCCTGGATGAAGCTATGGGCAGGGAACCCAGCAGGGTGACGGTACGACCCATCGGCCCCCAGGACACCCCGAGCGGGCCGGAGTTGGTTGTGTATCAATCTTTTGGAAGAGAGAAATGACCATGGTTTGTTTTGATTGTCCTACCGCTATATACTGGCAGTACGAAGGAGAGCCGGGGCGCTGGGAGTGCAGTAAGACCCCCGATGACCGGGCCATTTGTGAAACCCCGGCTTCATCGACAACTTGGGCGGCAAGGCCCGGAGCATGAACAGGGGGCGGGAAATCCCGCCCCCTGCCGCTATCCTTCCCCTGCTGTGTCCCGCTCCATCTCGTGGGCTATGGCGCGGTTGATAAAGCCGTTGACGCTCTCCCCCTGGGCCTCTGCATGGGCCTTGATTTCATCCTTGCGGCCTTTGGGCATCCTGATTTGGTAAACGTCATAATTCTCTTTCATGTATTTGCTAACTGCTTTTTGCTGTGCTTTTGATGCTGGCATGGACTTTACCTCCTGTTCGGAAGCGCCAGAAATTGCGACACCTCCTCCATTATGGGCTTATTATAGCACATTTGTCTATCGAATGCAATATACAATATCAACAATATATCGAATGCAATATTGTATAGTCTGCCTATTGATATATCGAATGCGATATGGTATTATAATCATGTCAGGAGGGAACAGCACAGGCGAAGGTGGACACCAAGAACACCACACAAGAGCGGGACGGGATATGGAATGGCCCCTAAGTGGATTCCCCCATAAAGCCCACCGCCGCCGAGGTTTCCCACATCAACCGAAAGGAGTCCACACCATGAGCGTGAACGAGATGGAAAGGAAGATCCGGGAGCTGCGCCAGCTCCAGCAGCTGATCGAGGAGGCCCAGCAGGAGGCGGAAGCCATTAAGGACGTAATCAAGGCCCAGCTCACCGCCCATGGGGTGGATGAGCTCCAGGCCGGGGAGTACCGGGTCACCTGGAAGCCCGTTACCAGCAGCCGTTTGGATGCCGCCGCGCTGAAAAAGGCTTTGCCGGAGGTGGCCCAGGCGTTCGCCCGGACTACCACCACCCGCCGCTTCTGCGTGGCCTGAACGGCCAGCACACCGCCCCGGCCCGGTGTCCGATTCGGACACGATTTGGAAGGGCCGGGGCGCAGGTGAAGCACAACCAACCAGGAAAGGGGGCGTTGGGTTTGCTGCTTGGGTATATCCGGGTCAGCACCGCGGAGCAGAACGAAGCCCGACAGGTGGAAGCCCTGCGGCAGCGGGGCGTTGCCCCGGAACATTTCTACATCGACAAGGCCAGCGGCAAAAACACCGACCGCGCCGCCTTTCGGGATCTTATGGCCTTTGTCCGCGCCGGGGATATCGTGGCGGTGGAGAGCATTTCCCGCATTGCCCGCAATACCCGCGACCTGCTTTCCATCGTATCCACCCTGACCGCTCGGAAGGTGGAGTTTGTCAGCCTGAAAGAGAGCATAGACACCACCACCCCGCAAGGACGATTCATGCTCACGGTGTTCGGCGCACTCGCGGAGCTGGAACGGGAAAGCATTTTGGAGCGCCAGCGGGAGGGCATCGCGATAGCGAAGGGCGCGGGGAAGTACCGGGGCCGCAAGCCGTTGGAGGTGGACGGGGCGCGGTTCAAAGCAGTTTGTACGCGGTGGAGGGCGGGGGAGATCACCGCCACCGCCGCCATGAAGGAATTAGGGCTAAAGCCCAACACCTTCTATCGGCGGGTGAAGGAAATGGGCCTGTGACAGTATGTCAATAGGGTATGTCGGAATATTGCAATGTTTCAGAATGGGGAAACAAATCCATGTGAAACAGAAAAGCGCCCCGCTTCCAGTGTGTCATTAGGGTATACCCTATTGACACGAGCGGGAGGGACAGGCGCATAATCCCGCAAAAAAATCCTGAAATTGTCTTAACGTATGGACAGGGGGTCTTGACAAATCAATTTGAGCTGTGCTATTAAATAATAACAGGGGCTACGGTCTGTAGGACGAAGGCCAGATGCGTGGCCCCTATCCCAAATTCAATATTTGACAGAGGCCGGAGCCTAAAGGGCCGGAGCCCAGCTCTTGCTTCTGTGTGATATTGTCAGGAAGAGGCCAGAGCGTCAAACGCCAGAGCCCAGGGCGCGGCCTCTTTCTTGAATTGAAAATTCAGAGAATGGCCCGTGCTCCTGGTAGCCTGTGCTTTGCTACCGCTGTCCGGCCATTCTTGAGCGCCTGAGCCAGAGCCATATGTGCCAGCGCCTGAGCCTGAGCCGGAACGGTAACCCCGTTCGGTTCAGGCTCTTTTTATTTTTTCTGGAAAGGTGGTCATATGATGCAGCGCAAATCTTCAAAACACACCGGTGACAAGACAAAACCCG
Organism: uncultured Oscillospiraceae bacterium; assembly: GCA_910588135.1. GTDB lineage: Bacteria > Bacillota > Clostridia > Oscillospirales > Oscillospiraceae > Enterenecus. The sequence continues at coordinate 9,266 of CAJUOT010000007.1, read as the reverse complement.
CCCAGCAGCGCATCAATCGTAAACTGTCTGTAAGCACGCTTTTGCATCTGTTGGAGTTGAATTTTTCAACAGGGTGCCATGTGATCACATTGGGCTATGAATCGGCGGAGTATGCCCCGGCCGGGGAATATGCGGAGGCGGATATCCGCGCATGGGTGAAATGCGCGCGGGCGCAGCTGGGCGGGAAGTTCCAGTATGTGCGGGCGACGGAACATGGGCGGGATGGCGATTACGCCGCTGTCCATCGTATCGTTACGGCGTACCCGGAGCGCACCGCCCGAGCGCTTGCGGAAATTTGGACGTATGGCCCTATAAGGGTGGACGCAATAGGGGCCGGGGAACTGCCCGCCCTCGCTGGGTATCTCACCGCAAACGCGGCAGTTCCAAATCGCAGATCGTGGATTGCCTCAAGAGGTTTGAAGCGGTCTTAGCTGTGGGGAGGCAGGATCATGGCAAAACGGAAAAAGACGATCACGGCGGGGCGCATTGTAAAAACCATCCTGTACACCGCGCCGGAGCCCAGGGACGGCGAGCGGGCCAGGGCGGAAAAGTCCCGCCTGACCACCGCCGCGCAAAAGGCCATGAACGACAAGTGCGCCCGTGGGAAGCTGGAAATGCTGATTGCCGCCAACTTCACCCGGCATGATCTCTTTGTCACCCTGACCTATCGGAATTCGGCGCTTCCCCCAAAGCGAGCCGGGGCGGTGAAGCTGGTGCGCCAATTTATCAAAGACCTGCGCAAGCACCGGGCGGCCAGGGGCCAGGAGCTGCGCTATATCTACACCACAGAGGAAAAGCACGGGGAGGCCCGTTTGCACCATCATTTGGTAATCAATGGGACGGGCCGGGATATTGAGACGATCCGCAGCCTTTGGCCCTATGGGGATATCGTGGACGTGGAGCAGATAGACGAAAACGACTATGCGGCGCTGGCCATGTACATGACAAAGGAGAGCGTGGAGGGCCGCCCGGTGGGCGCTCAGATGTGGACACGCAGCCGGAATTTGAGGCAGCCTGTTGTGGAAACCTGTTTTGTCCCGGATGATACCACCCTCGCCGTCCCGCCTGGGTGCGATACCTTGGAGCTGAAGGAGGAGCGGACAGAGTGGGGCGGCTACAGCTATATCAAATACCGTCTGCCGCCTTCCAAAGCTGGGCAGATGAGTTTTATCGGCGGGCGCTATGCGAAAAGGCGCACGGCCAAACAATCAAATAGGAACGCCTTAAATTCTTGCTTGTAAGTAAGTATAACTTTAGGACAGGGGACAGAGAAACAAGAGGAAAGCCCTTGATGTGTCCGAGCGGGTCTGCTATCCTGTGTGTGCGGGGTTAAAATCACGCACGCGGGGCGGCGCGGGCGTGGGCGAAGCGGCAGCTTCAGGAAATGCGAAAAAACAGCGGATTTTTGCACGTGTTTTTCGGCGGGAAGCTACGTATGCGCTGGGACGCTTGGGCGCGGGGGCGCGGCCATGCGCGGCCATACGTGCGCAGGTGGCCCCGTAGGGGCCCGACCATCCCCCCACCCAAAGAAAGTTTGAAGCGCGGGGGCGAGAGACCGTATGGCCCCTCTCGTGCGAGAAATTTTCCCCAATGCAGATCTTCGGGCGGGCCGGGTGCGGCGGTCTGCATCGAGGCCGCGGCCCCAACTGGGCGGCGCTGGGCGTGGTGTCCGATTCGGACACCGCCAAAACAGCAGGAATTTTTCCTCACGGCAAGGCGCGGGCGTGGGTGCGCGGGTACTTTCCGCACGGGCGGGCGCGGGTACTCCGAAAGCGGCGGCGTTTACAGCGGCGCAGATCGGCGCGGCCAGCGGCCACAGGACGGCCACAGAACGGCCCAGGAGGGCCGGGAAGCTATGCGGCGGCCCCCTGCCCGTGTCCCTCTGCCCCTGCCCGCCACGCGGGGCCCAGGGACGGCCACAGGAGGCCCAGGGCGTACCCTCCCACCATCCAGGCCAGGGCGGTGCCCTCCCATGGGGAGCGGCGGCGGTGCCCACGCTGGGCGGCTCCATGCCCAGGGCGGCGGCCCCGAGGATGGCGGCACACCAGGCCCAGCTCCACGCCGGGGCGGTGTCCTTCCTGCTTCAGCACCACCAGGACGGCCCAGGAGGGCCGGGGGAGCTGTGCGGCGGCCCCTGCCATGTCCCTGCCCCTGCCCGCCACGCAGGGCCCAGAGACGGCCACAGGAGGCCCAGGGCGTACCCTCCCACCATCCAGGCCAGGGCGGTGCCCTCCCATGGGGAGCGGCGGCGGTGCCCACGCTGGGCGGCTCCATGCCCAGGGCGGCGGCCCCGAGGATGGCAGCACACCAGGCCCAGCTCCATGCCGGGGCAAGGCTTACCCCCTCCCCCCACCCAAAGAAAGTTTGAGGCGCAAGGGCAAAAGACCGTATGGCCCCTCTCGTGCGAGAAATTTTCCCCAATGCAGATCTTCGGGTGGGCCGGGTGCGGCGGTCTGCATTGAGGCCGCGGCCCCAGCTGGGCAGCGCTGGACGTGGTGTCCGATTCGGACACAGCCAAAACAGCAGGAATTTTTCCTCACGGCAAGGCGCGGGCGTGGGTGCGCAGGTACTTTCCGCACGGGCGGGCGCGGGTACTCCGAAAGCGGCGGCGTTTACAGCGGCGCAGATCGGCGCGGCCAGCGGCCACAGGACGGCCCAGGAGGGCCGGAAAATCGTGCGACGGGCCCCTGTCACGTCCCTGTCCCTGCCCGCCACGCAGGGCCCAGAGACGGCCACAGGAAGCCCAGGGCGTACCCTCCCACCCCAGGCCAGGGCGGTGCCCTCCCATGGGGATCGGTGGCGGTGCCCCTGCTGGGCGGCTCCATGCCCAGAGCAGCGGCCCCGAGGATGGCGGCACACCAGGCCCAGCTCCATGCCGGGGCGGGTGCCCTTCCTGACCATCCAGGCGGGGGGAGCTGGGCGGCCTGTCCCTTGTTCCCTGCCCTCTATGCGGGGCACAGGAACGGCCCAGGAAGGCCAGGGAGCTGTGCGGCGGCCCCTGCCATGTCCCTGCCCCTGCCCGCCACGCAGGGCCCAGAGACGGCCACAGGAAGCCCAGGCCATGCCCTCCCACCATCCAGGCCAGGGCGGTGCCCTCCCATGGGGATCGGCGGCGGTGCCCCTGCTGGGCGGCTCCATGCCCAGAGCAGCGGCCCCGAGGATGGCGGCACACCGGCCCAGCTCCACGCCGGGTAAGGCTTACCCCATCCCCCACCCAAAGAAAGTTTGAAGCGTGGGGGCGAGAGACCGTATGGCCCCTCTCGTGCGAGAAATTTTCCCCAATGCAAATCTTCAGGCGGGCTGGGTGCGGCGGTCTGCATTGAGGCCGCGGCCTCAGCTGGGCGGCGCTGGGCGTGGTGTCCGATTCGGACACCGGGCCGGGGTGTCTTTCCCGCCTCAAATTTTCCCTTGAATTTTCCCTTTAGCCTCCGACCGGCCCCGGACGGCAGCGAACGCGAGAAGCGCAAAAGGCTTGAAATGCAATCATGCGCGGACGGCGGCGGACAAAAGCGAGGTCGGCCTGTGAAATTCACATTTTGTTTACGGTTACCCCATTGACGCGGACATTTTCCGGCGCTATATTAATAATAATCCCTTAAAAGTCCCCCAACCCGGTTACCGCAGGAGGTGAGCACCCATGATTCGCCGTTCTATGGCCCGCTTTATGACGGGGCGGTATGGTGGGGATCAGTTGAACCTGCTGCTCATCGCCCTGTACGTGACCGCCTATCTGGTCTTTTTGTTCACCAGGATGCTGGTCTTCGAGGTGGTGGGGCTGATCCTGATTGCCCTGAGCCTGTACCGCTCCCTGTCCCGGGATTTGGAGCGCCGGCGGGCGGAAAACGCCCGGTTCCTCCAGGCGGTCCGGCCCGTCCTGCGCCGCTGGAGCGCCTTCCGCACCCGGGCGCATGACCGGGAGCACCGCTATTTCAAGTGCCCGAACTGCGGCCAGCAGATGCGGGTGCCCCGGGGAAAGGGGCGCATTACCGTCCACTGCCGCTCCTGCGGCGCGGTGTTCGAGGAAAAGAGCTGAGCGCGAGGGCCGGCGCCCCGCCGGATGGACCGGAGCAAGGGCGCGCCCGATCCGGGCGTGACAATGGAATGAAAAACGCGAAAGCTCCCCGCCAGGAACGGCGGGGAGCTTTTCTGCGCCTAGGGGCGTCACGGCCCGGCGGGGCGGTTGAGCACCACGTTGTCCCGGGACATCTTCTGGCGCAGCAGCAGGAAGTTGGGCATGCCGCCGGCGGCGCACACCTGCTTGGCCAGCATCTCGGCATAGGGGAAGAGCTGCTGGTAGCACATCACATGGAAGTCCCGCTTGTCCTCGTCCGTGGGTTCGCCGGTCACCTCGAAGATACCGGCCAGCTCCACAGAGACGAAAAAATTGTGGTCGGGAGAGCCGGTCTTGTCCTTCACGCACTGGTACAGCGTGGCCATGCAGCGGGTGTTGTCCGCGGTGTAGTTCACCGAAAAGGAAAAGCTGTTCTCCAGCTGGACCTGGCCGGCGGCCTCCAGCTTGTTGAAAAACTGCAGGTCCCGGAGCTTGTAGGAGAGCATATTGAGCTGCGCCATGGGGGCACCTCCGTATTGTTTTTTTCTCTGACTGCCATGATTATACCACAGGCCGGCCCGGGCCGCAACGCCCGCGGGGGGCGGGAGGGCAAAACTTTCCGCCCCGGGGGGAGGCCGCCCGCCCTTGCCAAAACCCGCCGGGTCTGCTACAATGGAAAAAATTCGACAAAATTCGACACGGTTCGGCGGGGAGGCGGAAGCCATTTCCAGGAGAGGCCGGAAGAAATCTGCATAGCATAAAGAGAGTGGAAAGGGGGCGGGGCCGGTGGACAAGGGAGAGCTGAACCAGGGGACGGCGCGCACGGCGGCGGAGCTGAGGGTGCAGCTGGCCCAGATGACGGCGGCCAGCCAGCTCCTGGAGCGGACGGCCACGGACAAGAGGAGCCGGGGGTGCCTGGCGGCGCTGAACCAGAGCATTTGCCGGATGCTGCGCATTGTGGGGCGGCTGGAGCTGAGCCGCCGGCTGGGCGGGGAGGAGCCGCCCCGGCTGGAGCGCGCCCCCGTGGACCTGGCCCGGTTCACCCGGGAGCTGGGAGGGCGGCTGGCGGGGCTGCTGGCCTGCGCGGGGATATCGCTGGAGGTGGAGGCGCCGGAGCGCCTGTCCGCCTGGGCGGACGAGGGGCTGGTGGGCCAGATGCTGATGGAGCTGGTGTCCAACGCGGCCAAGGCGGGCGGACATGTGACGCTGGCCCTGGCCGGCCGGGATGGGCAGGCGGTGTTCACTGTGGAGGACGACGGGCCGGGCATTCCCCCCGAGCGGGTGCAGTACCTGTTCTCCAGCGGGGAAGAGGCGGCGCCGGACTGGCGGCGCGGCGGCGTGGGGGTGGCCGTGGCCCGGCGGGTGGCGACCCTCCACGGCGGGACGCTGGTGGCGGGCTGCGCCCCCGGCAGGGGGCTGCGGGTGGTGGCGTCCATCCCCCTGGGCGCGGCGGAGGGGACACTGCTGGAAACCCCGGCGCTGGCCTGGGACCAGGGGGGGTTCGACGAGGCCCTGGTGGCCCTGAGCGGGCTGCTGCCCGCCCGGGTCTTTGAGCCGGAGGACCTATGAGCCGTGCGGGGGAAGGGGAAACCCTTCCCCCTTGACTTTTGACCGGTTTGGCAATACAATATTGTGCACTCCCCGCGAAACCCGCCTCCGATAGGATATGGAGTTTCCCACATTAATATATAAAGGATTGAGCAATATGGCACAGGACAAAAACAAACAGGTCAGCCAGATCACCGATATGGACGCGGACTTTGCCCAGTGGTACACCGATGTGTGCACCAAGGCGGAGCTCATCGACTATTCCAGCATCAAGGGGATGTTCATCTACCGGCCCTACGGCTACGCCATCTGGGAGAACTTCCAGCGCATCCTGGACGGGATGTTCAAGGCCGCCGGCCACGAAAACGTCTACCTGCCCATGCTCATCCCCGAGTCCCTGCTGCAAAAGGAGAAGGACCATGTGGAGGGCTTCGCCCCCGAGTGCGCCTGGGTGACCTACGGCGGCAGCGAGAAGCTGGAGGAGCGTATGTGCATCCGCCCCACCTCCGAGACGCTGTTCTGTGAGCACTACGCCCATATCATCCACTCCCACCGGGACCTGCCCAAGCTGTACAACCAGTGGTGCTCGGTGCTGCGCTGGGAGAAGACCAGCCGCCCCTTCCTGCGCCACCGGGAGTTTTTGTGGCAGGAGGGCCACACCATGCACGCCACAGCAGAAGAGGCCATCCAGGAGACGGAGCGGATGCTGAACATCTACGCCGACTTCTGCGAGAACTACCTGGCCATGCCGGTGGTAAAAGGGCGCAAGACGGAGAAGGAGAAGTTCTCCGGCGCCGAGGCCACCTACGCCGTGGAGTGCATGATGCACGACAAGAAGGCCCTCCAGGCGGGCACCTCCCACTACTTCGGGGACGGGTTCACAAAGGCCTTCGGCATCACCTTCGCGGGGAAGGACAACCTGCCCCACAACCCCTTCCAGACCTCCTGGGGGGTGTCCACCCGGCTCATCGGCGGGGTCATCATGACCCACGGCGACAACAACGGACTGGTGCTGCCCCCCAAAATCGCCCCCATCCAGGTGGTGGTCATCCCCGTGGCCCAGCACAAGCAGGGCGTCATCGAGGCCAACGAGGCCGTCATGGAGCGGCTGAAGCAGGCGGGCTTCCGGGTGAAGATGGACGCTTCCGACAACTCCCCCGGCTGGAAATTCGCCGAGTACGAGATGAAGGGCGTGCCCCTGCGCCTGGAGCTGGGCCCCAAGGACATGGAGCAAAACCAGTGCGTGCTGGTGCGCCGGGACAGCGGGGAGAAGTCCTTCGTGTCCCTGGACGGCATCGAGGACACCGTGGCCCGGATGCTGGACGATATCCATAACGGGCTGTACGCCAGGGCCAAAAAGAACCTGGAGGACAACACCTACCCCTGCGCCACCCTGGCCGAGGTCAGGGAGAAGATGGCCGACCGGGGCGGCTTCGCCAAGACCATGTGGTGCGGCGGGCTGGAGTGTGAGCTGAAAATGAAGGAGGAGGCGGGGGTCACCTCCCGGTGCATCCCCTTCGAGCAGGAGCGGCTGGGCGACGTGTGCGCCTGCTGCGGGAAGCCCGCGAAACACATGGTATACTGGGGCGTGGCGTATTAAAAAGGAAAGCCTTCCCCCCTGAGGGGGGAAGGCTTTTTGGCAGGTTGCACAGAGGATTTCTCGGCAAAAGACCCAAAACCGTGAAAAAACTTTGGAAAGCCGCACAAAAAATTCTTGACATTGACCCGCCCGTGTTGTACAATAGTCAAGCGCCTGTCAAGGGCGCACTGCGATGATGCGGGAGATTGCTCGCGCAAGCGAGGTAACTTCCGCGGAGTATGTCCGTACAATCGGGCGGCTGAGAGGCTCATTCCACGGCGTATATCGCCCTGGGTGGGTAGAACCGGCCAGCTATGCGCCGGTTTTATTCATGCCGGGGAGTGATACGCACGGTAACGTGGATTGAAGATCGCTCTCACCGTACGAAGCGAGGAGCGTCCGAGCCGTCGGCTCCAAAACCGAACGGAAGCCCAGCGAAGCGGGTTCCGTTCGGAAAGGAGGAGCAAGGGAGCGCAGCGCAGCTTTTGCCGCAGGCGGAAGCAAAGCGCAGCGGACTTTGCGACGACGCGGCGAGGCGTGACCAGAGGACGCAGTTCTACCGTCAACTTCGTATGTTCAAGGAGGAAAACACATGGCAGCTCAGAAAGAAATGATCCGCATCCGGCTGAAGGCCTACGACCATCAGCTCATCGACCAGGCCGGCGAGAAGATCGTGGACACCGCCAAGCGCAGCGGCGCCGCCGTCTCCGGCCCCATCCCCCTGCCCACCAAGAAGGAGATCGTCACCATCCTGCGCTCCCCCCACAAGTACAAGGACAGCCGCGAGCAGTTCGAGCGCCGCACCCACAAGCGGCTCATCGACGTCATCAAGCCCTCCCCCAAGACCGTGGAGGCCCTGATGAGCCTGGAACTGCCCGCCGGCGTGGAGATCGAGATCAAATTGTAATTTCCGGCACGGATTACAGGGTAGGGCGCGACGACCCCGGCGCGCCGTGTATCGACGGGGGTTTTTGAAACGGCGGGCCGAGTCGTCCCGCCCTACAAACGAAATTCCCGCCGTCAGCATCGTGAGTACTGCAGTTTACCGCGTCTTTGAGGTAAGCGGGTCAAGTTGGAAAACCAATGGGAGCCCAATGCCCACGTTTTTCAACCAATAACCTAATTAAGGAGGAATACACATGGAAAAGGCCATCATCGGCAAGAAGGTGGGTATGACCCAGATCTTCGACGAAGCCGGTAAGGTCATCCCGGTCACCGTCATCCAGGCGGGCCCCTGCACCGTGGTGCAGAAGAAGACCGAGGAAAAGGACGGCTACGCCGCCGTCCAGCTGGGCTTCGATGAAGTCCCGGAGAAGAAGCTGTCCAAGCCCGAGGCGGGCCACAGCAAGAAAGCCGGCAAGTGCCTGCGGGTGCTCAAGGAGTTCAAGCTGGACAACGCCGCCGAGCTGAACGTGGGCGACCAGCTCACCGCCACCGTGTTCGCCCCCGGCGACCGGGTGGACATCACCGGCATCAGCAAGGGTCACGGCTACCAGGGCGTGGTCAAGCGCCACGGCTTCGCCGTCAAGCGCAACACCCACGGCGGCGGCCCCGTCCACCGTCACCAGGGCTCCCTGGGCTCGGGCACCGATCCCAGCCGGATCTTCAAGGGCCACCCGGGCGCCGGCCAGATGGGCAACGAGCAGGTCACCGTGATGAACCTGGACGTGGTCCAGGTGGACGAGGAGCTGGGCGTCATCGCCGTGCGCGGCGCGGTCCCCGGCCCCCGGGGCGGCGTGGTCGCCCTGCGCACCAGCGCCAAGAAGCTGGCCGAGAAGCACACCGCCGAGGCCGCCGGGCGCGTCAATCCCCAGAAGCAGTCCGCCCGCGTCAACCCGCAGAAGGCCTCTGCGCGTAACAAGTGAGAAAGGAGAGAATGACAAATGCCTAAAGCGAACCTTTATAATATGGCCGGTAAGCAGATCGGCGAGGTCGAGCTCTCCGAGGCCATCTTCGGCATCGAGCCCAACCAGTATGTGGTCCACGACGTGGTCAAGAACCATCTGGCCAACTGCCGCCAGGGCACCCAGAGCAGCCTGACCCGGGCGGAAGTGTCAGATCGGAAGAGCACACGTCTGAACTCCAGTC
>CAJUOT010000006.1 GCA_910588135.1 uncultured Oscillospiraceae bacterium | reverse complement strand
TTTCGGACAAGATGGACAAGACCGTTGTGGTCGCCATCGCCGACCGCGTGGCCCACCCTCTGTACAAGAAGATCGTGAAGCGGACCTACAAGCTGAAGGCCCATGACGAGAACAACCAGTGCGGCGTGGGCGACCGCGTGCGCGTGATGGAGACCCGCCCCCTGTCCAAGGACAAGCGCTGGCGCGTGGTTGAGATCATCGAGAAGGCGAAGTAAAAGGAGGTGCCAGTATGATCCAAGAAGAAAGCTATCTGAAGGTGGCCGATAATACCGGCGCCAAAGAGATCAAGACCATCCGGGTGCTGGGCGGGTCCCGGCGCAAGTTTGGCAACATCGGCGACGTGGTGGTGGCCTCCGTCCGGAAAGCCGCCCCCGGCGGCCAGGTGAAGAAGGGCGAGGTGGTCAAGGCCGTCATCGTCCGCTCCGCCCGGGGCGTGCGCCGCGCCGACGGCAGCTACGTCCGGTTCGACGACAACGCCGCCGTCCTCATCCGCGAGGACAAGAACCCCCGGGGCACCCGCATCTTTGGCCCGGTGGCCCGTGAGCTGCGCGACAAGGATTACATGAAGATCCTGTCTCTGGCTCCCGAAGTGCTGTAAGGGGGGAGCGAGGTATGAGTATGAACGTGAAGAAGAACGACACCGTGGTCGTCCTGTCCGGCAAGGACAAGGGCAAGCAGGGCAAGGTCCTGTCCGTGGACCCCAAGGGCGGCAAGGTGGTGGTGGAGAAGGTCAACGTGGCCTCCAAGCACCAGAAGCCCCGCCAGCAGGGCCAGGAGGGCGGCATCATCTCCAAGGAGACCCCCATCTACGCCTGCAAGGTGATGACCGTGTGCCCCAAGTGCAGCAAGCCCACCCGCCCCGCCTACAAGGTGGAGGGCGGCAAGAAGGTCCGCGTGTGCAAGCACTGCGGCGCCGAAATTTGAGAGAGGGGAGGAGCATAGACAATGGCTGAGAAAAAAGTGCCTAACCTGAAGGCGAAGTACGCCGCCGACGTGGCTCCCGCCCTCATGCAGAAGTTCGGCTACAAGTCCACCATGGAGATTCCCCGCGTGGCCAAGATCGTGGTCAACTGCGGCTGCGGCGAGGCCAAGGACAACGCCAAGGTGCTGGACAGCGTGGTGGCCGACCTGACCGCCATCACCGGCCAGAAGCCCATCATCACCAAGACCAAGAAGCCTATCGCCAACTTCAAGATCCGCAAGGATATGCCCATCGGCGCCAAGGTCACCCTGCGCCAGGACAAGATGTGGGAGTTCATGGACCGGCTGTTCAACGTGGCCCTGCCCCGCGTGCGCGACTTCCGGGGCATCAACCCCAACGCCTTCGACGGCCGGGGCAACTACGCCCTGGGCCTGAAGGAGCAGCTGATCTTCCCCGAGATTGAGTACGACAAGATTGACAAGATCCGGGGCATGGACGTGGTCATCTGCACCACCGCCAAGACCGACGAGGAGGCCAAGGAGCTGTTGACGCTGCTGGGCGCCCCGTTCACCAACAACGGCTGAGAGAGGGAGGGAACAAGCTATGGCCAAGAAATCCATGATTAACAAGCAGCAGGCTGAGCCCAAGTTCTCCAGCCGCCGCTACAACCGCTGCAAGATCTGCGGCCGCCCCCACGCCTACCTGCGTAACTACGGCATCTGCCGTATCTGCTTCCGGGAGCTGGCGTACAAGGGCGAAATTCCGGGGGTTAAGAAAGCCTCCTGGTAAGTTCATGGTAACTAGCCCAAAGGCGGGAGCTTGCTCCCGCCTATGGGCCTGTTATAAGACACCGCAAAAAGTGTCGCATTAAGAGACCCCCAGCGAGGGAAAAGCCGGACAACAGGTCGGGGGACGATGCCTAACCCTCGATACCTTTCCGGTTGAACCGAGAGAGAAGCGCGGAGCCGAATTGCTCCCAATCCAAAACGAAGCCCAGCGAAGCGGGTTCATTTTGGAGCAGAGGAGCAAGAGAGCGAACGAAGTTTTCGCCGCAGGGCGGGAACGGAGCTGAACGGACGCTGCGGCAACGCGCGACACTTCCGGTAATCTTAATAGGAGGTAAAGTCTCATGCAAATCACCGACCCCATTGCGGATATGCTCACCCGCATCCGCAACGCGAGCAACGCCAAGCATGACACCGTGGATGTTCCTGCTTCCAACATGAAGAAGGCCATTGCCCAGATCCTGCTGGACGAGGGCTATATCAAGAACTTCCAGACCATCAACGATGGAACCCAGGGCGTCATCCGCATCACCCTCAAGTACGTCCAGCCCGGCAAGGAGAAGGCCATCAGCGGCCTGCGCCGGGTGTCCAAGCCCGGCCTGCGCGTGTATGCCGGCGCGGACGAGCTGCCCCGGGTGCTGCGCGGCCTGGGCATTGCCATCGTCTCCACGTCCAAGGGCGTCATGACCGACAAGAAGGCCCGCGAGGCCCATGTCGGCGGCGAAGTCCTGGCATTTGTCTGGTAAGGAGGGTTATAGGAATGTCTAGAATTGGCAGAGCTCCTATCGCCGTCCCCGCCGGCGTGGAGATCAAAATTGAGGACAACAATGTTGTCACCGTGAAGGGCCCCAAGGGCACCCTCACCCAGCAGCTGCACCCCGCCATGACCATCAAGCAGGAGGGGGCCGAGCTGCACGTCACCCGCCCCAACGACCTGAAGGAGAACCGCTCCCTCCACGGCCTGACCCGCACCCTGCTGCACAACATGGTGGTGGGCGTCACCGACGGCTTCAAAAAGACCCTGGACGTGAACGGCGTGGGCTACCGCGTCACCATGGAGGGCGGCAAGCTGGTGATGAACCTGGGCTATTCCCACCAGGTCGTCATGGAGGCCCCCGAGGGCATCACCATTGAGACCCCGTCCGCGAACCAGATCGTCATCTCCGGCTCCGACAAGCAGCTGGTGGGCCAGTTCGCCGCCGAGGTCCGGGAGAAGCGTCCCCCCGAGCCCTATAAGGGCAAGGGCATCAAATACTCTGACGAGGTCATCCGCCGCAAGGTGGGCAAGACCGGCGTCAAGAAATAATAAGGAGGTGTGCCGATTATGATTAACCGTCCCAATACCAAGGCTCAGCGCCTGCACCGCCACAAGCGCGTTCGCGGCAAGGTGTCCGGCACCCCCGAGCGTCCCCGCCTGAACGTGTTCCGCAGCGAGACCAACATCTACGCCCAGATCATCGACGACACCAAGGGCGTCACCCTGGTGTCCGCCTCTTCCCAGGAGAAGGGCTTCGAAGGCCCCGGCAGCAACTGCGAGGCCGCCAGGAAGGTGGGCGAGGCCGTCGCCCAGCGCGCCAAGGATAAGGGCATTGAGGCCGTTGTGTTCGACCGCGGCGGCTACCTGTACCACGGCCGCGTGAAGGCCCTGGCCGAGGGCGCCCGCGAGGGCGGCCTGCAGTTCTAAGGGAGGAGGAAAAAAGAATGGCTCGTTTTGAAAGAGAACCCAAGGAATTCGTGGAGAAGCTGGTGTACCTGAACCGGGTCTCCAAGACCGTCAAGGGCGGCCGCGTGGCCAAGTTCTCCGCTCTAATGGTGGTCGGCGACGAGAAGGGCCGCGTGGGCTATGGCCTGGGCAAGGCCGCCGAAGTGGCCGAGGCCATCCGCAAGGGCATCGAGGACGCCAAGAAGAACATGGTGAACGTCACCCTGTCCGGCACCACCATCCCCCACGAGGTCATCGGTGAGTTCGGCGCCGGCCGCGTCCTCCTCAAGCCCGCGTCCAAGGGCACCGGCATCATCGCCGGCGGCCCCGTGCGCGCGGTGATGGAGGCCGCCGGCGTGGCCGATATCCGCGCCAAGTGCCTGCGCACCAACAACCCCCAGAACGTGGTGGCCGCCACCATGGAGGGGCTCAAGTCCCTGCGCAGCCCCGCCGAAGTCGCACGCATCCGCGGCAAGAGCGTGGAAGAGATCTTAGGTTAAGGAGGCTCAAGACAATGGCTAAAACCATCAACATCAAGCTCGTCAAGAGCCTGAACGGCCGTCTGGCCAAGCACAAGGCCACCGCCGAGGCCCTGGGCCTGCACAAGATCGGCGACACCACTGTGCAGCCTGACAACGAGGCTACCCGGGGCAAGATCGCCCACATCGGTTACCTGCTCCAGGTGACCGAGAACGCCTAAGGAGGTGCCAAGCATGAATCTGCATGAACTGTCTCCCGCCCCCGGCTCCACCCAGGTGGGCAAGCGCAAGGGACGCGGCCCCGGCACCGGCAACGGCAAGACCGCCGGCCGCGGCCACAAGGGCCAGTGGGCCCGTTCCGGCGGCGGCGTCCGCATCGGGTTTGAGGGCGGCCAGATGCCTCTGGCCCGCCGCCTGCCCAAGCGGGGCTTCCACAACATCTTCGCCAAGCGGCTGGAGGCCATCAACGTGTCCGCCCTGAACAAGTTTGAGGACGGCGCGGTGGTCAATGTTTGCGACCTGCTGGAAAAGGGTATCATTTCCAAGTGTGAGTACGGCGTCAAGATCCTGGGCAACGGCGAGCTCACCAAAAAGCTCACCGTCCGGGCCTCCGCTTTCTCCGCTTCCGCGAAGGAGAAGATTGAAAAGGCGGGCGGCACGGCGGAGGTGATCTGACATGATCCAAACCGTACGCAACGCGTGGAAGGTGCCGGAGCTGCGGGGCAAGCTGCTGTTCACGGTGTTTGCGCTGCTCATCTTCCGCCTGGGCTCCGCCATCCCGGTGCCCTTCATCAACGTGGATATGCTCAGCACCTATATGCAGGCCCAGTCGGCCAGCATCTTCGGCCTGCTCAACGTGATGAGCGGCGACGCCTTCGCCCAGGGCACCGTGTTTGCCCTGTCCATCCAGCCCTATATCAACAGCTCCATCATCATCCAGCTGCTGACCATCGCCATACCCGCCCTGGAGCGCCTCCAGAAGGAGGGCGGCGAGGAGGGCAAGAAGAAGCTTGCCGCCATCACCCGGTACGCCACCGTGGGCATCGCCCTGATCCAGGCCTTCGGCTTTTACACCATGCTCCGGGTGGGCTCCAACGGCACCAGCTTCCTGTCCACCAATAACATCTGGGCCGCGTTTGTCATCATTGCCGCCTTCGTGGCAGGCTCCGCGTTCCTGATGTGGCTGGGTGAGCAGATCACGGAGTTCGGCATCGGCAACGGCATTTCCATTATCCTGTTCGCCGGCATCGTGGCCCGCGGGCCCAGCATGGTGGGCAGCGTGATCAGCGGTGTGCGGGGCTGGATGGCCAAGGCCGACCCCAAGACCGCCATGGTGCTTCATCCCGCGTTTATCCTGCTCATCCTGGCCGGCATGCTGCTGCTGGTGGCCTTCATCGTCTTTATGGACGGGGCCGAGCGGCGCATCCCCGTGCAGTACGCCAAGCGGGTGGTGGGCCGGAAGATGTACGGCGGCCAGTCCAGCCACCTGCCGGTGAAGCTGGCCATGTCCGGCGTGCTGCCCATCATCTTTGCCCAGTCCATCGCCTCCATCCCCGCCACCATCGGGATGTTTGTTCCATCCGCCCAGACCAAGGGCAGCGGCTGGTATACCTTCCTGAAGATTTTCGACAGCCGGGGCTGGGTGTACGGCATTGTGTATTTCCTGCTGATCATCATGTTCAGCTATTTCTACAACACCGTCCAGTTCAACCCCATTGAGGTGGCCAACAACCTGAAGAAGAACGGCGGGTTCGTGCCCGGCTTCCGGCCCGGCAAGCCCACCAGCGACTTCATCAGCAAGGTGGTGTCCCGCCTCACGCTGTTCGGCGCCTTGTATCTGGCCGTGGTGGCTCTGCTGCCCACCATCGTGGGCAACATCATGCTGCTGGCCGGCAGCAGCGCCGGCCGGGGTCTGGCCATCGGCGGCACCTCCGTCATCATCGTGGTGGGCGTGGCGCTGGAGACGGTGAAGGCCCTGGAGGCCCAGCTCATGATGCGCCACTACAAGGGCTTCCTTGAGTGAGTAAAGGGGTAAGGCTATTATGAAGCTCATCATGTTTGGCGCCCCCGGCGCCGGTAAGGGGACCCAGGCCGCCATCCTCAGCGAGCGGCTGGGCGTGCCCACCATTTCCACAGGAAACATCCTGCGCTCCGCCGTGAAGAACGGCACGCCCGTAGGCCTCCAGGCCAAAAGCTATATGGACGCGGGAAAGCTGGTGCCGGATGAGGTCATCATCGGCATCGTGGCCGAGCGTCTGGCCGAGGCCGACTGCCAGAAGGGCTATATCCTGGACGGGGTGCCCCGTACCATCGCCCAGGCGGAGGCCCTGGAGCAGTCCGGCGTCCAGTTTGACTACGTGCTGGACATCGAGGTGCCCGACCAGGAAATCCTCCAGAGGATGACCGGGCGGCGCTCCTGCCCGGTGTGCGGCGCCACCTACCACGTGGAGGCCGCCCCCCCGAAAAAGGAGGGCGTGTGCGACAGCTGCGGCGGCGCCCTCACCATCCGGGAGGACGACAGGCCGGAGACGGTGCTCAGCCGCCTTTCCACCTACCACGAGCAGACGGAACCCCTCAAGGACTTCTATGCCCAGCGGGGCGTCCTGAAGGTGGTGCCCTTCCAGAACAATATTGAGGCCACCACCCGGGCCATTGGTGAGATCCTGGGGATCTGAGGCTATGGAGCTGATTACGCTGAAATCCCCGCGGGAGCAGGAGGCCATGCGCAGGGCCGGGCGGATCACCGCCCAGGCCCGGGCGCTGGCCGGCCGGATGGTCCGCCCCGGCGTCACCACCAGGGAGATCGACGACGCGGTGCGCAAATTCATCCGCAGCAAAGGGGCCCAGCCGTCCTTCCTCAATTACCACGGCTTTGCGGGCTCGGCGTGCATTTCGGTGAACGAGGTGGTCATCCACGGCATCCCCTCCAAGAAGATTCTCCTCAAGGAAGGGGATATCGTCAGCGTGGACGTGGGGGCCTGTATCGACGGCTTCCACGGGGACTGCGCCGCCACCTACCCCTGCGGGGAGATTACCCCGGAGGCCCGGCGGCTCATCGACGTGACGCGGCAGAGCTTCTGGGAGGGCTTCCAGTTTGCCAAGAAGGGGCAGAGGGTGTCCGACATCTCCCACGCAATCCAGCAGTATGTGGAGAAGCACGGATATTCTGTGGTTCGGGATTTTGTGGGCCACGGCGTGGGGACTAAGATCCACGAGGCCCCTGAGGTGCCCAACTTCGGGCCCGCCGGCCACGGCGCCCGCCTCCAGGCGGGCATGGCCATCGCGGTGGAGCCCATGGTGTGCGCCGGAGACTGGCAGGTCAAGGTGCTGAAGGACGGCTGGACCACCGTGACGGTGGACGGCTCCCTGGCGGCCCACTACGAGAACACCATCCTCATCACTGAGGATGGCCCCGAGATCACCACCGTAACCGAGGACGGCGCCTATGACTGACCGCATTGGTCAGATTGTCCGGGCCGCCGCTGGACGGGACAAGGGCGGACTGCTGTGCGTAGTGGGCTCGGACCGGGAGGGGCTGCTGCTGCTGGCCGACGGAAAAAGGCGAAAAATCGCTCGGCCAAAGGCAAAGAAGCCGCGCCACGTGGAGCCCATGCCCGAATTTGACCACCCCGCCATTCAAAAGCTGAAGCAGGGGGAAGCCCTGTCGGACAGAGAATTGAGAAGGGCGCTGGCCGCGTTCCGAGATCAACTGGAGGTATGACGCTTTGGCAAAAGACGACATGATCGAGTTGGAGGGCGTCGTCACCGAGGCCCTGCCTAACACCACGTTCAACGTGGACATTGGAAATGGACACATTATCCTGGCACATATTTCGGGAAAGCTGCGGATGAACTTCATCCGCATCCTGCCCGGCGACAAGGTCACGGTGCAGATGTCGCCTTACGACCTGACCCGGGGCCGCATCACCTGGAGATCCAAGTAAACTATCAACGACCCAGTCTGGAACAGGCTTTTCCCTCAAGGGGCCTTGCCCCCGAAAGGGACCGCCCATCCCCCGTCCCCCGCAGGGAAGGCGGCCGCAGGCCGCCCCCAACCGCGAGCCCAGCGAAGCGGGTCGCGGTTGGAGAGGAGGAGCAGCGGAATGAGCGAGCTTTCGGCGAAGCCGGAAGCGAGGGATATGCAGCTTGCTCCGACGAGGGGGCCATCAGGCATTAACAGGAGGTTAAACGATATGAAAGTCAGACCGTCTGTCAAGCCCATGTGCGAGAAGTGCAAGATCATCAAGCGCAAGGGCAAAGTCATGGTCATTTGCGAAAACCCCAAGCACAAGCAGAGACAAGGTTAAAGGAGGGGCATAGAGTATGGCACGTATTGCCGGCATTGATCTGCCGAAGGAAAAGCGAGTCGAGATCGGACTCACCTATATTTATGGCATTGGCCGCACCAGCGCGAAGAAGATCCTGGACGAGGCGGGCATCAACCCCGACACCCGCGTGAAGGACCTCACCGACGCGGAGGAGGCCAAGCTGCGTGAGATCATCAGCCACGAGTACACCGTGGAGGGCGACCTGCGCCGCAACGTGGCGATGGACATCAAGCGCCTGACCGAGATCGGCTGCTACCGTGGCATCCGCCATCGCAAAGGCCTCCCCGTGCGCGGGCAGCGCTCCAAGACCAACGCCCGCACCCGCAAGGGACCCAAGCGCACCGTCGCCAACAAGAAGAAGTAAGGAGGGATAAGTTCACATGGCTGCTAACAAGAAAGTTATCAAGCGCCGCCGCGAGCGGAAAAACGTAGAGAAGGGTCAGGTGCACATCCGCTCCTCCTTCAACAACACCATGATTACCGTCACCGATATGCAGGGCAACGCCCTGTCCTGGGCTTCCTCCGGCGAGATGGGCTTCCGCGGCTCCCGCAAGTCCACCCCCTACGCCGCCCAGACCGCCGCCGAGACCGCCGCCAACGCCGCCATCGAGCAGTGCGGCCTGAAGAGCGTCGAGGTGTACGTCAAGGGCCCCGGCCAAGGCCGCGAGGCCGCCATCCGGGCGCTCCAGGCCGTGGGCCTGGAGGTCACCCTTATCAAGGACGTGACCCCCGTGCCCCACAACGGCTGCCGCCCGCCCAAGCGCCGCCGCGTCTGATCTGGAAGGAGGAAAACCGATATGGCTAAGAATATGCAGCCCTACCTGAAGCGCTGCCGCACGCTGGGCATCTCCCCCGCCGTCATGGGCGTGAACAAGGAGTCCAACCGGAACCCCGGCCCCCAGCGCCGCCCCAAGAAGAGCGAGTACGCGCTCCAGCTCACCGAGAAGCAGAAGGTCAAGTTCATCTACGGCGTGCTGGAGAAGCAGTTCCACGCCTATTATGAGAAGGCCGCCCGCATGAAGGGCAACACCGGCGACGAGCTGATGACCCTGCTGGAGCGCCGGCTGGACAACGTGGTGTTCCGCCTGGGCCTGGCCGCCACCCGGCGCGAGGCCCGGCAGCTGGTGAACCACGGGCACTTCACCGTCAACGGCAAGCGGGTGAACATCCCCTCCTACCTGGTGAAGACCGGCGACGCCATTGCCGTGTGCGACAAGAGCCGCTCCTCCGCCAAGTTCAAGAAGATGGTGGAGGACGACCGGTTCGTGGCCGCTCCCAAGTGGCTAGAGAAAAATAAGAACGCCCCCCTGGAAGGCCGGGTCATCGCCATGCCCCAGCGGGATGACATCGACTTCGACGTGGCCGTTAACCTCATCGTGGAGTTGTACTCCAAGTAATGCCGCTCCCACGGCATTCCCGGCGTCCGGGCCCCACCCCGGGGCATCGGGCCCGCCCAAGGCGGCCCGCCATGGACGCCCGGCAGCACTCGCCATTGTAAAAGGAGGGTAACACACGAATGGTAGAAATCCAGAAGCCGCGCATCGAATGTATTGAGAACGTTGGCGACGAGTCCTACGGGAAGTACGTGGTCGAGCCGCTGGAGCGGGGCTACGGCACCACCATCGGCAACTCCCTGCGCCGCATCCTGCTGTCCTCTCTCCCCGGCACGGCGGTCACGGGCATCAAGATTGCCGGCGTGCAGCACGAGTTCTCCGTGATCCCCGGAATCAAGGAGGACGTGACGGAGATCGTGCTCAACATCAAAGGGATTATCGCCAAGCTGTACAGCGAAGGGGTGAAAACGGTCTACATTGAGGCCGCGGGCGAGGGAGAGGTCACCGCAGGCGACATCAAAACCGACAGCGACGTGGAGATCCTCAATCCCGGCCACCACATCGCCACCCTGGGGCCCGAGGCCAGCCTGAATATGGAGCTCACCTTGTCCCAGGGGCGGGGCTACGTCACCGCGGACCGGAACAAGCCGGCCCAGGCCGTCATCGGCCTGATCCCCGTGGACTCCGTCTACACGCCTGTGCGAAAGGTGAACTACTTTGTGGAGAACACCCGCGTGGGCGACGCCACCGACTATGACAAGCTGACCCTGGAGGCATGGACCAACGGCACCATTTCGGCCCGGGACGCGGTGTCCCTGGGGGCCCGCATCCTGGTGGACCACTTCGCCCTGTTCACCGACCTGTCCGAGACCATGGGCTCCAAGGCCACGGTGGTGGAAAAGGCGGAGGCCCAGCGGGACAAGGTGCTGGAGCTGACCATTGAGGAGCTGGATCTGTCCGTGCGGTCCTTCAACTGCCTGAAGCGGGCCAACATCAACACGGTGGAGGACCTCATCTCCAAGACCGAGGACGAGATGATGAAGGTGCGCAATCTGGGCCGCAAATCCCTGGAGGAAGTCATCAACAAGCTGGCCATGATGGGCCTGTCCCTGGCCAACGACGAGAATCTGTGATCGACAGTTGGGCTTCCCCCCCTCAGGGGGGAAGCAGTCAGCCAAAGGCTGACTGATGAGGGGGTGGGCAAAAGACCTGCGGCACCCTCATCCGGCATCGCCGCAGGCGATGCTACCTTCCCCCTGGAAGGGGGAAGGCTTTCGGCGGCGCGGAAGTATGTAACGTTCCTGCCCGCGCACATCGTTCGCCATGTCCCGGGGAATCCGGGCGCCTGAACGAATTGAATCGCCCCCACGCGGGGCAGAAGGAGTGCTTTCAAATGGCTAAGAACCGCAAGCTGGGCCGCACCAGCGACCAGCGCCGCGCCATGCTGCGCGCCATGACCACCTATCTGCTGGAGAATGGGCAGATCAAGACCACCTACGCCCGCGCGAAGGAGGTCGCCCCCATCGCCGAGAAGATGATTACCCTGGCCAAGAAGAACGATCTGGCCGCCTACCGTCAGGCCCTGTCCTACCTCACCAAGGAGGACGTGGCCAACAAGCTGTTTCATGAGATCGCCCCCAAGTACGCCGACCGGAACGGCGGCTACACCCGGGTGCTGAAGATGGGCCCCCGCCGCGGCGACGCCGCCGAGCTGGCCATCATCCAGCTGGTGTAACAGAACCGAACCGAAGCCCTCCCGCCTTGGCGGGAGGGCTTTTCCGCGCCCGGAAGGGTTTATTTCCACAACCTGTCCCGTTTCGCTTGACAGACTGGAAGAAAGGCGCTATAATCCTTGTATATTTCAAGTGAATACCGTTTGATAGAGGCGCGGACGCCATGCGTACCGCGAAACCAAGGCCAGGCAGCCGGTTTCGCGGGAGAGGGGCGGCCGCCGAAGGAGAACGGGCCTGCCTGGGCCCCTATCCTGGGCCGTGGGACAATATCCCCCGGACTGTCACAGATCGTGGAGCGCTATCAATTCACCGCCCTGTTCACGGGCGGCGGGTTCTGCCTATTGCGGGCGCTTCCATGGGAAGCGCCCTTTTTATGATCACGCGGTATTTCCGTACAGGAGGAAAAGAAAACATGAGAGCGAAAAGAACCCGCCTGGGGCTGATGGCCCTGCTGGTGATGATGGTCTTTACCCTGACCACCACCGCCTTTGCCGCCTCCGCCGACCCCACCGAGGAGACCGGAACCAGGATGATCGAGTGCCCCGACTGCGGCGCCCTGGGCGTGGTGCTGTCCGAGGAGGGGGAGGCCGTCCCCTGCGAGACCTGCGGGGGCGAGGGCTACATCCAGTCCCCCAGCAATTTTTTCAACACCCCCTGGGCCCTGCTGCCCCCGGTGGTGGCCATTGCCCTGGCGCTGCTCACTAAGGAGGTGTACTCCTCCCTGTTCGTGGGCATTCTGATGGGCGGGCTGCTGTATTCCAACTTCAGCTTTGAGGGCACCGTCCTCCACGCGTTCCAGGACGGCATCGTGGCCTCCCTGTCCGACGGGTACAACGTGGGCATCCTCATCTTCCTGGTCATCCTGGGGGCCATCGTGTCCATGATGAACAAGGCGGGCGGCTCCGCCGCCTTCGGCCGCTGGGCCCAGAAGAACATCAAGACCCGGGCCGGCGCCCAGCTGGCCACCATTGTGCTGGGCTGCCTGATCTTCATCGACGACTACTTCAACTGCCTCACCGTGGGCAGCGTCATGCGCCCCATCACCGACAAGCACAAGGTGTCCCGGGCCAAGCTGTCCTACCTCATCGACGCCACCGCCGCCCCCATCTGCATCATCGCCCCCATCTCCTCCTGGGCCGCCGCCGTGGCCGCCTTCGCCGAGGACGGCCAGGGCCTCAACCTCTTCATCCGGGCCATCCCCTACAACTTCTACGCCCTGCTCACCATCGTGATGATGGTGGGGCTGGTGGTGCTGAACGTGGACTTCGGCCCCATGGGCAGGCATGAGAAAAACGCCGTGGACAACGGCGACCTGTTCTCCGGCTCCAACCCCTACGCCATGATGGACGACGAGATCGACGAGACAAAGGGCTCCGTGCTGGACCTGGTGCTGCCCATCGTGGTGCTGGTGGTGTCCTGCGTTGTCGGCATGATCTACTCCGGCGGCTTCTTCTCCGGCGAGGGCTTCGTGGCCGCCTTCTCCAATTCCGACGCCTCCGTGGGCCTGATGCTGGGCTCCGCCTTCGCCCTGATCTTCGCCATCCTCTACTACCTCATCCGCCGCGCCATGCCCTTCCGGGAGCTGATGGGCTGCATCCCCGAGGGCTTCAAGGCCATGGTGCCCGCCATCCTCATCCTCACCTTCGCCTGGTCCCTCAAGGGGATGACCGACTCCCTGGGCGCGAAATATTTCGTGCGCGACTTCGTGCGCTCCGCCTCCGGCATCCAGGTGCTGCTGCCCGTCATCGTGTTCGCGGTGGGCTGCCTGCTGGCCTTCGCCACCGGCACCTCCTGGGGCACCTTCGGCATCCTCATCCCCATCGTGCAGAACGTGTTCTCCATGGACAACCCCCTGGCCATCATCTGCATCTCCGCCTGCATGGCCGGGGCTGTGTGCGGCGACCACTGCTCCCCCATCTCCGACACCACCATCATGGCCTCCGCCGGGGCCCAGTGCGACCACGTCAACCACGTGTCCACCCAGCTGCCCTACGCCATCTCCTGCGCGGTGATCGCCGGGGCCACCTACCTGCTGGCGGGCGTGCTGGCCGCCGCGGGCGCGCCCGGGATCATCGCCCTGCCCGTGGGCGTGGCGCTGGTGCTCGGCTTCCTGTTTGTGATGAAAAAAAGAACAAGCGCCTGATTACAAAGCCCGCCGGCCCCCCCGGCGGGCTTTGTTACAGTTGTGTTACACTTGAGCTTGACCCATTGACTTTGCCGCCCGGCTGTTGTTATAATGGCCACAGCCTGAGGGGCGCGCCGCCGTGTCCCATTTCCCGGCGCGGCCCGAATCAAAAAAATTTCAGGCAAAAATAAAAAGGAGGAAACAATCCAATGAGAAACTTGAAAAAGTTCCTCGCGTTGGTTCTGGCGCTGGTCATGGCGTTCTCCATGATGCTGACCGTGAACGCCGCCAACGAAGCGGACAACGGCTCGAACAAGTACGGCGACAAGAGCACCATCGCCCCCGAGTTCCTCGAGGCCGTCGACGTGTTGAACGGCATGGGCATCATGACCGGCGACTACGGAAACTTTAAGGGCGACCAGCCCATTATGCGTTCCGAGATGGCCGCCGTCATCTACCGCCTGATGACCGGCGACACCAGCAACTTCAAGAACATGCTCTACGCCAACATCGCGGCTGAGCGGTTCGAGGACGTGAAGGCCACCGACTGGTTCGCTTCCTACGTGGGCTGGTGCTACGACGCCGGCATCATGGTGGGCAACAACGGCTACTTCCGTCCCTGGGCCAACGTGAACGGCTATGAGACCGTGATCATGGTGCTGCGCGCCATGGGCTACGGCAAGAACGGCGAGTACACCGGCGCCATGTGGAGCGTCAACGGCAACAGCGACGCCACCACCGTGGGCCTGCTGAAGGACGTGGGCAACACCCACTACGGCATCACCCTGAGCGCTGACACCCGCCGCGACGTGGTGGCCAGCATCGTGTTCCAGGGCGCCCAGCTGCCCACCGTGACCTGGACCCCCTCCCTGGGCTACAACAAGTACCAGGGCGTGGCCATCGCCACCGGCGGCAACCTGCTCAACCCCTCCCTGGGTGAGATCTACTTCGGCCTGACCTGCGCCACCGGCATTGTGGTGGGCAACCAGGCCACCGGCGAGGGCAGCACCAAGATCGGTTTCCAGACCGCTCCCAAGAAGGGCACTGTGAACTGGGGCGAGCAGCAGCTCGTGGGCCGGGACGCTTACTTCTATGAGAGCAACGGCCTCTATAACGCCGACCTGCGTCTGGACACCCCCACTACCACCCCCGACGTGAAGAAGGCCGCCAACCAGACCCGGAGCTTCAACTGGGTCACCGACCTGTCCCTGTTCAACCACGCGGTGAAGGTGTGGTTCAACTTCAACAGCGACAAGACCTACGCCCTGTATGACAAGGCCACCGCTACCGCCATCGTCACCGACGACGAGGCCACTGCCACCAACCTGACCACCACCCTGCTGGCTGGCCTGGCCAACGGCAAGGCCGACCCGGAGAACAACTGGGACAAGACCAAGCTGGTTGACGGCACCAAGGCGTACTTCAACTACGCTTTCGCCGCCATGACCGATGAGAACTACGCGGCCAACGCGGGCGCCACCGGGACCACCGCTGTCAGCGGCCACACCAACGCCATCTCCGCTGTCAGCCCCATCCATGACAACGACGAGGCCACTGCCAGCGAGCACGGCCTGTACCTGCTGATCTCCAACAGCGCCAACAACAAGATCGATGTGGTCATCTCCCTGGACATGACCATGACCAAGGTTGTGCAGTCCAACACCACCACCGATCCCCTGAGCGTGGGCGTGCTGGCCGCCAACGAGGCCGGTGTTACCGTTAAGGGCGGCAACATCTACTTCGGCGACACCAACGACTACGGCAAGCTGGCCGGCGCTGGCGCCACCGGCGCGAACACCGCTTACGTGTCCCTGCTGAAGGACAGCCTGCTGAACACCACCGACGCGGCCCAGAAGCTGAACACCAAGGTGGCCGCCATTGAGATCACCGGCACCAACGGCGGCGTGAACACCGCTGTGGCCCCCGGCACCGGCACCTTCGGCAAGGCCGACGAACACGACAACTTCACCTCCACCTACTACTATCAGCTGAACCAGCCCCAGTTCTTCAAGACCGGCAAGGTGGTCAAGATCGACACCGCCAACAACGACGTGTACCTGGAGGACGGCACCGTCCTGCACCAGTCCGTCTTTGCTGAGGACACCGACGCCACCTTCACCACCGACATCGAGGGCTACAGCAACACCAATCCTGTGGGCTTCCGTCTGGTGGCCGGCAAGGAGTACACCTTCACTCTGGACGCCAAGGAAGGCAACTACATCTACTGGGAGACTCCCAGCGTGTCCAGCAACTTCGTGTACGGCACCTACATTGATTGGGAGACCAAGACCGCTTCCAGCCTGTTCGACTATCCCATGGTTTACGTGAACACCAAGGGCGAGGTCAAGCAGATCGTCAATGTCACCAGCGTGACCGACGTGGCGGGCACCACCGCTACGATGGGTATCAAGGCCTACAATGACATCAACCTGCCCAAGCGCGACAGCAGCGTTGCCAACGGCGGCAACAACTCCGGCTTCGTGAAGGGCCTCTACACCGGCTACGCCCTGAGCAACGGCGCGCTGACCACCGTGACCAACACCGACGATAAGGGCACCGGCTTCCTGCAGGGCGACAACACTTACTTCGGCGCTGCCATCACCATCAACAGCAAGAGCGTGACCCTGGGCGCCCAGGAAGTGGCGGCCGCCAGCAACATGTTCCTGACGGAGAACACCCAGTTCTACATCGTGGACGGCGCCGGCACCGACAACCAGAAGGTGACCCCGTACAAGGGCGTGTCCGCTCTGATGAAGGACATGAGCTCCGTGGTCATCCACGGCGAGGCGGGCTATCTCACCACCGCCAACGAGGGTGCGTATCTGGATTCCACCAAGCTGGCTACCGCCCCCTACGAGATGTTCTACTACGAGGCCGGCCGGTTCGACTACGACCAGAACTACAACGCCAGCGCGCTGGAGGTTAAGACCATCTTCCTGCCCGCTCCCTGCGTGGAGTTCAACGCCAGCACCACCACCAGCCTGGTGTTCGTGGGCGACTCTGACGCCACCATGATCAACAGCAACAACGGCCAGTTCGCCACCCAGTTCACCGTGTACAACACCAAGGGCGAGGGCAGCAATGTCTGGATCAACGGTGACTACACTGTGGCCGGCAACGACGCCAACCAGGTGATCGCCAACGGCGACGACGTGTTCTACGAGCTGAAGGATTCCGGCAAGACTGCCACTGACGGCAAGCCCATCTACAATATCCAGGCGGTACAGAACGCCGCTGGCGGTGACGTGATCATCGGCCAGTACTGGAACGGCGCGGCTGTGGCTGATGTCAACATCACCACCAACGACCTGTACAAGGCCACCACGTTCAACCAGCAGGCCGCCTACATCAACAACACCCTGTACAATGTGGGCTCCGCCAACATCAAGAACCTGAACACTGGCGCTTATCCCGGCATCCTGGACAACAACCTGTCCACGCTGAACGGCGCCGGCTCCCTGGCCACCAACGACGGTGTGCCCGTGTCCTGCGTGCTGAACGCCAACAGCGACATCACTGTGGACATGATCTTCGTCAACGCCTCCTTCTCCCGTCCCTGATTGAGCTAGGCTGAGACGCGGATACGCGAGCAAAAGGCGGCCCCCCGGAGAAATCCGGGGGGCCGTTTTTCGCGTTTTCACTTGACGGCGAAGTAGATGTAGGTCTGGCCGGAGGTGTTTCCGTGAAAGGAGCCGTTCTTCACGCTGAAGCCGTCTTCGGTGATGGCCACGTCGCTGGAGCCGTAGGGGAAGGCCTGGGTGGCCATGCACAGGCCGCCGTTGCGCGTCTCCAGGAAGAGGACCCTGGGCTTGAACCCCAGCCGGATGGTTCGGGCGGAGGAGCTGCCGTTTCCGGCGTAGCTGCCCACGGCGAGCTTGTGGCCCTCCAGCGCGGTGACCCGGCTGTCCAGGGCGGTGTCCGCGCCGCCCAGGGCGGCGAGCTGGTCCTCCAGCTTCTGGGTGTTCTGGTTGATGGGGTCGGGGGAAAAGGTGTCGTCCGGGTCGATCAGGTTCAGGCTGTAAGTCTGTGTTTGCCGCATCAATGCATCATCCTCCTTGATATCAAACGCACATTCGATATAATGTTGCCCGAAGGAGGGAAACAAAGCCCTGCCCCGGCGGAAACATTTGGCCGGGACAGGGGGCGGGTTTTTGCGGTTGACAGGGCGCGCGCGGCGGGTTATAATGAATAAAGAGAAGCCCCGCGAGCTCTTCCCTGGGTAAGCGGCTTAACTCAAACTAAGGAAAACTGCTACGCAAAGCGCAGACAGCCGTCACTTGGCAGAGTGGCGGCTGTCCCTTTTTGCGATCTTGACCGTTACCGTCAAATGAAACGGATGGAATGTGATCGTAATAGGCACACGCTTCACCCCCTCTCGGGTGGTGTAGCCAAGCCGCCTGTCGTTTCCCAGGTTCCTGCCGGCAGGACTTCTCATATGTATCCTACATCATTCGGCAGGGAATGTCAACAATCCCCACGGAAGTACTCGTCCACCACCTGCCGTTCGGAGAAGGGGCGGCGGACGCCGTTCTCCTCAATGTACGTCTCGTGACCCTTGCCCAGCAGGGCCACCACGTCCCCCGGTCCGGCCATGTCCAGGGCGCGGCGGATGGCCTCGCGGCGGTCCGGGACGGTCTCGTGGGGAAGCTCTCCCAGGGCGGCGGCAATGTCCGCGCAGATGTCCTCCACGGGCTCGGAGCGGGGGTTGTCGGCGGTGAGGACGGCGTAGTCCGCCCACCGGGCGGCGGCGCGGGCCATATCCGCGCGGCGCAGCTTGGGCCGGTCGCCCCCCGCGCCGAACACCAGGATGAGCCGACGGGGCCGGTGCTCCCGCAGGGCGGAGAGGATGGCGTCAAAACTGGCGCCGTTGTGGGCGTAGTCGATGACCACCTGGAAGGGGGCGGGCACGGGGACCCGCTGGGCTCTGCCTGGGACGGAGGCTTTGGCCAGCCCTGCCCGCACCGCGCCGTCGTTGAGGTCCAGGGCGCGGGCCAGAGCGATGGCGGCCAGGGCGTCGGCGGCGTTGAAGGCCCCCGGGAGGGGGATGTGATAGGGCGGCGCGCCCTCCACGGTGAGGCGGGTGGAGAGGGGGCGGTCCGGGTCGGGCTCCACGGCCACGGCGCGGACGTGCGCCTCCGGCGCGCTGCCAAAGGTGGTCGCGGGGGCGCCGGGGGGGAGCTGGGCGGCCATGGCGGGCCAGGAGGGGTCGTCCCCATTGCCAACGGCGAGGCGGCACTGTCGGAACAGGGCGGCCTTGCAGGCGCGGTACTCGGCGAAGCTGGCGTGCTCAACCGGGCTGATGTGGTCGGGGGACAGATTGAGGAACAGGCCGGCGGCAAAGGTGAGGCCGTGAAGGCGGCGCAGCTTCATGGCCTGGGAGGAGGCCTCCAGCACCACGTGGGAGCACCCGGCGTCCGCCATCTGCCGCAGGGTGCGGTGGAGCGTGATGGGCTCAGGGGTGGTATTGGCGGCTTCGGACAGCTTTTCCCGGCCGATATAGGCCCCCAGAGTGCCGATCATGCCGGTTTTGTACCCGGCGGCGGACAAAATCTCCCGCACCATGTGGGCGGTGGTGGTTTTGCCTTTGGTTCCGGTGATGGCGATGAGGGTGAGGGAGCGGGCTGGCTGGCCGTAGAATTCCGCCGCCAGCAGGGCTAGGGCGGCCCGGGGGTCGCTGGCCAGCCCGCCGGGGACGCCCTCCGGCAGGGGCGGGGCGCAGACTACGGCGGCGGCGCCCCGGTTCAGGGCGTCGGGGATATAGGCGCGGCCGTCGGCGCGGGCGCCCTCCAGGGCGGCAAACAGCGCGCCGGGGACCACCTCGCGGGAGTCGCAGGCCAGGGCGGTGATCTCCGCCTCCTGGGCGCAGTCCGCGCCCAGAACGGATAACAGCTGGGACAGCTTCATGGGGGAACCTCCTTGTGGAGTTTCCCCATTCTATGAATTCAGGCGTGAAAACGCCCCTCCCGCCGGACGGGAGGGGCGTTTTTACGTTTATTCGCCGGGGGAGAGCAGCTCGTCCACCGACAGGGCGTACAGCTTGGCCAGGGCCATCAGGTTGGCCGTACTGGGCTCGGATGTGCCGTTTTCCCATTTGCTGACGGCCTGACGGCTGACCCCCAGCGTCTCGGCCACGTATTCCTGGGTGTAGTTTGCCGCGGCGCGGCGGGCCTTAAGGGCCTCGCCCAGACTGCGGGCCTGCTCCGGGGGAGTTTTGCCCTCCCGGCCGGAGTGCAGGTACTTCAGCAGGGCGCGGATGAGCAGGACAATCAGCCAGATGAAGAGCCCCAAAAGCGCGGCATTGATGAGCAGGATGAGCAGCGCCGGAACAGCTGTGCGGGGTGGTATCATAATGGTTCCCTCCTTTTGATAGCCTCATTCTACCAAAAAGGTCCGGTTGCATCCACCAAATATGGGGCAACTTTTGGTTGCGGAGCTGTCGAGAGCAGCCAAAGCGCGGCTACGGGCTGCGCAGGCCCTTTCTGGCATCCCACTCCCCCAAAAACGTCTGGACGTACTCCACGTCGGAGGGGGTGTCGATATACTCGCGCCCCCGCTTCTGCCGGGTCTCCGCGCCCTTGCCGGTGATGAGGAGGACGGAGGGCTCTCCGCAGCTGAGCACCGCCTGCCGGATGGCTTCTCCCCGGTTGGGCTGGATGAGGCATTGGCAGGCCACGTGGGCGGCGATCTCCTGGCAGATGGACAGGGTGTCCTCCTCGCCGGAGTCCTCCTCGGTGAGAATTACCAGGTCGGAGTGCGCCCCGGCCACTTCTCCCAGGTCCCGGCGGCGGCCAAAGGCCTTCTTGCCCGGGCAGCCGAACACAGTGACCACCCGCTGCCCGGGGTACTCCTGCTGGACGGAGCGGAACAGGGCTTCGAAGCTCATGCGGTTGTGAGCGTAGTCCACAATGGCGGTGACGGTCCCGTCCCTGCTGGAATACACCTCCATGCGGCCGGGAACGCGGGCCTGAGCCAGCCCGTCCGCCACGGCCTGACGGGGAATGCGCAGCCCCAGGCACAGGGCGATGGCCGCCAGGGCGTTGTCCACGTTGAACAGCCCCGGCATCGTCAGCCGGTACTGCCCGGAGAGCTGGGCGGCGTCCGCCTGGAACAGGATATCCCGGCCCACCTTGCGCACGTCCCGGCCATACACGCCCGCGGCGGGGTTATGCCGGGAGAAGGTGAGCACCGCGGGACAACCCGCCCGGGCGGCGTCCACGGCTTCGGCGGCGTGGTCGCAGTCCAGGTTGACGCAGGAGAACTCCGCCTGGGCGAACAGCTTCAGCTTGGAGTGGAAATAGTCGTCGAAATCCGGGTGCTCAATGGGGGAGATATGGTCGGTGCCGATGTTCAAAAAGGCGGCGGCGGCGAACCGGACGCCCAGGGTGCGGTGGTATTTGAGCGCCTGGGAGGACGCCTCCATCACCACGTATTCCATCCCGGAGGCCAGGGCGCGGGCCAGATGCCGCTGGAGCTCCAGGGGCTCTGGGGTGGTGAGGTGGGACTCGAACCGCTCCACCCCGTCCCAGGTCTCAATGGACGAGATGATTCCGCAGGTCCGCCCCTCGGGAGCCAGATACCCATCCAAAATATGTTTCAAATAGTAGGCGGTGGACGACTTGCCCTTGGTGCCGGTGATGCCGATGACCTTCAGCTTTTCGGATGGGTGGTTGTAGTACTTCACCGCCAGCCGGGCCATGGCCTGCCGGATATCTCGGACCAGGACGCAGGGCAGCGGCACCGACGGATAGGGGGTTTCGCTGACATAGGCGAACGCCCCCCGGCGGGCGGCGTCCGCCAGATAGTCCGGTCGGAATTGAGCGCCCTTGCAGAGAAACAGGGTGCCGGAAACCACCTGCCGGGAATTGCAGGACACCAGGGCTACGGTGCGGCCCAGGTCCAGGGCGGGCGGCAGGGGGGCGGCCAGCAGGCCCAGGCCGTCCAGCAGGGCGCAGTAATCCCCCAGGGGGAAACGGGTCAAGTCCATGGCAGAACCTCCTCAAACGGTGCGCAGGGGGTAGCCGCACGCCTCCACCGCCCGCTGGGCCAGCACAGCCATGGCGTCCAGGTAGAAGGAGGGCAGGGTGTGGTAGGTGGAGAACACGGACAGCTCGGTGCAGGCCAGGATGGCGCAGTCGCACCCGGTTTTCCGGATGGAGCGGTCAATACGGGCGAATTTCTCCCGGCTGCCCGTCTCCCCCTGCTTGATCTCGTCGTAGATGATGGACATCACCAGCTTTTGGGCGTCCGGACCGGGGGCCACCGCCTCCAGCCCCAGAGCGGCGCACTCCTTCTGGTACAGCCCCGTGCGGATGGTGCCGTCAGTGCCCAGGATGGCGGGGCGCTGTTTTCCCTGGGCGGCCAGGGCGGCGGCGGTCTCCCGGATCATGTGGAGAATGGGCACGCCGATGTCCCCCTGGAGCCTGTCCGCGAAATAATGGGAGGTGTTGCAGGGGATGGCCAGTACGGTGCAGCCGCACTGCTCCAGCAGCTTCGCGTCCCCCAGCAGCCGCTGGTAGAGCTCCTCCGTGCTGCCGGAGAGGATGGCGGCGGTGCGGTCGGGGATGCCGGTGTCGGACAGGATGACGGCGGGGAGATGGTCCTGATCCCGGGCGGCGTCGGTGCGGTCCAGCACGAATTGATAGAATACCTGGGTGGCCTGGGGCCCCATGCCGCCCAGAACCCCTAAACGCTGCTCAGACATAGATACGCCTCCAATCTTGACATCGCGGCATGGGGCCCATTTTTGGCCAATGGCCAAAAATCTGCTGCCGGGGCGATTCATTCGCCCCGAGCAGCTTAGAATTCTCGGGGTCCCCGCGCGGCGGAAGCCGCGTGGGGCGGCCCATGCCGCCCAGCACGCCCAGTTTCGTTTCCTGTTTCATGGATTCTCCTTTGGCCTGACGCAGTATTTGTTGAACCGGACCCAGCAGCCAATGTGGTTTTTCCAGACGCGCCAGAGGCGCTTGGCGGTGTAGTCCGGGCGGTACTCCATGGAGTGGTGGTCGGCCCCGGCCCGGAACAGGGCTTTCATCTCCTGGTGGTAGCGCCTGGGGATGAACCGGCAGGCCAGCCGCCGGGGGATCATCCGCCAGATGGAGCGGGTGTTTACCACCGTCAGGGGCAGCTCCCGGCCCTCCACCAGGTCGTCCACCAGATACTGGGCGATATTGTGGCCCGAGCCGGTGACATAGTAGTTGCTGCGGCCCTGCCGGGTGTTGATCTCGAACGCCTTGTATTTTCCGTCCCGCTGGTCGTACTTGATGTCGAAGTTGGAGAAGCCCGCATAGCCGATGTCCTCCAGCATTCCCCGTATTTGATCGCACAGGCCCTGGTCGTGCTCGGTGATGATGACGGCGTGGTTGCCGATGCCGTGGGGGGAGTGCTCCTCCAACAGTACATGGCCCAGGCACATCAGCTTCACTTTCCCGTGCTGGTCGGAGTAGTTGGTGAGCACCCGCATATAGGTGTCGTCCCCGGGGATGAACTCCTGCAAAATCATCTTTCCCGGATAGCCGGCGGCGTACACCTGGTCCAGGGCGGAGAGCAGCTCGTTCCACGTCTGGCAGATGTACACCTTTTTCAGCTCGCTGTGCCCCGTGGCCCAGTAGGCCACGCCGTCGGCGGGCTTGGCCACAAAGGGCGCGCCCCAGGGCAGCGTGAACTCATGGCCCATGTCCCCCGAGTACACGAAGGTGGCCGGGTGGTCGATGCCGTACTGGTCGCACAGGGCGTAGAACTGCTCCTTGTCGGTGAGCTTGTCCAGCAGTTCCCCGCTGATATAGTTGCACTTCACATTCTCCGGGAACTGCCCCTTGAGGTGGGCGGCCAGCTTGACATAGCTGTCCCCGCAGCCGATGACCAGCACCGTCTTGTCCGGGCACTCCGCCGCCACGTTTTTCACGTTCTGGAGGAACACGGCCGCGTCCTCGTTTTCCAGGCAGGGCCGGTAGTCGATGATGGCGCTGTAGGCGCAGGGGAAGGTGGCGGCGTACTTGCCGAAGGCGATGCTCTTCACCCCGTAGGCCTCGTGAAAGGCCCGGGCCACGCTGTAGACGTTGATGTCGCCGCCGAAGAGCAGGGGCTGGATTTTATGCTCTGACACTTGAAATCAGGCTCCTTTGCGTTAGTAAATGAGGGAACAGCCCGCCACTTAGGCGCAAAACCGTGGGCTCTGCCATGTCCGGTAAACAGGCACGAGCGGCAGCACCAATAGGGAAGAAGCCAGTCCCGATCCGCTGGCGCCGGAAATGATTGAGATGCGTGTTCAAAGGAAGAAGGGGATACATAGGGGGGAACCCCCTATGCGCGCTCTTTGGTTACTTTCTCTCGCGTGAGAGAAAGTAACCCCGCCGGAGGCGCGCGGCCCCTCGCAGGGGGCTATCCCCCCGCCCGTTTCACCAGGAATACCCCCGGAATCTGGGACAGCTTGTTGATGACCCGGGACAGCTCGCCCTGCCCCTGAACGGCCAGCTCCAGGTTGATGATGGCGTAGCCGTCGGGCTGGCTGCGGGCGGACAGGTTGTTCAGCTTGGCCTTCTGGGCGGACAGGGCCATGGCCACGTCCAGGGCCAGGCCGTCCCGGTCCTTGGCGGAAATCTCCAGGGAGGTGCGGAAGGTGGCGTCCCCGGTGTCCGCCCAGGCCACGCTGATCCAGCGGCCCTGTTCCTCCGGCCTGCGCCGCGCGGGGTCGGCGTTGGGGCAGTCCCTGCGGTGGATGGACACGCCGTAGCCCTTGGTGATGAAGCCCACCACAGGATCGCCGGGGACGGGGGTGCAGCATTTGGAGAACTTCACCATGCAGTTGTCCAGCCCCTCCACGATGATGCCGCTGGCAGAGTGGCGGGAGGGGGGCGCGGCGGCGGTTTTGCCGGTGGAGGGGAACACCGTCTCGCCGGATGCGGCGGCGGCCTGCATGGCCTCGGCCTCCGCACGCTGGCGCTCCAGCCGGCCCAGCCGGGTCATCTCCTCCTTGATGCGGCCGGCGGCCTTCTGGGCGGACAGCCCGCCGTAGCCGATGGCGGCGTACAGCTCGTCCAGGGCGCCGAAGCGCACCCGCTTGAGCAGGCAGTCCAGCAGGTCGGAGCTGGCGGTGATGGCGGCCAGGGTGAGCCCCGCGTGCTTCAGCTCGGACTCGAACATGGCCCGGCCGGTGGCGATGTTCTCCTCCCGGCGCTCCTTCTTGAACCACTGGCGGATCTTGTTGCGGGCCTCGTTGGACTTGCAGATCTTCATCCAGTCCCGGCTGGGGCCCCGGGCGGACTTGGAGGTGATGATCTCCACAATGTCGCCGTTTTTCAGCGGCGTCTCAAAGGTGACGATGCGCCCGTTCACCCGGGCCCCGGTCATGGAATTGCCGATGGCGGAGTGGATGGAGTAGGCGAAGTCGATGGGGGTGGCCCCGGCGGGCAGGCTCTTCACGTCCCCGTTGGGGGTGAACACGAACACCTCGTCGGAGAACATATCCACCCGGAGGGAGTGGACGAACTCGTCCGGGTCGGTGTCCTGCTGGCTCTCCAGCAGGCGGCGCACCCACTCGAACTCCCGCTCAGTGCCCAATTTGTCGTTGGCCATGCCCTGCTTGTATTTCCAGTGGGCGGCCACGCCGTATTCGGCGGTCTGGTGCATCTCCCAGGTGCGGATCTGGATCTCGAAGGGGATGCCCTCCCGGCCCACCACGGTGGTGTGCAGGGACTGGTAGCCGTTGGGCTTGGGGGTGCCGATATAGTCCTTGAACCGGCCCAGAACCGGCTTGAACATATCGTGGACGCAGCCCAGCACGTTGTAGCAGGCGGGGATATCGTCCACAATGACCCGGAAGGCGTACAGGTCAAAAATCTCGTTGAGGGTCTTGTTCTGGGCGTACATCTTGCGGTAGATGGAATAGAGGTGCTTCACCCGACCGTACACCTTGCAGCGCACGCCCTCCTCCGCCAGACGGTTTTCAATATGGGCCTGCATATTGTCCACAAAGCCCGCGTGGAGGGTGGTGATGTTGGCCAGTTCCGCCTTCACGTCGTGGTAGCCCACGGGGTCCAGGTATTCCAGGGCCAGATCCTCCAGCTCCCACTTCAGCTTCTGCATTCCCAGGCGGTGGGCGATGGGGGCATAGACCTCCATGGTCTCCAGGGCCTTCTCCTTCTGCTTGACGTCGGACTGGTACTGGAGTGTGCGCATATTGTGGAGCCGGTCGCACAGCTTGATGAGGATGACCCGCACGTCCTTGGCCATGGCCATGAACATCTTGCGCAGGTTCTCCATCTGCTCGTCCTCCCGGGAGGTGTACTGCATCCGGGTGAGCTTGGTGACCCCCTCCACCAGGTCGGCCACCTGAGCGCCGAAGAGGCGGGCGATGTCGGCGTGGGTGGAGTCGGTGTCCTCAATGCAGTCGTGGAGCAGGGCGGCCACGATGGAGTCCTGGTCCAGCTCCAGCTCATTGATGATCTCCGCCACGGCGATGGGGTGGATGATATAGGGCTCGCCGCTCTTGCGCAGCTGGGGCCCGTGGTGGCCGTTGGCGTATTCAAAGGCCGCGCGGATGCGTTCTATATCCGCGCCGGGGTTGGCGTCCAGTATGTGGCGTGCCAGCGCCTCGTATTTCTCATGGGCCAGATCCATAGTGGTACCTCCTCCCCGGACACCCCGTCCGGTGGATTTATATCAGCTCGCCGTCCAGAAGGGCCCTCAGCCGGCGCATCAGCTCGGCCTGCTCCAGATCCACCTTGTCCATGGGACGGCACAGCCGCAGCCGGTTCTCCTCCAGGCGGATCAGCCCCCGGTCCCCCATTACGTAGAGGCATACCAGGGTGCGGCCATAGGCGGCGCGGCCGTCGGCCTGGCGGGCGGCCTGCCGGAGCAGGGCGGGTCCGGCGTCCATCCAGCCGCCCACGGCGTTGTGCTCCAAAAACCGCCACAGCCGCGCGAAGTCCCGCCGGGTGGGCATCAGCAGCCCCGCCTCCCACCGGGACAGGCACTCCCCCTCCCGCAGCCGCTGGAACAGCTCCTGCTCCAGCGCGGCGCGGGCGGGGGCGGGGCGCAGGTCGCACAGCTGGAGCTGCACGGCGCGGCTGCCCCGGAACTCATTGATCTGGGGGGTGAAAATCACATCCAGCCGGTCCCCCGGGGACACGCCGCAGGCGGCGGCGTTGGCGGAGAAAAAGATGGCGTCCATCAGCATTCCGTCCCGCCGCAGCTTCATCTTCAGGTGCCGCCCGCCCCCCACGTCGCAGCAGGAGGCCGCGCAGGCCCCGCGCAGCAGGAACACGGGTTTGGGATTACCCGGGCCGAAGGGCTCCAGGAGGGACAGGGACTCCACCTGGGCGGCGGTGAGCAGGGCGCAGTGCTCCACCTCCGCGTCCACGTCGATGGACGCCTCCATGGGGGCGCCCCCGGCGTAGCTGGACACCAGGGCGTTGAGCCGCTGGGCCAGCAGGGGGATGTTTTCCTCCCGGATGGTGAAGCCCGCCGCCATCTCATGGCCGCCGTAGCCCTCCAGCAGGGGGGCGCACTGCTCCAGGGCGGCGAAGAGGTTGAACCCGCCGAAGGAGCGGCACGAGCCTTTGCCGCGGCGGTTTTCCAGGCAGATCATGAAAGCGGGGCGGGAATATTTCTCCGACAGGCGGGAGGCCACGATTCCCACCACCCCCTGGTGCCAGCCCTCTCCGGCCAGGACGATGCAGGGGTCGTCCAGGGGCTCGCCCAGCATGGACAGGCACTGGTCAAAAATGTCCTGTTCGATGGCCTGACGCTCCCGGTTCAGCCGGCACAGGGCATGGGCCAGGGCCTCCCCCCGCTCCTCGTCCCGGGTGAGCAGCAGCTCCAGGGCGGCCATGGCCTGTTCCATCCGCCCGGCGGCGTTGATCCGGGGGGCCAGGCCGTAGCTGACGGTGACGGCGGTGGGCACGGCGCCCGGGTCCAGCCCCGCCTCCCGCAGCAGGGCGCGCAGGCCGGGGCGGCGGGTGTGGGCCAGCAGCTCCAGCCCCTGGCGCACCAGGGCGCGGTTCTCGTCGGTGAGGCGCATCACGTCGGCCACGGTGCCGATGGCGGCCAGCTCGCCGGCGCGGCGGAATACGGCCTCCCGCTCCCCGGCGGGGACCAGGGCCTGGGCCAGCTTCAGCGCCACCCCGACCCCCGCCAGCTCGGGGAAGGGATAGGGGCAGCCGGGGCGGCGGGGGTCCACCACGGCCACGGCTGCGGGGAGCTTGTCCTTGCAGTGGTGGTGGTCGGTGACCACCACGTCCACCCCCAGCGAGCGGGCGAACTCCACCTCATCCACGGCGGTGATGCCGCAGTCCACCGTGACGATGAGGGACACCCCCCGCTCCGCCAGCCGGGACACCGCCCCTGTGTTGAGGCCGTAGCCCTCCTCCGAGCGGTCGGGGATGTAGCTGACCACCTCGCCGCCCAGCCGGACCAGCGCCTCGGTGAGCAGGCAGGTGGCGGTGATGCCGTCCACGTCGTAGTCGCCGTACACGGCGATGGCCTCATGGCGGTCCAGGGCCTGCCGGACCCGGGCCGCGGCCTTGTCCATGTCCGTGAGGAGAAAGGGGTCGTGAAAGCGCTCCGGGCCGCTGGAGAGGAACTGGGCGGCGGCCTGGTGGCCGTCCAATCCCCGGGCGGCCAGCACCTGGGCGCACAGGGGGGACAGGCCGGCCTCTTCCAGAGAGCGCCGGACGCCGGGCGCGGGGGCGGGACGCAGATCCCAGTTTTGGTATTTCATTGCGCCGTCTCCCCCTCCCAGCCGCCCGGTCCAGAGCGATTATTTCCAGGATAACAACCTATTATATCAAATTTACCGGGCTATTTCAACAGGGAAAAGGCGGCCGCACGGGGCGGCCGCCTCTCCGGCGGACAGGTTCAGAACGGCAGCAGCCCCAGATGCTCCAGCAGGATCTTCAGCCCGATGAGCACCAGCACCACCCCGCCGGCCAGCTCGGCCTTGGATTTGTACCGCGCGCCGAACACGTTGCCCACCTTCACCCCGGCGGCGGAGATGGCAAAGGTGCACACGCCGATGAGGGCCACAGCGGGGAGGATGTCCACCCGGAGGAAGGCGAAGGTGACCCCCACCGCCAGGGCGTCGATGGAGGTGGCCACCGCCAGCACCAGCATGGTCAGGGGGGCCAGGGAGGGGTCGCACTCCTCCTCCCCGCCGCCCAGGGCCTCCCGGACCATGTTGCCGCCGATGAGGGCCAGCAGCGCGAAGGCGATCCAGTGGTCCACCGCCTCAATCATGCCGGCAAAGGAGGACCCCAGCAGCCAGCCCGCCAGGGGCATGAGGGCCTGAAAGGCCCCGAACCACAGCCCCACGATGACGGCGTGACGGGGCATCAGCGCCCGGATGGACAGCCCCTTGCAGATGGACACCGCGAACGCGTCCATGGACAGGCCCACGGCCAGAACCAACAGCTCCCCAAATCCCATAATACATCATCCCTTCTTTTGTTTGAAGGTATGCGGGAGAATAAAAAAAGAGACTATACCCGCACCCATCGCGGATAAGTCTTGTCACGGAAGGAACAGCCAGGCGCGAACCGCGCCAGTATGTTGACTGCACCGCGGGGCCCGCAGGGTCCCGCCGACTACTCCCTTATCTGTTTCGCGTATTTTACCCCCGCGCCCCCCGGTTAGTCAACCGCAACTGCCCGCAGACGGACATGTTTCTCCGTCTGTCCAATTATTCCCGGAAGCTTGTGAAAAAACCTTGAACTTTTTCCGGAAACAGTTGCGTTTCCCATTGGGAAAGGATAAGATACAGGTAAGTGAAACGGGGAACCGCCCCTGCGGCGGATGGAGGAAGCGATGAGCTACATATCCTTTGAGAACGTGAAAAAAGAGTATAAAATGGGCGAGGTCACCATCAAGGCGGTGGACGGGGTGGACTTCACCGTGGACAAGGGGGAGTTCACCGTCATCGTGGGCCCCTCCGGCGCGGGCAAGACCACCGTGCTCAATATGCTGGGGGGGATGGACGCCTGTTCCGGCGGCGTCATCACCGTGGACGGCGCGGTGGTGAGCGGCTACAACGCCAAGCAGCTCACCGCCTACCGGCGGCACGACATCGGCTTCGTGTTCCAGTTCTACAACCTGGTGCAGAACCTCACCGCCCTGGAGAACGTGGAGCTGGCCGCCCAGATCTGCCGGGACCCCCTGGACGCCCGGGAGGTGCTGGAACGGGTGGGGCTGGGGGGACGGCTGGACAACTTCCCCGCCCAGCTGTCCGGCGGCGAGCAGCAGCGGGTGGCCATCGCCCGGGCCCTGGCCAAAAACCCCAAGCTGCTGCTGTGCGACGAGCCCACCGGGGCCCTGGACTATGTCACCGGCAAGGCGATTTTGAAGCTCCTTCAGGACACCTGCCGCCAGGAGGGCATGACGGTTATCGTCATCACCCACAACACCGCCCTCACTCCCATGGCTGACAAGGTGATCCACATCAAGAGCGGCAGGGTGGCGGGGGTGGAGCGCAACGCCAGCCCCACCCCGGTGGAGGAGATCGAATGGTAACGGCAAAGCGAAAAAACCGCCTCGCCACCGACGCGCTCCGGGAGGTCCGGAACACCTTCAACCGGTATGTGTCCATTCTGGTGCTGGCGGCGCTGGCGGTGGCCTTCTTGTCCGGTCTGCGCACCGCCGCGCCGGATATGCAGTACACCGCCGACAACTACTACGACCGCACCCGCCTGATGGACGGCTATGTGCTGTCCACCCTGGGCCTGACGGACGGGGATCTGGACGCCCTGGCCGTGGCGGCGGGCATAGAGGAGGTGGAGGGTTGCCGGGACCTGGACGCCGTGGCCACCGACCGCATCGTCAACGTGCGATCCCTGCCGGAGCGGCTCAACCTGCTGGAGGTGAAGGAGGGCCGCCTGCCCCAGGCCGCGGACGAGTGTGTCACCGAGAGCCTGCTGCTGGTGAAGCTGGGCCTTGCGGTGGGAGACCGGCTGGAGCTGTCCCTGCCCGAGGACCGCGAGGGCGAGCTGGAGAACACCGCCTATACCATTGTGGGGGTGGCGGACTCCCCGCTGTACGTGGGGCTGGACCGGGGCACGTCCTCCCTGGGCAGCGGCTCAGTGGACGCTTTCGTCTACGTGCCGGGGGAGAATTTCACCTTTGAGCACTACACCTGCGCCTACTTCACCGGGGAGGGGCTGGCGGCGCTGGACACCTATGGGGACGAGTATGAGGACAAAATCGACGCCCTGGTGGACAGCCTGGACCCCCTGGCGGACCAGCGCGCCCAGCTGCGCTATGACACCCTGGTGGGGGACGCCCAGGCCGAGCTGGACGACGCCCGGCGGGAGTTTGAGGACGCCAAGGCGGACGCGGACAAGGAGCTGGCCGATGCCTGGCAGGAGCTCCAGGACGGACGGCGGGAGCTGGACGAGGGCTGGGAGGAGTACCGCGACGGAGAGAAGACCCTGGAACGGGAGACCCGGGACGCCCAGAACAAGCTGGACGACGCCCTGGCCGATTTGCGTCAGGGAGAGGACGATCTGGCCGACGGGCGGCGGAAGTACGAGGACGGGCTGGCCGAGTACCAGGACGGCCTGAAAAAATACGAGGACGGCTGGGCGGAGTACCAGGACGGGCTGGCCGAGTATGAGGACGGCAAAGCGAAGTATGAGGACGGCCTCAGGGAATACGAGGACGGCAAAGCGGAATATGAGGACGGGCTGCGGCAGTACCAGAGCGGACTGTCCGACTACCAAGCCGGCCAGAGGCAGTACAGCGAGGGGCTGAGGCAGTATAACGAAGGTAAGGCCCAGCTGGAGCGCCAGGAGGCCGAGGGGGCGGCGCAGCTCCAGGCGGCATTGGCGGCATTGCAGGAGCAGCTTGCCCAGGGGGCAATCAGCCAGGAGCAGTTTGACGCCGCTAAGGCGAAGCTGATGGCGGCGGCGCAGGAGGGGCAGGAAAAGCTGGAGACCGCCAAGGCCCAGCTGGCCCAGGCCAAGGCCCAGTTGGATGGGGCCAAGGCGGAGCTGTCCGCCGGAAAGCGGGAGCTGAACGAGGCCAAGGCCGAGCTGGACAGAGCCAGGGAGGAACTGGACGGGGCCCAGGGTGAACTGGCCGACGCCAAGGCGGAGCTGGACGAGGGCGCGGCGGAGCTGGCGGACGCCAAAAAAGAGCTGGCCGACGCGAAAGCCGAGCTGGAGGACGCGGAGCGGGAGCTGGCCGACGCGAAAGCCGACCTGGACCAGGGGGAGATCGACCTGGCCGACGGCTGGGCGGAGTACAACAAGGGTGTGTCAGACCTGCGCCGCGCCCGCCGGGAGGGGCGGCAGGAGCTGGCCGACGCGCTCCAGGAGCTCAACGACGGCGAAACGGAATACGCCGACGGCCTCAAGGAGTACGAGGACGGGAAAAAGGAGGCGGACGAGGAGATCGCCGACGCCCAGCGCAAGTTGGACGACGCCCAGGACGAGCTGGACGACGTGGAGGAGTGCGAGTGGTACGTCCTCAGCCGGTTTACCAACGCGGGCATCGTGGGCTATTCCCAGGACTCGGACCGGGTGAGCAATCTGGCCAACGTGTTCCCCGTGATCTTCTTCCTGGTGGCGGCGCTGGCCTGCCTGACCACCATGACCCGCATGGTGGAGGAGCAGCGCACCCAGATCGGCTCGCTGAAGGCCATGGGCTTTTCCCGGCTGGCTATCTCCCGGAAGTACATCGGCTACGCCTTTTCGGCCAGCCTGATCGGCGGGGTCCTGGGCCTGCTGCTGGGCTGCACCCTGATCCCGGCGGTGATCGCCAACGCGTTCAACATCATGTATGCCATCCCCGCCCTGGAGTTCAAGCCCCAGGTGGGGCTGTACATCGGGGCGGTGCTGGCCGCGGCGGCCTGCACCACCGGGGCGGCGCTGTGGGCCTGCCTGTCCACCCTCATCGCCACCCCGGCCAACCTCATGCGGCCCCGGGCGCCCAAGGCGGGGCGGCGGGTGCTGCTGGAGCGGGTGGGCTTTGTGTGGAAGCGGCTGACCTTCACCTGGAAGGTGACCATGCGCAACCTGTTCCGCTACCAGCGCCGGTTCTGGATGACGGTGATCGGCATCGGCGGCTGCACCGCCCTGATCGTCACCGGCTTCGGCCTCCACGAGTCCATCTTCTCCATCCTGGACCAGCAGTTTGACCACGTGTTTCTCTATGACGCGGAGCTGGGCCTGGACAAGCACGCCAGGGCGTATGAGGTGGCGGAGGTGGAGGACTACCTTACGGACAGCCCCTGGATTGAGGACTACCTGCCCACCAGCCAGACCATGCTGGACGCGTCCGGGGCCGGGCCCGCCCAGAGCGTCAGCCTGTTTGCCGTGGACGATCTGGAGCGTTTCAACCAGTTCATCCGTCTGGGCCGCCGCACCGGCAATGAGCCGGTACTGCTGCCGGACGACGGGGTGGTCATCACGGAAAAGCTGTCCGAGCTGCTGGAGGTGTCCGTGGGGGACGCCATCACCCTGGACGACGACGGGAGACGGGTGGAGGTCCGGGTGGCCGACATCGCGGAGAACTATGTGGCCCACTACGTATACCTGTCCGAGCCCTGCTACCGGGCGCTGTTCGGCGGGGCCCCGGAGCGGAACACCGTGCTCCTGCGCTATGCCGGCGGGGCGGGGGAGGCGGAGTCCGACACCGTGTCCAACCAGCTGATGGCCATGGACGGGGTGGACTCCTATTCCTATATCGCCACCCTGCGGGACAACTTCACCGACAGTATGGAGGCCATTGACTACGCCGTGGTCATCATCATTTTGGCGGCGGCGGCCCTGGCCTTTGTGGTGCTCTACAACCTGACCAACATCAATATCACCGAGCGCACCCGGGAGCTGGCCACCCTGAAGGTGCTGGGCTTCTTCGACCGGGAGGTCACCGCCTACGTCTACCGGGAAAACGTGTTCCTGACGCTGTTTGGCATCGTCCTGGGGCTGGTGATGGGCCGCTTCCTCCACGCCTGGATGGTGCTGACGGTGGAGGTGGAGCTGGTGATGTTCGGCCGCACCGCGCCCCCCTACGCCTATGTGCTGGCGGCGGCGCTGACGGTGGTGTTCTCCGTGGCGGTGAACATCGCGGCCCACTTCAAGCTGAAAAAGGTGGACATGGTGGAGAGCCTGAAAACCGTGGAGTGACGGAGAAGCCCTGTGCAAAGGCAGGCGCTGACAAAAAAGCACCCACCCCGTTTTGAATGGGGCGGGTGCTTTTTTTGACGGTAAAGACCCCCTGAAAACGGTCTTTATCAATTCCTGCAGAACTCAGCTCCCCGCCGGAGCGGGTCGTTCCCGGCCTTCTGGAACCGGAGGCGGAAAATATTTTGCAGGTCGTGCA
The DNA here is from genome assembly GCA_910588135.1 of uncultured Oscillospiraceae bacterium. Classification (GTDB taxonomy): domain Bacteria; phylum Bacillota; class Clostridia; order Oscillospirales; family Oscillospiraceae; genus Enterenecus. Next base: position 47,576 of record CAJUOT010000006.1, on the reverse strand, counting down.
GGCCGCCGGGGCGATGGCTGGGATCATCTTTCACTGGCCCCACCTCCCACGCAGAGCTTGATGACCTGGGCGATTTCGGCGGGGCTCTCCCCGCAGTCCGCCTCCACCCACTTCATCAGCACCGCCACCAGGCCATAGCGGTAAAATTCCATGATGTACCCGTGCCTCTCCCGATCCACCCCGTACCGGGAGAGGATGGGGGAGAACAGGGCTTGAAACAGCTGGGCATAGGCGCGCTCCGCGTTGAAAACGTCCATTTGGGTGTGGATCGCCTTGTAGATGTGCCGGTTTTCCTTCACGAGCTCCAGATAGGGGATCAGCCAGCGGTCGGTGATGAAAAACAGCTCCTCCTTCGGGCGCGCGGCGACGGCGGCGCCCGCCGCCTCCGGCTCGGGGAAGCTCATCTGGAACCGCCCGTGAACCAGCCCCAGGGTCTCCACAAGCAGGTCGGTGGTGTTCTCATAGTGCAGGTAAAAGGTGGAGCGGCTGACCCCGGCCCGGGCGCAGACGTCCTTGACCGTGATGTACCCGAACTCCTTTTCCAGCAGGAGGGAGAGCAGCGCCTCGTCCATCCGCCGGGCCGTGTGGAAATACTTGCTCTCCGACCGGGTCATCCGCTTTTCCTCCTCCGTGGAGTCAGGCGTTTTCCGCCGTGATCTCCTTTGCCAGCTCCATGATCTCAAAGGCGTATTTCTTTTTCCCCTTCTCCAGCAGCTTTTTGTAAATGGGATAATTGACGCAGACCATGGCGATCCCCGTTGCACCGACGGCGACCCCAAGAGGCATGGCCATGGGCAGTCCCTGGCCGATCTGGCCCATGCACAGGCACATCCCCACGCCCAGGATCAGGGCGCCGAAAATGCCGAAGGTAAAGGCGAATACCTGGGACGGAAGCTTCGCTTTCTTGTCCAGCTTTTTCAGGGAAACCAGCTTGGAAACTGGCTTTTGGGCATATTCCGAGGCGATTTTTTCCGCGTATACGCTGTTCAGGTTGTTCATGGGGACATCTCCTTTTCTGATGATGGTCCCATTATAGCGGCGCGTTTATTGATATGGAACAACAAATTTCCGGGAAAGTGTCGTGTTCTGCCACGGGATGACGCGTTACAGCTTCTTCATGTGCTGGGCGGTGAATTTCAGCATGAGGCGCTTGGTGCCCACATTGTCGAAGGCGATCTCCAGCAGGATGTCCCCGCCCACCTTCTGGGTGGACAGCACCATCCCCCGGCCGAAGGCCTTGTGCTCCAGCATATCCCCCTTCTGGTAGTCGGGCAGAGCGGCGGAGGGCTGGGACGCCGCAGACTGGAACGCGGGCCGGGAGGGAGCAGCTTTCTGGGGCCGTCCGGGGGCGTAAGCACTTCGCCGTTCCCCGTCCCCGTATGCGGGCCGGGCCTCTGTCTGGCGGTAGGGCTCCCGCCAGGTGGACACCCGGGGGGTCTGGTCGAACCCGTCCCAGTCCCCGCCTGTGGGGGCGGGGTCCAGATAGGAGCGCCCGGACTGCTCCAGCAGCTCGGAAGGGATTTCCCCGGCGAACCGGGAGGGCCGGTTGGTGCTGGTGCGGCCAAACAGCATCCGCTGGCCCGCGCAGGTGAGGTACAGCCGCTCCTTGGCGCGGGTCAGCGCCACGTAGCACAGCCTCCGCTCCTCCTCCATCTCCTCCGCCTCGCCGATGGCCCGGATGCCGGGGAAGATGCCCTCCTCCATCCCCACCACGAACACCGTGGGAAATTCCAGCCCCTTGGCGGAGTGCATGGTCATCATCACCACCGCGTCCTCGTCGGGGTCGTGGCTGTCCAGGTCGGTGTACAGCGCGATCTCATCCAGGAATCCCGCCAGGGAGGGCTCCCCTTCGGCGCTGTCCACGTAGCCGTTGATGGAGGTGAGCAGCTCCCGCACGTTCTCCAGCCGGGTGCGGCTCTCGATGTCGTTTTTCATCTGGAGGGCGGCGGCATAGCCCGTCCGGGCCGCCGCCTCCTCGTAGAAATCGGGCAGGGCCATGGTGCGGGACAGGGCGGTGAGCTCCTCCACCATGGAGGCGAACTGCCCCAGCCTGGGGGCGGCCTTTTGCAGCTCCGGGTACGCCCCGGCGCGGGACACCACGTCCCACAGGGACAGCCCTTCCCGCAGGGCGATGCCCCGGGCCCGCTCCACCGTAGTGGGGCCGATGCCCCGGGGGGGATTGTTGATGATGCGGGTGAGGCGCAGGTCGTCGGCGTGGTTGTGGATCACGCACAGGTAGGCCAGCATATCCTTGACCTCCGCCCGGTCGAAGAACCGGGTGCCGCCGATGACCTTGTAGGGGATGCCGCTCCTCTTAAACGCCACCTCCAGCTGGTTGGACTGGGCGTTCATCCGGTAGAGGATGGCGTGGGTGTTCCACTTTTTCCCGGCCCGGTAGTCCTCCATCAGCTTGTCCGCCACAAAGCGGGCCTCGTCGTTCTCGTTCATGGCGGTGTAGAGCTGCACCTTGCCCCCCTCCCGCCCCGCGGTCCACAGCTCCTTGCCCTTGCGGCCCTGGTTGTGGCGGATGACGGCGTTGGCCGCGGCCAGGATGTTCTTGGTGGAGCGGTAGTTCTGCTCCAGCCGGATGGTGCGGCAGCCCCTGTACTGGTCCTCGAAGGACAGGATGTTTTCAATGGTGGCCCCCCGGAAGCGGTAGATGGACTGGTCGTCGTCTCCCACCACGCAGATGTTCTCCCGCCCGCCCGCCAGCAGGGAGGCCAGGAGATATTGCAGATTGTTGGTGTCCTGGTACTCGTCGATGAGCACATAGCGGAATTTTTTCTGGTAATATTTCAAAACGTCATCGTGCTCCTGGAGCAGCCGCACGGTGTGCAGGATGATGTCGTCGAAGTCCAGCGCCCCGGCCTCCCACAGCCGCTTCTCATACTCCGTGTACAGCCGCGCGGTCTTTTGCAGCCGGAAGTCGCCGGACGTGTCCGCGTCCCGGGCGAAGTCCGCCGCCAGCTGGAGCTTGTCCTTGGCCCGGGAGATGGTCCCCAGCACCGAGCGGGCGGGGAACTGCTTGTCGTCAAAGCTCAGCTCCTTGAGGCAGTCCTTCATCACCCGAGTGGAGTCGTCGGTGTCGTAGATGGTGAAGGAGGAGGGGAAGCCCAGCTTTTCAATGTCCCGGCGGAGGATGCGCACGCAGGCGGAGTGGAAGGTGGAGGCCCACACGTCCCGAGCGGAGGGGCCCAGCATCCGTTCCAGGCGGGCCTTCAGCTCCCCGGCGGCCTTGTTGGTGAAGGTGATGGCGATGATGGACCAGGGGGCGGCGGGCTCCACGGCGCACAGCCGGTCGGCCCGGAGGCGCTGTTCCTGGTCGGGCTGGGCGGCGTACTCTCTGAGAAAGGCCAGATCGTCCGGGGTGGCCCACTCGGGCGCCTCCAGGCAGTCCGACCCCCGGCCGTAGCGGATGAGGTTGGCCACCCGGTGGATGAGCACGGTGGTCTTGCCCGACCCCGCCCCCGCCAGCAGCAGCAGGGGCCCCTCGGTGGCCAGCACGGCCTTTCGCTGCTCGGGGTTGAGGTTTTTGTAGTTCTGGCCGATGACCTCCCGGCGGAGGCGGCAAAAGTCCAGCGTCTGTTCCGGCGTGAGCATATGTAATCAGATCCTTTTCGTCAAGTAGAAGCATTATACCAGACCGGGGAGAAAAAGTACAGGGACAGGGGACGGAAAAGGGACCGCCGGGGCCAAAGGCCCCTGCGGCCCCTTCCGCACGGCGGTTTGCGCCGCAGGGATGTGTGCTGGGGCTGTTGGCACAGCTTCTAAGTAATGTCCTGCTCCAGCAGCTCCCGGAGCTGCCGGCACCGGCCCTGGCAGCCGTCGGCCAGCCCGTTGTACAGGGCGAGCATCTCCTGGTCGTCCCAGTCGTCCGCCGCCAGCCGGAAGGAGTTTTCCAGCCGCTGCTCCGCCTGGTGGCGCTGGCGCAGCGCCCCCCAATAGGAGGGGATGGCCGGGGCGCCCAGCAGCTCGGTGGGCCAATAACGCAGCCCGGTGAGCAGGAAATACGCGGCGGCCAGCCTGCGGGCCTCTCTGTGCTGCTCTCCCGCCATGGCGTTCAGCGTGCGGGCGCAGCCGCCCCGGGCCCGCCGGGACAGGTGGCGGTAGAACTGCCAGCCCTCCAGCGCGTCCATCACGTGGCGGCGCATCCGGGCGGTGCGGTCATCGGTGTTCTGGGGCGCTTCCCAGGACTGGGGCAGGTCGTTCCCCCGGCAGGGGCGGCCGGAGGGGGGCGTGCATCCCTCCGGGGCGCTGTCCGGGCCGGGAGATTCCGGGGCGGGCGCCTCCGGGCCGGGCTCCGCGGCGGGAGGCTGGGGCTCCCCGGGCAGCTCCGGCCCCGCGGGCGGGGCCGGCTCGGCGGGAGGCTCCCCGCCGCCCGCGCATTCGGGGGGAAGGCCCGCGCTGTTTTGGCGTATCAGCGCCTCCAGGCACGCGCAGGACAGGTCGCCCTCCCCAACAGGCGGGCCGGATTGGATGGGGCTGCCCGCCGGATCGCGGCCCTCCATCACCCGCTGCCATACCCGCTGGAACACCTCCTGGTCCACCGCCGGGCATGGGATCATATTTTCCATGTGGTAAAACACCTCCTTTGCTCCACATTCTATGTGGGAAGGGAGGGATTTGCCAACCTATTCCCCCGCCAGCTCCTCAAAGGAGCGGATGTACCGGGCGCACACTGACCGCAGCTCCTCCTGACGGTGGGCGTAATAGGCGTCGTACACCCCCACCGTCCCCATCCCGGCGCGGGCGGCGGTGGCGCAGTTGTCCGGGCTGTCGTCAAAGAGGGTGCAGTCCTCCGGCCGCGCGCCGATGATCTGGCTGAGCCGGACGAAGCACTGGGGGTCGCGCTTTTCCAGGCCGATCTCCTCGGCAAAGACCACGTGGCAAAACAGCGCACGCAGCCCGAACCGCTCCAGCGCGGCGCTGCACAGGGCGGGGCGGCAGGCGGTGAAGACGGCCATAGGGATGCCCCGGGCGGCGCACCGGCGCAGGAACGCCTCCGCTCCAGACTTCAGCGGGGCCAGCTCCCGGTAGTGGCGGCCGGCCAGCCCGTCCCACTCCGCCATGATATCCTCCGGGGACTCGGCCAGATGGTAGAACTCCTTGGTGAACGCCGCCGCAATGGGGAAAATGGAGCGCTCCACCACCTGCTGGTACTTAGGGGAGTGGGGCAGGCCCCGGCGGGCCAGGAACTCCCGGTCCACCTCCAGCCAGATGCCGTTGGTGTCGGTGATGGTGCCGTCCAGGTCAAATATGTACACGAGATCATCTCCTTATCCCTGCCAGCATACCAGAACTGCCCCGCTTTGACAAGCCCCGGGATTTTGCGCCCGCACATTGACTTGTCCCGCCTTTGCGGATAAAATAGGGAAGAGACAGAGAGGGGGGCGGCGGTATGCGGAAACTGGCCTGGTTTTCCGGCGGCTTCGGGGCCGCCTGCCTGTGGGCGGGCTGCTTTGACCCAGGCCCTGCGCCCGCGGCAGCCGCCGCCCTGCTGGCTGTGATGCTGGGACTGTGGCTGGCGGTCCGGCCCGGACCCGGGGAGGCCCCCGCTGTCCTGCGCCGCCCTGGGGGCGGGGGCCCGTGCTCCCGGCGGACGCTGTACCAGCTCTCCCGCCGGGGGCTGGCGCTGAGCCTGGGCGGGGTGCTGGCCCTGGGGTGGGCCGGCGCTTACTTTGCCCTGTTCCGCGCCCCGGCGGAGCGCTGGGTGGGGGAGGACACGGCCATTTCCGGCGAGGTGCGCTCCTATCCCGCGCCTACCTCCATCGGCGGGTACGCCGTGACCATCCGGCTGGACGGCGGGTTTGGCGCGCCGGACGCCCTGCTCTACGGCCCGGAGGGCTGGGCGGGGCTGAAGCCCGGCGACCGGGTGTCCTGCACCGCGCGGGTCAGGTCCTCTACCCGCGCCTATGGCGATGAGACCACCTACTACACCGCCAAGGGGGTATACCTGCTGGCCTACTGCGGCGGGGAGGCGGAGATTGCCCCGGCGGAGCGCGTCCCGCCCCGCCACTGGCCCGCCCTGTGCGCCCACCGGCTGAAAGCGGGTATTTCCGCCGCCTTTGACGCCACCGCCGCTCCCATCGCCGCCGCCGTCACCCTGGGGGACAAGACGGGGCTGGATGACACGCTGTATTCCGCCCTCAACCGGGCGGGGCTGATGCACGCGGCGGTGGTGTCCGGCTTCCACATCAGCTTTCTGGTGGGGCTGGCTCTGGCGCTGGGCGGCCGGAACCGGCGCACCGCCCTGGCGGTGGCGCCGCTGCTGGTGTTCTATGCCCTGATGGCGGGCGGGACCCCGTCGGCCCTCCGGGCGGTCATCATGCAGTGCGCCCTGCTGGCCGCGCCCCTGGCCCGGCGGGAGGGGGACAGCCCCTCCGCCCTGGGGGCGGCGCTGCTGGTTCTGCTGGTTCAGAATCCCTTTGCCGCGGCCAGCGTGGGCCTCCAGCTGTCCTTTGCTTCGGTGGCGGGCATTCTGCTCATCTCTGAGCCGCTGCGCCGGCGGATGTGCGGGCCCCTGGAGGCGCTGCGGCCCGGAAAGGGAGAGCGGCTCCGGCTGGCCCTGTGGAGGGCGGCCCGGGGGGCGCTGGCGGGTGTGTCCGCCTCCCTGGGGGCCATGCTGCTCACCGTGCCGCTGATCGCGCTGTATTTTGGACAGATTCTTCTGCTGTCCCCAATCTCCAATGTGCTGGCGCTGTGGGCGCTGAGCCTGCTGATGGTGTGCGCCCTGGCGCTGGGGACGCTGGCGGTGCTGTTCCCCGGCCCCGCCGCCCTTCTGGGGGGCGCCGCGGGCCTGCTGGGCCATTACGTCCGGCGGGTGGTCCTGCTGCTGGGCAGGTTCCCTTTCGCCTCCCTGAGCACGGACAGCCGCTACTGCGTGATCTGGCTGGCGGCGGCGTACCTGGTGCTGCTGGCGGCGCTGGCGGGGAGGGAGCGGGCCAAGGGCCCCCTTGTGCCGGCGTGTGCCCTGGCCGTCCTGCTGTGCGCGGCCATCGGGCTGGGGCGGCTGGAGGCGGACACGGCGGACTTGACCGCGGCGGTGCTGGACGTGGGCCAGGGGTCGTCCACCGCGCTGGTTTCCGGCGGGCAGACGGCGCTGGTGGACTGCGGCGGGGACGGCGCCCGCAGCGCGGGGGATGCCGCCGCCGACTATTTTGCCGCCATGGGCCGCACCCGGCTGGATGTGCTGGTGCTCACCCACTTCGACGCCGACCATGTCAACGGGGTGGAGCAGCTGCTGTACCGCATGAAGGTGGACAAGATCGCCATCCCCGGCGGCGCCGGCGCCGGAAACACCGCGCACCTGCTGAAACTGGCGCGGGCGGAGGGGGCGCAGGTCATCGTGGTGGATGAGACGGCGGAACTGGCCCTGGGGGACGCCGTGCTCACCCTGTTCCCGCCCCTGGGCGGGGGTGCGTCCAACGAGTCCGGGCTGTTCGCCCTGTGCTCCCACGGGGACTTCGATGTCCTTGTCACCGGGGACGCGGACGCCTTTGTGGAGAAGATGCTGGTGAAATACTGCCCCATCCCGGATATTGAGGTGCTGGTGGCGGGGCACCACGGCTCCAAAAATTCCAGCTGCGGGGAATTTCTGCGCGCCACCGCCCCGGAGATCGCGGTCATTTCGGCGGGGGCAGACAATCCCTACGGCCACCCCGCGCCCGAGACGCTGGACCGGCTGGAGGCCATCGGCTCCCAGGTCCGCCGCACCGACGAGGAGGGGACCGTCACCATCCGGGTGCGGGGCGGGAAGGCCGGGATACTTACAACGAAAGGGGGCGGACGCCATGCCGCCAAAACGGGATAAGGTGGACAACACCGCCATGCGGGAGCTGAAGCGGGCCATCCAGGAGGGCGCGCCCCGGAAGCTCTACCTCTTCCACGGGGAGGAGGCGTTTCTCCGGGACTACTATCTGGCCCGGCTGAAGCAGGCCCTGCTGCCCCAGGGGCTGGAGGACTTCAACCTCCACGCCGCCCAGGGGAAGGACTGCTCGGTGGACTGGATTGAACAGGCCGTGGACTGCCTGCCCATGATGAGCGGGCGCACCCTGGTGATCGTCACCGACTTCGACCTGTACGGCCTGGGGGAGAAGCCCCGGGAGCGGCTGCTGGACACCCTGTCCGCCCTGCCGGATTACTGCTGCCTGGTGTTCGTCTACGACCTGCTGCCCTACAAGGCGGACGGGCGGTCCAGGCTGGCGGCCCTGCTGAAAAAGGAGGGGGCGGTGGTGAACTTCCAGCGGCAGGGGCAGGGGGACCTCACCGACTGGATCTGCCGCCAGTTCCGGAAGGCGGGCAAGACGGTGGACACGGAGGACGCCCGGTATCTCATCTTCCTGTGCGGCGACCTGATGCACGACCTGTCCTCCGAGATCGCCAAGGCCGCCGCCTACGCCGGCCACCCCCGGGTGACCCGCGCCGACATGGACGCGGTGGCCGTGCCCAAGCTGGACGCGGTGGTGTTTCAGATGACGGACGCCATGGCCCGCAAGGATTTCGACAAGGCCGCGTCCGTGCTGGCCGACCTGCTCCACAGCCAGCAGGCCCCCATCATGATCCTGGCCGCCATGGGCAAGTACTTCCGCCAGCTGTACACCGCCCGGCTGTACCTGGACGCGGGGAAGGGCCGGGGGGAGCTGATGGAGCTGTGGGGGATGAAATCCGCCTACCCGGCGGACAAGCTGATGGACGCGGCCCGGGGGTTCTCCCTGCCCTGGTGCCGGTATGCGGTGCGCCGGTGCGCGGAGACGGACATCGCCCTGAAGGCCGCCTACGGGCAGGAGGGGGAGCTGCTCACCGGGCTGCTGATGGAGCTGGCCTCGGGCCGGAGGGCGGCGGGATGAGCGCCCCCCTGCGCATCCGGGAGGCTGTGGTGGTGGAGGGGCGGTACGACAAGGCCGCCCTGTCCGGAGTGGTGGACACCCTGATCTTGGAGACGGCGGGCTTCGGCGTGTTCCGGGACGGGGAGCGGCTGGCGTTCCTGCGGAAGCTGGCGGCAAAGCGGGGCCTCATCGTCCTCACCGACCCGGACGGGGCTGGGTTTGTCATCCGGAACTACCTCAAGGGGGCCATCCCCAAGGGACAGGTGAAGCACGCCTATGTGCCCGACGTGTGCGGCAAGGAGCGGCGCAAGCGCGCCCCCGGCCGCGAGGGCAAGCTGGGGGTGGAGGGGATGCCCCCGGACGTATTGCGGCAGGCCATTTTGAACGCCGGGGCCACGGTGCTGGACGGGGACGGGCCTGTCCGCCCCGCGGGGGACCTCACCCCGGCGGACCTGTTCGCCCTGGGCCTGTCCGGGACGCCGGACGCGGCGGCGCGGCGGGCCGCGCTGCTCCGGCGGCTGGACCTGCCCGAGCATATGGGCGCCAAGGCGCTGCTGGCGGCGCTCAATGCCCTGTATACGCCGGAGGAGCTGGACAAGCTGCTGAGAGAATGAAAAAACAGGCCCCCGTCCGCGGACGGGGGCCTGTTGGCGTGTGTTCAGTTGTAGGCCCGGTAAAGCATACAGGCGATCTGGCCGCGGCTGCACACGATGCTGGGGGCGAAGCCGCCGGTTCCGCCGTAGCTCTTGATGACGCCCACCTCGTAAGCCCAGTCGGCCGCGGCGGCGTAGGGGGCGCCCTCCGCCACATCGGGGAAGCCGGCCGGCTTTCCGGCCTTTTTTTCGCCCAGGGCCTTCCAGATATAGCTCACCGCCTGGGCGCGGGTGCAGGGGGCGTCGGCCTGGAAGTCGTCGCCGATGTAGCCCTCCCCATAGGCCCAGTCCACCGCGTCCTGATACCAGGACGCCACGGTGACGGGGGCCTTCTCCTTAGCCTCGGGCTCGTCGGCGGCCCGCCACAGGAAGGTCAGAATCTCCACCTGGGAGCACTCCACGCCGGGGGCGAATTTGTCCTTGCTGCCGTAGCCCTTGGTGATGCCCTTCTGGGCGGCCCAGGCGGCTTCCTGTTCGCACCAGCTAGGGGTGTCGGTGAAGGAGGGGATATCCCGGGTGACCAGCAGGGTGCCGTTGGCCAAGCAGTGCGAAATGCCCGTGCCGTCCTCACGCTCCTGGATTGGGCCGAAAAATCCCCAATCCAGGAGCGTGTCGCATCCAAACACGTCGTACACGCTGTCGCTGTCCACGGTGATGGTCAAACTGCCGTCCTCGGCCTTGACGGTCTGGATACCGATGCCGTTGGCGCAAAAGCTGGAGGGCGCCCAGTTGGAGTAGCGCGCCGAAGAGAGATAGAAACGTTCCTTGTCATAGGGTACATAGGTCAGGCCCTTTTCCGGATCAGCATCCACCAGCTTGTGGGTATAACTGCCGTCCCCGTTCGGCCCGGAATAGGCCACGGTACGATAACCATGTTTCTGATAGCTGTACTGTACATTGTTTACGACCTGCTGGTCATAGACGCCGTCGCCGTCCGGGTCGGCATAAACCGTGAACCGGATACCCATGGGGTCGTCTGTGGGACACACGCCCTTCCAGACGAACTGCTTGCCCTGGGGGAGGGTGAGCGCCCCGAGGGTTCTCGTGGCGTCCTGATAGTCCAGCTTACGTAAAATGAATGTGCCGGCATTTTCACCAAGCGAACCGTCGCGAAGATGTAACTCCTCCCCCTTCGGATCAGAGTCCGTAAAATCCCTCACCTTGAAAGACCTGTCTTCGGGGAGATGCACCGGCCCTCCCTCCCCCGTCACCCCGGTCAAATCCACCGTCAGGCTGCCGGAGTCGGGGTCCTCAACCACCGCGAAGGCCGGGACGGCCAGGGGCAGCGCCATGGCCAGCGCCAGGAGCAGGGGGATCAGTCTTTTTTTCACGTTGATTCCTTCTTCCCGTTATTTTTGCCCGAAGTTCTGCTTTCGTAATTATATCTTACCCGGTTCCCAAACGCAAGACGTTTCGTGCCGGAAGCGGGCCCTCACCCCCGCTCGATCTCCATGATCTTGTCCACCCGGCGCCGGTGGCGGCCGCCCTCGAACTCCGTGGACAAAAACACGTCCAGAATCCGCTCGGCCAGATTGGCCCCGGTGACCCCCGCCCCCATGGCCAGCACGTTGGCGTCGTTGTGGCGGCGGGTCATCTCGGCGGACAGGGGCTCGTGGCACAGGGCGCAGCGCACCCCCTTCACCTTGTTTGCCGCCATGCTCACGCCGATGCCGGTGGTGCACAGCACCACCCCCCGCTCACAGGTCCCGTCCGCCACCAGCTGGGCGGCGGGGCGGGCGTAGTCGGGGTAGTCGCAGCTGTCCGTACTGTTTGTGCCGCAGTCAATGACCTCGTGCCCCTGCTGGAGCAGATGGGCCTTGAGCCGCTCCTTCAGCTCGTAGGCCCCGTGGTCGCAGGCGATGGAAATCTTCATTACGCATCCTCCCATTGTTTCACGTGAAACATTTGTTTTGTTTTACAGCCTGTGGAGCACCGGCTTGCGGCGCTCATAGGTGGTGACACAGCCGAAGCCGGCCGCTTGTATCATCTCCAGGGCCTGGGGGATGCCCTTGCCCACGTCCTGGGGGCGGTGGGCGTCCGCGCCCACGGTGACCAGCTCCCCGCCGCACTCGCGGAACCAGCGCAGCAGCGGGGGCCAAGAATCCAGGTCCTCCCCCCGGCAGACGTTGACCTCCATGGCGTGGCCGGTGCGGGCCACCTCGGTGAAGACCGCCCGCACCTGCTCCTCGTACTGGGCGATGGACAGCTCCACCCCGTCCCGGCGGATGTAGCGCAGGGGGTAGACGATGTGGGCGAGGCTGTCGTAGCAGTCGGGACAGTCCCGCACCAGCGACCAGGTGTGGGCCAGGGTGCTCTCCATGGCCAGACGGGCCAGGGCGGGGTCATCGTGGAAATCGGAGTAGTACAGGTCGCGCCCGCCCTGGATGCCGATCCAGTTGTGGAGGGAGCCCAGCACAAAGTCCAGCTCCTCCCCGCCCTGGGCCAGGATGGCCCGGGCCCCCTCCGGGTCGGCGGGGGCGGAGCCCAGCTCCAGCCCCAGGCGCAGGGTGAGCTTGCCGCCCAGTGCCCCTTTGACGGCGCGGTACTGCGCCTTGGCGGCGGGCCAGTCGAAGGAGGCGCGGGGGTTCCCGTCCAGGTCCAGCAGGTCGCAGTGGTCGGTGACGCACAACTCGTTCAGGCCGGCGGCGACGGCGGCCCGGGCGGTGTCGCTCAGCTCCGCCCGGCTGTCGTGGGAGATTTTTGTGTGGCTGTGGATGTCGCATAGGTACATTTTAAGATCACCTTGAATCGCAGAATAGCCTTCCCCCTGCGGGGGAAGGTGGCACGGCGAAGCCGTGGCGGATGAGGGGATGGGCATTCCCTTGGGCCCCCCTCACCCGTCAGCCTGCGGCTGACACCCTCCCCCCTGTGGGGGGAGGGCTTGGCGAGGGATGTGGAGCTTGCGTCTACAGCGGCCATGACGGGAACCACCGCAGGAAATACTGGGCATACCAGGTGGGCACGTAGAGGCCGATGAGCTCCGGATAAAAAATGGCGTACAGCGCCGCGGCGCAGCCGGTGAAGCCGTACACCGCCAGCCGGTATCCCTTCCGTTTCCGCTCCATCATGCCGTCCATCAGGTAGGCAATGGCAAAGCATAAAAACAGCACCGTGGGGAAATAGTGGTAGGCGAACAGGACGCGCCCGATGGGCAGCCAGGGCACGAACTGGGACAGGACGGCCACGAGGATGAACAGCCCCCTGCCGCATTTCCGCCGCACCGTCTGAACGGCCACGCCGAAAAAGGCCGCCAGCCCCGCCCAGGACACCAGCGGGTTGTTGAAGGAGGCGAACAGGCTCTTCATTCCGGGCACATCCAGGTCGCGGTAATAGAGGATGGGCCGGCCGTCGAAGATCCACTGGTACCAGTAGGACTCGTAGGGGTGGGGGGTGTGGACGCCCTGGTGGTAGGTGAGCATGAAATGCTGGTTTTTCAGCATGATATCCACCGGGTGGGAGCTGTCGGAGGGGATGACCTGGAAGAAGCCGCCGATCCGGTCCAGCAGGCCGGGGGCTTTGCCCTCCGCCGCCATGGTCTGGGCCAGCTGCTCCATGTGGGCGGGGAGCTTGTCCAGGTGCTGGGGCAGACAGTCAAACAGCCAGGTGAACGACTGGGCGGCCATCCCGAAAAAGCCGGCGCTGCTGCCCTTTGCCGCGGCGTAGGGGAAGTAGGACATGGTGTAAACACAAATTGGAATCAGGACAAAGAATAGAACGGAGAGGCCGATGGTGCCCCACACGTGGGCGGCGAAGGAGGGCACCTGGGGCCGCTCCCAGGGGGGCGGGGCCTCCTGGAACATGGCCTCGGCCACCTCCTGGCGGAGCTCCGGGGGGGCGGACTCCAGCCGGGCGCGGTTTTCCGCCTCCCGCCAGTCCCCGGCTCTGAAAATCATCCCCAGCAGCCACAGCAGCGCCAGCCCCGCCCCGGCGTACACCACCGTCCACTTGGAGGCGCAGCCGATCCCCCAGAACAGGCCGCTGAGAAACAGGGGCAGGACATAGTGCCGCAGCGCCTTCCCCGCCGGGACGGCCAGCCAGCGGTACAGGAAGTAGTAGGACACCAGGATGAAGAACACGCCGTAGGTGTCGATGGTGGCGATGCGGGTCTGCACCAGATGCATGAAGTCGAAGGTGAACAGCGCCGCGCCGCACAGGGCCACCGGGGTTTTGCCAAACAGGTTCTTGAGGAACACGTACAGCACCGGCACCATCAGCACGCCGAACAGGGCGCCCATGAACCGCCAGCCAAAGGGGGCCATGCCGAACATCATGATGCCCAGGGACAAAATCAGCTTGCCCAGGGGCGGGTGGGACACCTCATAGGGATAGATGTTGTTCAGGTGCTCGTAGGCGGTGCGGGGGTGGTAGATCTCGTCGAAATAGGACGAGTTCATGTAGGTGGATTTGAGCTCCCAGAGCCGGTGCTCGTCAAACAGGGCGGCGCCGTCCCCGTTCACATGGTCCGGGACGGGCAGGGACTGGAGCTGAACCGCCACCTTCCCGCCGCTCTGGGGGGTGGAGCGCTGGCTTGACCACAGGGCCAGTTCGGAAAGCCACAGCCCCTCCTCCCGGGGGGCGCTGGAGGCGGTGAGGCGGAACCGGGAGGCGGTGACCGCGCCCACAGGGGCCGCGCCCTCGTTTTTGTTCTCCGCGCTGATTTCCAGGCCCTCCCGGTCCACCCGCGCAAGATCCAGGGCGCGCCACTTGAACAGGGAGTTGTAGGGCTGGTCCAGCTTGACGCCCTGCCAGTTTCCGGCCTCGTCCTCCCACTCCAGGGTGTAGTACCCGGTGCCCAGAGAGGTGTAGAAGGACAGCCGGTCCACGGTCACCGGCTGGTCGTAGGAGAATTCCACCCGGTCCCCCTGCTGGAATTTGACCGGGTTCTGGGGGACGCTGAAATCCCCCAGCCGGAAGAAGGCGGTGAAGGCGTACACCGCCGTGAGCAGCAGCAGGGGCAGGATGTCCCGGCGCTCCATGGGGTGGCAGGGCAGGGCGAGGGTCATGCGGCGGGGCTTCGCCGTTTCCTCCGCCATGGCGATCCACTCCAGGCTGTGGGGCCGGGGGCGCAGGCAGTGCCAGTAGTAGGCGAAAAAGGCGGCGCACACCGCGATCCCAAGCACGGCCCAGGCGAAGGCGGGGGACAGGTTGCCGAAAAACCAGGTGACGCCGTACGCCACGGCGTCCCAGGCCCCCTGGAGGGTGAGCGGGGCGCTCTCCTCCGGGGCGGGGGAGGCGGCGGCCAAAACAAGCGGACGTATCATCGTGACCTCCATACGCGCGTGGCAGCGCGTGGGGGCGCTGGAACCCGCCCATCCCGCTGCGCGCGTTGTCATGTGTAGTATGCCTGTCTATCATACTACGAACCGCCGGGAAAAGGAAGCCCCTTTTTCCGCTGCGGCGCGGGGAGGACAGAAAAAAGCCCCCGGGCCGGGGGCTTTGGGGTCACAGCAAACCGGACTGCTCCAGCCGCCGCCGGATGGGCGCGCCCACCAGCAGGGCGGCGGCCATCTTCATCAGGTCGAAGGGGATGAACGGGAGCACGCAGGCCGCCAGGGCCTTTTGCAGCCCCACTTCGGCCTGGACGCAGTACCAGGCGGTGCCGAAGGCGTACAGCACGCAGGTGCCCAGCGCCAGCGCCAGGAACTGGGCGGCGGCGCGGGCAAAGCGCGCTCTGCCCTCCCCGGAAAAGCGGCGCAGCGACCATTGAACCAGGGCCCCCATCAGGAAGGCCATGGGCAGGTAACCCGCCAGATAGCCGCCGGTGGGGCCCAGCAGCCGGGCCGCGCCGCCGGTGTAGTTGCTGAACACCGGCAGGCCCACAAAGCCCACCAGCAGGTACACCAGGGTGCTCACCGTCCCCCACGCGCCCCCCAGCAGGTAGGCCGTCAGGTAAATCGCCAGGGTGCCTCCGGTGATGGAGATGCCCCCGGTGGGGATGGAGATGGGGGCGATCACGCAGGTCACCGCAGCCATCACGGCGCACAGCGTCAGCTGCCGGGTTGGGGCGAATACTTTTTTTGTCATAGAAGAGCCCTCCATTGTAAACTAAATTTGCAAGATTAGTATACAATAAAGACTGGCCGCCTGTCAAGGCAATTTTGGAGGCATTGCGTTTCCGCCTGGGATGTGGTAGGATAGAGCCAGTTTTGACTTGGGACAACTATGCCTGGGAGGTCTGTATGAAGGTAAACTATCTGGTTCGGCGGGCGCTGAACATGAACTACAAGGCCATGTGGGAGAAAATCGGTTCCATCCATGAAAAGACGGGGCGCTCCCGCCTGTCCATCCTCCGGGATATGCGCCGGTGCGCGGTGAAGTACGGCGCGGGCTACATGGACTACGACCTGTTTGAGATGTACGACCTCACCCCCGAGCAGCGGGACACCTATCTCACCCGGGGGCGGAACAATGACATCGTGGTGAAGTACAACGACAAAACCCGCATGGACGACTTCGGGGACAAGATCAGGTTCAATGCCCGGTTTGAGAAGTTCCTCCACCGGGACTGGGTGGCGGTGACCGGGGACAACCGGGAGGAGGTGCTCTCCTTCCTGTCCCGCCATGACACGTTCATGGCCAAGCCCGCCCGGGGCAGCTGCGGCTGGGGCATCGAGAAGCTGAGCACCGCCGGTTTTCCCTCCCCGGACGCCCTCTATGACCGTCTGGCGGAGAAGGCCCCCCTGCTGGAACTGGAGGAGGTCATCAAGCAGCACCCGGCTGTGGCGGCCATCTACCCCGGCGCCATCAACACCGTGCGCATGGTGACCATCCGGGGGAAGAGCGGCAAGGTCTATCTGGTCACCGCCATGTTCCGCATCGGCAACGGCAAGTTTGTGGACAACTTCAACAGCGGCGGCATGGTGGCCCCCATGGACCCGGCCACGGGCACGGTCACCGACCGGGCGCTGGACAAGCAGAAGAACCTGTACGAAAACCACCCCGCCACCGGCACGCCCATCAAGGGCTTCACCTTCCCGGACTGGGACAGGGCGGTGGCCCTGGTCACCGAGGCCGCCCAGGTGATCCCGGAGGTGGGCTATGTGGGCTGGGACGTGTGCTTCACCCCGGACGGCCCCTGTCTGGTGGAGGGCAACCAGTTCCCCGGCCACGACATCTACCAGCTCCCCGTCCACACCCCGGACAAGATCGGCATCATGCCCCGGTTTCGGGCCATTGAGGCGGAGGAGGCGCGGCGCGGCGGATAACGTGGTTCCCCCCGCCGCTGGCGGGGGGAACGGCTGACACTCCTCTGGCTCCGGGCCATTGGGCCGGAGGAGCGCGGGGAGTAAGCGTGTTTCCCCCCGCCGCTGGCGGAGGGAACGGTTGGCGCGCCCCCGTTTTCAGGCCATTGGGGCAGAGAAACGCGGCTTTTTCCACGGGAAGGTGACAAAATGAAACTGGATATCGCGGAGCCCCTGCGCTGGCTGGGGGTGCGGGGGGAGCCGGACGGGGCCCTGCTGGCGGAGATCACCGGCCTGGCGGACCGGCTCACCCGGACAATAACGCCCCGGTGGGTGTGGCGTATGTTTCACGTGAAACGTACGTTTGATGGAGAGGAGCTGGAGGGGGCGGGCCTCGCCCTCACCGGGGAGACGGCCCGCAAGATGCTGGCGGACTGTGACTGGGCCATCCTGCTGGCCTGCACCCTGGGGGCGGGGTTTGAGGCCATGCTCCGCGCTGAGCAGGCCAGGAGCATGGCCCGGGCCGCCCTGCTGGACGCCTGCGGCTCCGCCTGGGCGGAGGCGGGGTGCGACGGGGCGGAACGGGAGATCGCCGCCCGGTTCCCCGGCCTTTTTCTCACCGACCGGTTCAGCCCCGGTTACGGAGACCTGCCCCTGGAATTGCAGCGGGGCATCTGCGCCGCGCTGGACGCGGGGCGGCGGCTGGGGGTGCAGGTGACGGACAGCCTGATGATGAACCCCGCCAAGTCGGTCACCGCCGTCATCGGCCTGTCGGACCGGCCCCAGCCCGCCCGCATCCGGGGGTGCGGGTTCTGCAAATTGAGAGAGAGCTGCCAATACCGCAAGGAGGGGAAGACCTGTGGAGCGTGATTTTCTGCGCGATGGGATTGTGATTCTGGACGGGGCCATGGGCACCGTGCTACAGCAAAAGGGCCTGCCCCCCGGGGGCAAGCCGGAGCTTTTGAACCTGACCCGCCCAGAGCTGCTGCGGGAGGTGCACCGGGCCTACATCGACGCGGGCAGCCGGGTGATCTACGCCAACACCTTCGGGGCCAGCGCCCCCAAGCTGGCGGGGACGGGGTACACCGTGGACGAGGTGGTGTCTGCCGCCGTCGCCGTGGCGAAGGAGGCCGCCGCCGGAACAGGGGTCAGGGTGGCGCTGGACATGGGCCCCCTGGGGGAGCTGCTGGAGCCGCTGGGCACCCTGCCCTTTGAGCGGGCCTACGACTATTTCAAAGAGGCGGCGGTGGCCGGGGAGCGGGCCGGGGCCGACCTGGCGGTCATTGAGACCATGACCGACCTGTACGAGGCGAAAGCCGCCCTGCTGGCGGTGAAGGAGAACACCGCCCTGCCCGCGCTGGTCACCATGTCCTTTGAGCAGAACGGCCGCACCTTCACCGGCTGCACCATAGCGTCCATGGCCCGGACGCTGGAGGGGCTGGGGGCGGACGCCGTGGGGCTGAACTGCTCCCTGGGGCCCGACCTGCTCCTGCCCCTGGTCAAGGAGCTGCGGGCAAACACCCGCCTGCCCGTCATCGCCAAGCCCAACGCCGGCCTGCCCGACCCGGCCACCGGGGCCTACGGCATGGGGCCGGAGGAGTTTGTCCGGGCCATGTTCCCCCTGGTGGAGGCGGGGGCGTCCATCGTGGGCGGCTGCTGCGGCACCTCGCCGGAGTACATCCGGGCCCTGGCGAAGGCCCTGGAGGGCAGAGCGCCCGCCCCCGGGACATACCGGGGTGGCGGCTTCGTGTGCTCCGCCATGGCCCCCTGCTTTCTGGACGGGGTGCGGGTGATCGGCGAGCGGGTCAACCCCACGGGCAAGAAGCGCTTTCAGCAGGCCCTGCTGGAAAATGACCTGGACTACATCCTGGACGTGGCCGTCCAGCAGGAGGACGCGGGGGCGGACATCCTGGACGTGAACGTGGGCTTTCCCGGGGTGGACGAGGCGTCCATGCTCCCCCGTGTGGTGAAAAAGCTTCAGAGCGCCGTGGCCCTGCCCCTGCAGCTGGACTCGTCCAACCCCGACGCCCTGGAAGCGGGGCTGCGGGTATATAACGGCAAGGCGGCGGTGAACTCGGTGAACGGCGAGGGGGCGGTGCTGGACCGCGTCCTGCCCATCGTGAAGAAATACGGAGCCAGCGTGGTGGGGCTGTGCCTGGACGAGGGCGGCATCCCCCCCACGGCGGAGGGCCGGGTGGCCATTGCCCGCCGGATTCTGGACGCGGCGCTGGAGCATGGCATCCCGGCGGAGGACGTGTGGATCGACTGCCTCACCCTCACCGTGTCCGCCCAGCAGGAGCAGGCGGGGGAGACGCTGAAGGCCGTGCGCACGGTGCGGGAGGAGCTGGGCTTGCAGGTGGTGCTGGGGGTGTCCAACATCTCCTTTGGCCTGCCGAGCCGGGGGATTGTCACCCAAAATTTTCTGATTCAGGCCATGGGGGCGGGGCTGACCCTGCCCATACTCAACCCCAACCAGCGGGAGATGATGGACGCGGTGGCGGCGTTCAAGGTGCTCTCCGGCGAGGACGGGGGGTGCCGGGGGTACATCGCCCGGTTCGCCAACGCCGCCCCGGCGGACAGGCCCGCCCCCGGCCCCTCCGCCTCCCTCACTTTAGAGGAAGCCGTCATCCGGGGGCTGGAGGGGGACGCGGGCCGTCTGGCAAAGGAGGCGCTCCAGACCCAGGACGAGCTGAGCCTGGTGGAACAGCGGCTCATCCCCGCCCTGGACCGGGTGGGCGCGGACTACGAGGCGGGGCGGGCCTTCCTACCCCAGCTTTTGAGCGCCGCCCAGGCCGCCCAGGCGGTGTTCGGCGTGATCAAAACCTCCATCGCGGAGAAGGGCGGCGCCCCGGTGAAGAAGGGCAAATTCGCCATCGCCACCGTCAAGGGGGATATCCATGACATCGGCAAGAACATCGTGCGCACGGTGATGGAAAACTACGGCTATGAGGCCGTCGACCTGGGCCGGGACGTGCCGCCGGAAACGATTGTGGACGCGGTGCGGGAGCAGGGCATCAAGCTGGTGGGGCTGTCCGCCCTGATGACCACCACCCTGCCCGCCATGGAGGAGACCACCCGGCGGCTGAAAGCCCTGCCCGACCCGCCGGTGGTGTGGGTGGGCGGCGCGGTGGTGACCCCCGAGTACGCCGAGAAGATGGGCGCGGACTACTACGCCCGGGACGCCCGCCAGTCGGTGGAGATTGCCCGGAAGGTGTTTGGCGCATGAACATCCGGGAATATTTGAGGCAGGGCAGGCTCCTGCTGTTCGACGGGGCCATGGGCACCTATTACGCAGCCCGGCCGGGCCGGGCCGGGGCCCGGTGCGAGCGGGCCAATCTGGATCGCCCGGAGGAGATTGCCGCCATCCACCGCGCCTATCTGGAGGCGGGCGCCCGGGCCATCCGCACCAACACCTTCGACCTGTCCGGGCTGGACGGGGCGGCGGCGGTGGGGGCGGCGTGCCGTCTGGCTCTGGACGCGGCCCAGCCCTTTGGTGCCTTTGTGTTTGCCGACCTGGGCCCCGCCCCCCGGGAGGGGGAGGCCCCGGCGGAGCACTACCGCCGCATGGCGGAGCTGTTCCTGAAACAGGGGCTGACCCATTTCATCGCGGAGACCCTGCCCTCCGACGAGGGAATTCCCGAGCTGGCCCGGTTTTTGAAGGAGCGCTGTCCCGAGGCGTTCCTGCTGGCGTCCTTCGCCGCCGCCCCCGACGGGATGACAAGGGAGGGCCTCTCCGGCCGGACGCTCTTTGTGCGCGCCGCCGCCCTGGACGGGGTGGACGGGGTGGGCTTCAACTGCGTGTCCGGCCCCCGCCACCTGCTGGAATTTGTCCGGGGGCTCGACCTGTCCGTTCTGGGCGGCAAGCCCCTGTCCGTCATGCCCAACGCGGGGTATCCCACGGTGCTGGGGCGGCGGGCGGTGTACCAGGGCGCGCCGGACTACTTCGGGGAGCTGCTGGCCCAGACCGCCGGGGCGGGGGCGTCCATCGTGGGCGGCTGCTGCGGCACCACCCCGGCCCACATCGCCCGGGCCGCCCAGGCGCTGGAGGGGCCGGAGCCCCGGCTTTTCGCCCAGCCCGCCCCGGCCAGGGCGGAGGGCCCTGCGCGGCCGGGGCGCAACCCCCTGCGGGACAAGCTAGAGGCGGGAAAACGGGTCATCGCCGTGGAGCTGGACCCGCCCGCCGACGACAACGTGGACGGGTTTATGGAGGGGGTACGCTCACTCAGGGACGCGGGGGCGGACGCCGTCACCGTGTCCGACTGCCCGGTGGGGCGGCCAAGGGCGGACTCCTCCCTGCTGGCCTGCAAAATCCGCCGGGAGACGGGGGCGGAGCCCCTGCCCCACCTGACCTGCCGGGACCGCAACCTGAACGCCACCAAGGCGCTGCTGCTGGGGCTCTCCATGGAGGGCGTGCACAACGTGCTGTTGGTCACCGGCGACCCCGTCCCCACCCAGGACCGGGACGAGGTGAAGAGCGTGTTCAACTTCAACTCCCGGAAGCTGATCCGCTATGTGTCCGGCCTGACCGGCCACGGCCTGTCCGTCCCGTTCCAGATCTTCGGGGCGCTGAACGTGAACGCCCCCAACTTCCAGAAGCAGCTGGAGCTGGCCCTGGAAAAGGAGGAGGCCGGGGCGGCGGGCTTCCTCACCCAGCCGGTGCACTCCCCCCGGGCGCTCCAAAACCTGGCCCTGGCCCGGGAGCGGCTGAAGGGATACATTCTGGGCGGCGTGTTCCCCATCGTCAGCCACCGCAACGCCCTGTTCCTCAACAACGAGGTGGCGGGGGTGTCGGTGCCGGAGGACATGGTAAAGCGCTACGAGGGCCTGGGGCGGGAGGCGGCGGAGGCGCTGGCCCTGGAGCTGTCGGTAGACATCGCCCGGGACATGGCCCCCTATACCGACGGGTGGTATCTCATGACCCCCTTCCGGCGGGTGGAGCTCATCGCGCGGATTATGGCGGAGCTGCGCCGGGACGGGAAATAGACGGAAGAGGAGCGCCGGCCCGCAGGGCCGGCGCTCCTCTCTTCTGCTTTTTATTGCACGTCCAAATTCTCGACCATCCGCAGGGCGATGATGAGCGCCTCCTGAACGCTGGCGCTGCCCAAGGGGTCAAAGCTGTTGTTCCCCTTGCCGTTGACGATCCTGTTGTCCGACATGAACGCCACCGCGTCCCTGGCCCAGCTGGCGACCTTGGCGTTATCGGCGAAGGTGGTGGCCGCCACCGTGGGAATCGTGCCGCCCAGCCTGGTGTACACCCGGGACAGCATCAGCGCCGCCTCCTGGCGGGTCACAGGGTTGTCGGGGGAGAACTTCCCGCCGGAGCCCTTGACAATCCCCAGGGCGTTGGCCTGGATCACCACGGGGTCGCTGGTGTCGGAGAAGGGGCTCTCGCCGGGGGCGGGGGCGGTCTCGCCGCTCATGGCCTCGTACAGCTCCACCGCGACGGCGGCGAACTCGGCGCGGGTGATGTTCACCGTGAAATCATCCCCCAGAACGTCGGGCATGAGGCCCCTGGCGGCGGACAGGTCTACCTGTTCCCTGGCCCAGTCGCTGACCTTGGCGTCAACGGTAACCTTAAAATAAACATAGGGGACAGCCTCATCCTTATTGCCGCTCTTGCAGATTCGCATGATAAACGTAGAACCCTCATGGAAAGCGGGAGGTTTCAATTGAGAGCCAGAAACGATGAAATATTCTAAGCCATTTTCGGTAAACGCCTTGGGAGGCACTACTTCTTTGCCGGTGGTATCAATAAAGCCCCAGCTGCCGCCAGCTTTCGAATACACCGCCGCGAATCCCTCGGAGAAAGAGACTGCATTCTCATACTGCAAGGGAACAATTACCTTGCCCGTCTTATCGACAAAGCCCATCTTGCCGTTTTTCGCCACCAACGCAAGGCCATCAGAGAAAGGGGATGCGTCATCATACTCGAAGGGGATGACCAGTTCGCCCTTTTTGTCGATAAAGCCCCACTTGTTGTTTTTCTTCACAGGGGCCAGGCCGTTAGAAAACTCCTTTGATAAATCATACTGGAGGGGGATGACCAACTCGCCGGTTTTGTCAATATACCCGCCCTTGTTGTTTTTCGCCACCATCGCAAGGCCCTCGGAGAAGGAGTATACGTAGTCATACTCGCAGGGGAACGCCTCCTGCCCGGTCTTGTCGATGAAGCCCCACTTGCCGTTTTTCTCTACAACCGCAAGGCCCTGGGAGAAACCAGGGGCGGACACGCCGTCATAGGCGCAGGGGATGGCCTCTTTGCCGGTAGTGTCGATAAAGCCGAGCTTACCGCTTTTATTCACCACTGCCATACCCTCGGAGAAGTCCCCCGCGCCGTCATACTGGAAGGGGGTGATTTCCTTGCCGGTTTTGTCGATAAAGCCAGTCTTGTCATTTTTCGTTACCCGCGCAAAGCCCTCGGAGAAATCGCTAACACTGTCATACTCGGGGGGGATGACTAACTTGCCCGACCAGTCGATAAATCCCCACGTCTCTCCATTGGTCCACGGCGCAAGGCCATCGCGGAACTCCCCAGTGACATGATTCTTGCCCTCATATTCCTCCACAGTGGGGACGGGGACTTGGACGATTTTCACGTCCGCCGCGAACGCCGGAACCGTCAGGCCCAGGCAGAGCGCCAGAGCCAGCGCCAGGGAAAACAGCTTTTTCTTCATGTTGACCTCTCCTTCGTTTTTTGTCTCAATGGTTCCGCCTGCGGGGGTGGTACTCCCCTTCCCGGCCCCCGCTGGGCGTTCCCATCGAGGCAAACAGAAAGCGGTGCGGGATATGAAAACCCCACACCGCATACATACAGACACAAGCCCCCTTGTAAATCAGCGGGTTTTCCGCTATAATGGGGGTTGGCGCAGTATTATACTGTTGTGTGGGAGGGGCTGCTCCCGCATAGGGGCGTGGGGGACGGCAATCCCCCATGCCCTGCCTTTTATTTGCCTCGGTTTCCTTATTCTACACCATTTGTGCCCTGGGCGCAAGCTATTTTTAACAATATCCTGGGCGGGGATAAAAAGACAGGGGGCCGGAATCCCGGCCCCCTGTCTCACTGTTTTGCAGGTGAGAACCGGCGTTCACGGGGTGAAGCCGTATTGGCGGCACAGCCTGTCCAGCAGCCCGCGCAGGGGCCGGAACAGCGCCAGGGCGAGGACGAAATTGCCCGCGCCGTGGAGGAGGTCCCAGGGGATGCCCGCCAGCCACCAGGACAGCGCCGCTCCCCAGCCCCCCGCGGCCCAGCAGACGGGGGCGCACAGCGCCCCGAAGCCCAGCCCGAAGAAGCCGGACAGCGCCGCCCAGCCCAGGGGGGAGTCCATTTGCCGGAGCAGGCGGGCCAGACAGAACAGGAGGAGCCACACGTACAAGTAGCACACCGACCAGAGCTGGAGGCCCCAGACGGCGTACTCCAGCAGCACGTAGACGTAGACGGCGCACAGCCCCGGCCAGCCCAGGCACACGGCGTACAGCATCACCAGCAGGGACACCGGCTCGATGTTGGGCAGGGGGGCCATGGCCATTTTGGCGGCGAAGAGCAGCCCGCCCAGCACGCCGGACAGGGCCACCCGCCGGACAAGGACGCGGATCATGTCAGCCGGTGGTGTAGGTCCAGGTGTAGGCGTCCCCGTCGTTCACCGGGGTGGCGTCCACCCCGGTTTGGGCAAACTCCCCGTTGACGGACAGGGCCCACCAGCCCTGGTCGGCGTCGTAGTCGGCGGTCTCGCCGTCCACCGTGGTGACGTACAGGCCGAACTGGCCGCCGTCCCCCGAGATGAGGCCCTCGGCCACCAGCACCGCACCCAGATAGGCCTCGTCCGTGTCGTAGGCGAAGGTTTTGGCGCTGCCGTCCTTGTGGATGACCTCCACGGTGATGTGCTTTTCCCCCGCCGCCGGCGCGGGGCGGGTGAAGTGCCAAACCAGCGCCAAAGCAGCGGCCAGCACTGCAAAGGCCGCCGCGGCCAGAATGGGGGCAAGTTTTTTCCTGTTCTGCTTTTCCATGGGAAACGCTCCCTTTTCCGTGTTATCCGATCTGGCGGTACATGGCCTCCGCGTCCGCCTTGCCCACGATGTCGGCGGTGGACAGCACCTCCACACGGATCAGCTTCTCGCCGAATTTCAGCTCCAGCACGTCCCCCGCCTTCACGTCGTAGGACGCCTTCACCGGCCTGCCGTTGGCGGACACCCGCCCGGCGTCGCAGGCCTCGTTGGCCACGGTGCGCCGCTTGATGAGCCGGGACACCTTCAGCCACTTGTCCAATCTCATTTGACAGCCCTCCACAACAGATATTCCCACCCCGGAGGGTGGGAATATCTTATTTTATCACTTCGCCACGGTGTCCTTCAGGGCCTTGCCGGCCTTGAACACAGGCACCCGGGACGCGGGGATCTCAATCTGCTCCTTGGTGTGGGGGTTGCGGCCCATGCGGGCGGAGCGGCTCTTCACCTCGAAGGAGCCAAAGCCCACCAGCTGCACCTTCTCGCCGTTCACCAGGGACTCGGTGATGGCGTCCACCACGGCGGCCAGGGCGGCGTCGCTGTCCTTCTTGGACAGGCCGGTCTTCTCCGCCACGGCGGCGATCAATTCGGTTTTATTCATGCTTATAATTCCTCCTAAAATTCTTTTGTCGTTTTTTGCGGCATCGCCGCATCTATACTTAAAGCGCGGCGTGGCGCTGTAAGTGTCATTTCAGCTGCTTTTTGGCCTCTCTCCACAGGTCGATCTGCTCCCCGTCAGACAGCTCACCCAATGTCCGCCCCCGTTCCGCGGCCAGCCTCTCCGCCACGCGGAACCGGGCGGAGAACTTGTCGCAGGCGGCATGAAGGGCCTCCTCCGGGTCCACGCCCAGGAGCGAACCCATGCTGGCGGCGGCGAGGAGCACGTCCCCCAGCTCCTCAGCCGGGTCCCCGTCCCCCTCCAGGGCGGCGCGGCGCAGCTCCCCCACCTCTTCGGACAGCTTGTCCAGCGCGCCGGATGCCTCCCGCCAGTCGAAGCCGGCCTTGGCGGCCTTCTTCTTCATCTTCTCCGCCCGCCACAGGGCGGGCAGGGTGCGGGCCACGGCGTCCACGGCGTCGGCCTGGGTGTCCTGGTGCTTCTCCTTCTTTTTCAGCTCCTCCCAGTTGGAGAGGACCTGATCGGTGGAATCCACCGTCACATCCCCGAACACGTGGGGGTGGCGGTAGATGAGCTTCTTGCACACCCCGTCCGCCACGTCGTCCAGGGTGAACCGGCCGGCGTCCTCCTCAATGGAGGCGTGGAAATACACCTGGAGGAGCACGTCGCCCAGCTCCTCCTTCAGGCCGTCCACATCGTCCCGGTCGATGGCCTCCGCCGCCTCGTACGCTTCCTCCAGAAAGTTGCGGCGGATGGACTGGTGGGTCTGCTCCTGGTCCCAGGGGCAGCCGCCGGGATGGCGGAGAATGCGGACGATATTTTCCAGGTCCTTACAGCCATAAGAGGATTTCACGGGCCAGTTTACCATATTATCACCTGAATTGCAATAGATTTTCCGCGCTATTTTGCGATTTTGCGGAAAAATAGCGCGGAAAGAGGAAAAATTATGAGATGCGCAGCAGCCGGGCGAGCTTATCCCCCTTGGGCATGAGGGACAGGTCCTCCCTGGAGATGGCCCGGGTGAGCACCACCAGGGCGAAATAGACCACCACGGCCAGACCGATGGCCAGCACCACCGCCAGGGCGTTGCCCTTCCAGGACAGGATGGCGGCGCCCGCCTCGTCCAGCAGGGGATAGCCGTCCGTCGTCTCCTGGAAAGCGGTCAGCTTGACCAGCAGCTTTGCCGCCAGCCCGTAGACGGCCCAGGCGGTGAGGCCCATGGCGGCGGAGGCCGCCGCCGGCTTGGCGAACACCCGGACGTAGCTCAGGGAGCGGGGCAGGGCCAGCTTGATGATGATCAGGTCCAGCAGGGCGATGAGGCCGAAGCAGAGCAGGGTGCCGATGGGGGCGCCGTCGATGTTGATGTCGGGATTGCCCACCAGGATATAGTTTACCACGATCTTGACGATGCAGCCCACGACGGTGGTGAGCACCGGGATGGACACCAGCCGGTGGGCCTGCATGATGGAGTTGCACACCAGCATGAGGCACACGAAGATGGAGGCGACGCCCAGCATGGACAGCATCCACCCGGCCCTGGCCACGTCGGTGCCGGGGTAGAGCAGCTGGATGATGGGCTCGCCCAGGGCGAACAGCCCCACGCCGGCGGGTATGGCCAGCAGGGCGGTGGTGCGCAGGGCGGTCTCGCTGACCTGGGCGGCCTGCCGGTAGTTCTTCACCGCCCGGGCGGCGGACACCGCGGGCACCACGCTGGCCGTCAGGGGCACCATGAAGGAGGCGGGCAGGTTGTAGAGGGTCATGGCCTTGTCATACACGCCCTTGAGGGTGCGGGCCATGGCCTCGTTGAAGCCGGCGGCGTCCTGGAGGCGGCCGAAGAGAATGCTGGTGTCCAGCAGGTTGACCACCGCCATCACCGATGAGCCCAGGGTGATGGGGACGGCCAGCTTGGCCAGGGTGGACAGGATTTTGCGGGAGTCGTCCGGCACATCCCGGAACTTGGGCAGGGACAGGCGGAAACGCCCGTAGCAGAAAAACATATACACCATGCCCAGGGCGCAGCCCACCGACACGCCCAGGATGGCGCCCCCGGCGGTCTGGGATTCGTCCATCCCCGCCCCCACCATCATCTTGGCCAGGGCCAGGCCGATGACCAGCTTGCACAGCGCCTCGATCACCTGGGAGACGGCGGTGGGGGTCATGAGGGAGTGGCCCTGGAAGTACCCCCGCAGGGCGGACATGGGGCAGATGAAGAACAGGGCGGGGGCCAGGGCAAGGATGCTCCAATAGCTGTGGGAGTTGTTCATCAGCTCCGCCAGCTCCTTGGGGAAGCGGAGCATCACCGCGCAGCTCAGCGCGCCCAGCACGCAGAAGGCCGCCATGGCCAGCCGGAACACCTTGCGCACCTGGTTGCCCCGGCCCTGGGCGTGGGCCTCGGACACCATTTTGGACAGGGCCACCGGCAGGCCGCCGGTGGAGATGATGATGAGCAGGGAGTAGATATAGTAGGCGGTGTTGAAGTCGGCGAAGGCCGCGTCGGTGAGGATGCGGCCCAGGGGAATCTTGTACAGCGCGCCGATGACCTTGACCAGCACCACGCTGGCCGCCAGAATGGCGGCGCCGCCGAAAAAGGAGTTCTTTTTAGGGGTGGAAGCAGACATATCCTCAGACCTTTCGTCACCTGAACATCAGGGGGAGCGCGTACTGGCGGACCTCGGCCTTGATCTTCTCCAGGTCCAGGGTCAGGAAATCCCCGTTCTGGTATATGACGCGGCCACGGGCCATATTCATCCACACATTGGAGCCGTGGGCGGAGAACACCAGGTTTTCCGCCTCGTCGTGGCAGGGGATCAGGTTGGGCGCGTCAAAGTCCACCAGGATCAGGTCGGCCGTCCGGCCCGCCTCAATGCGCCCGGTGTTCCGGCCCAGGGCCTTCGCCCCGTTGACGGTGGCCATCTCCAGGGCCTGCCGGGCGGTCATGGCCATGGGGTCGCATTGGGCGCCGTTGTGGAGGACGGCGGCCAGCTTCATATCGGCGAACATATCCACACTGTTGTGGGAACTCACCCCGTCGGTGCCCAGGGCCACATTCACCTTGGCGTTCAGCATGGCGGGTATGGGGGCGATGCCCGAGCCCAGCTTCAAATTGGAGTAGGGGTTGTGGACGCAGGACACGCCCTTCTGGGCCATGACGGCCCAGTCCCCGGGGGTGGTGTACACGCAGTGGGCGGCGATGGCCCGGGTGTCCCACACGCCATACTGGTCCAGGAGCTGGACGGGGGTGCGGCCGTATTTGTCCAGGCAGTCCTGGTGCTCCTTCCGGGTTTCGGAGATGTGCACGTGCATACCCAGGCCGTGCTCCCGGGCGAAACCGGCCACCCACTCCCACACCGGGGGGCAGGAGGTGTATTCCGCATGAATGGACGCGTCCACCAGAAGCTGGCCGCCCCCGGCGTTGTGCCAGTCCCCGTGCAGGCGGATGTGGTTCTCGCAGTCCTCGCACTTGGCGGGGGAGAAGCTGTCCGGGCTGTCAAAGTACACCGCGCCGCAGGAGAGGTTGGCGGAGATGCCCGCGTCCAGCACCTGCCGGGCGATGACCCCGGTGCGCATATACATATCGGCGATGCAGGTGACGCCGGAGGCGATCATTTCCGCCAGCCCCAGCCCCGTGGCGGCGGCCATGGCCCGGTCGTCCCACCTGTCCTCGGCGGGGAAGATGAAGTCGTGAAGCCAGCTCTGGAGGTCGTGGCCCCCGCCGTACCCCCGCATGAGGGTCATAGGAATGTGGGTGTGGCAGTTGACGAAGCCGGGCATCATCACCTTGCCCGCGCAGTCGATGGTTTCGTCAAAGGAGCCCTGGGGCCGGGCCTGGCCCACGTAGGAGATGTCCGTCCCCTCCACCGCCACATAGCCGTTCCGCAGGGTGGTGAAGCCCTCGTCCATCAGCAGGGCGGTGACGTTGGTGAACAGCGTGGTCATAAAAGCGCCCTCCTTACAGCTTTTCCAGGCAGGCCAGCACCAGCCGGGAGAACTTGTCCTTTGCCGCTGCCGCCGCGTCCAGCACCTCCTGCTCGGAGAGGGGCTGGTCCAGGATGCCCGCCGCCATGTTGCTCAGCAGGGTGAAGCCCAGCACCTCCATGCCGCAGTGGCCCGCCACGATGGCCTCCGGCGCGGTGGACATGCCCACCGCGTCCCCGCCCAGGATGCGGGCGGCCCGGATCTCGGCGGGGGTCTCGTACTGGGGGCCGTAGCAGTAGAAATACACGCCCTCCCGCAGGGGGATGGACAGCTCCGCCGCCGCCTTCCGGGCCACGTCCTGGAGCCGGACGGTGTACAGGTGGGAGGCGTCGGGGAAGCGCACGCCGAACTCGGGCAGGTTGGCCCCCCGGAGGGGGGACTCGGAGAACATCTTGATCTGGTCGGTGATGAGCATCAGGTCCCCGGCGCTCCAGTCGGTGCGCACGCAGCCGGCGGCGTTGGTGACGATCAGCGTGTCGCAGCCCAGCAGCCGCAGGACCCGCACGGCGTAGGACACCTCGTCGTAGCCGTAGCCCTCATAGTGGTGCATCCGGCCCTGCATGACGGCCACGGGGCGCCCCGCCAGGGTGCCGAACACCAGCTGGCCCTTGTGGCCGGGGGCGGTGGACGCCTTGAAGTGGGGAATCTCCCCGTAGGGGATGGCGGTGGGCTGCTCCACCACGTCGCCCAGGAAGCCCAGGCCGGAGCCCAAAACCATGGCAACTTTGGGAATAAGATCCCCAATTTTTTCTTTAATGTAATCGGCGCTCTCCCGGTACTGCTCAAACGTATAGGTCATGGCGGCGTCCTCCTTGGCAAAATTTTATTGAATTAATATAGTTTACATAGTTTACACCAGCTTTGTGGAAAAATCAAGGAACAGGCTGCGAATTCCTTGTATTTTTCCTGTAGGCCGCAAAATTTTTTAGCTGGGACGTGCCGGAAGGGGTTGATTTTTCCGGTGGGGCAGTATACAATGAGCCTGGAACCCCCTATAGGGGGTTATTCGTGCTGTTTTCAGCACGAATAACCAATGTTTCGGCAGGGGGATGAAGGGGGCGCGGCCCATGGGCCATTCGAGGAAAAAACTGGACCTTTCCGGCCAGCGGTTCGGCAGGCTCACCGTGCTGGCCAGCGCGGAAAACGTGGGCGGCCGCACGGCGTGGCTGTGCCGCTGCGACTGCGGGCGGGAAATCGTGGCCGCCACCCGGCGGCTGCGGGAGGGGAGCCGCACCTCCTGCGGCTGTGACAACCCCCGCTCCGGCCAGTCCCTGGCCGAGGCGGGCCGGGCCAGCCTGACCTTTGTGGACGGCACCTGCGTGGAGATGATCCGGGCGGCGGGGACCGTCCGCCGCAACAACACCAGCGGCGTGCCCGGGGTGGACTGGGTGGCGTCCAAGGGGCTGTGGCGGGCCGTCATCTGCTTCAAGGGCAAGCGGCGCTACCTGGGCAGCTACGCCAAACGGGAGGACGCGGTCAAGGCCCGGAAGCGGGCGGAAGAGGAGCTGTTCCAGCCCTTTTTGGAGGAATTCTCCGCCGGAACCGCCCCCAAGGCGGCGGGCGGCTGATTCAGAGCAAAGCAGCGGAAGGAGGAATTCCCATGGATGCTGATCCCCCCTGGGGCCCGCCCGCCGGCGGACGCGCCGACGGCGGCGGGCTGACCGGAAAACGGCGCTTTGGGCAAACCATTGGAAACAATGGGACGCAAAGCCAGGTGCGTCGGGGCTTACGCCCCACGCTCGACCGGTTGCATGGCAAACCACGGGAAACCGTGGGGCGCAAAACCAGAGGCTACGGGGCGCGCTGGCCGTCTGGAATCCCCCGGAGGGGATTGGCCCGCACCGCCCTAAGCTCGTTCGGTTACCGGACTCCTTTGCGTCCGAAAAAGCAGAGAAAGGAAGTATGAAAGATGAAAGCAGTGAAGAGAAGCCTTGCCATGCTCCTGGCGCTGATGCTGTGCGTTGGGATGCTGTCGCTGAATGCGTTTGCGGCGGACGGACACAAGCACAACTACACAGGGGCCGGAGATGATGGCCACTGGTGCCTGATTCCGGGTTGCCCCGAGTACGGTGAGAAAAAAAGCCACAATTTCGTACCGGATAACTGGCACTCCGGAAAGTATGACAAAACGCACACGGTGAAATGTGCGGACTGTGGTGCATTGCGCAATGAGAGCCATGCGTATGCGGGCGCGACCTGCACGAGCCCTGGCAAGTGCGCGTGCGGTGCGCCGGACCCCACGAACACCCTGAATCCCAATAACCACGTCAACACTGAGGTCAGGGGGAGCAAGACCGCGACCTGCGCGGAGGCCGGCTACACCGGCGATACCTACTGCAAGGACTGCGGTGAGAAGATTGCGGACGGCAGTATCGTCCCCGCGAATGGCCATAACTTCTCTGGCGCGTATGTCCAGGGTACGCTGGGAACCGGCGGCGAAGGCCACGCCCAGCTCTGTGTGAAGTGCGGGATTTCCGGCACCGTTGTCCCCCACGTGTGGATGGAAATGAACCGTGTGCCTGCGACCTGCGAGAATGAAGGCTCTGTGAGCTACAAGTGCGTCTGCGGAAAGACCAAGACCGGCATCCTTGTCAAGCTGGAGTGCGAGGACAAGGACGGCGACGGCAACTGCGACCACTGCGGCGGCAGCATGACCTGTGAGCACAGTGAATATGAGACGCTTGGCACAGTAGAGGCCGGCTGCGAGAACTTTGGGACCGAACAGCGCAAGTGCAAAAAGTGCGGGCATGTCTGGAATGAAATCCTTGCCCTCAAGCTGGGCCACGACTTCCAGGACACCGGCGATACCCACGACACTGCCACCTGCGAGGCGGGCGGCATCAAGACCCAGTACTGCTCACGCTGCGACGCGACCCAGGAGGTTGCCACTGACCGGCTGTCCCACCAGTACGGCGATCTGATCGCCGAGGTTCCCGCCACCTGCGCGGCCGATGGTGTGAAGGCCCACTATATGTGCCAGCTGTGCGAAAAGAACTACGTGGGCACCAAAGTGGTTACGGACGAGGAGCTGAAGATTGAGAAGCTGCCCCACACCCTGGGCACTGCGGTGCGCGAGAACGTGGTCGCAGCTACTGAGACCACCGGCGGCTCTTACGATGAGGTGGTCTACTGCACCGAGTGCACGGCTGAGCTCAGCCGTGTGCGTCACACCACCAGCCCCACCGGCACCACGGTGATCCCCGATCCCGACGTGCCCCTGGGCGGCGATCCCGATGACGGCGTCGTGATTGACGAGCCTGAGGTGCCCCTGGCCGGACTGGCCACCCGCGCGGAGTTCGTGGACTACCTCTACCGCCAGTCGGGCAGCCCCGAGGCCGGCCTGCCCACCTTCACGGACGTGCCCGCCGACCATGAGTACGCCCCGGCCATCGGCTGGGCGGAGGAGAACGGCATCACTCTGGGCGTGGGCGGCGGCTGCTTCGACCCCGACGGGCTGGTGACCGTGGAGCAGGCGAACCTGTTCCTGGAGCGCTATGCCAAGCTGTACGGCATGGAGATGCCCGAGCTGGCCGCCCTGGCCGGCAAGGAGGACGATGACATCGTGGACAACGCCAGCGAGGTCATGGACGAATTCTTCGGCGCGGACGCGTAAACAAAAACACGCAACGGCAAGAAACCGGCCCCGGGACACTGTCCCGGGGCCGGTTTTCACGCAGGGGTCAGGGCTGCCCGCCGGGGGAGGCGTCCTCCGGCATATGCTGCTTAAAGGCGCGCTCCACAAACAGGGAGTGGGCCAGCGCCAGCAGGCAGGGCAGGCAGCACACCGGAAGCAGCAGCTGCACGGTGAGGTCTACGCACAGCGCCAGCAGCGCTGCCATGGCCAGGGTGGAGGGCAGGTGGACCAGCCAGAGCTGGACGGCGGTGCGGTTCAGCTCCCGGAAGGTGAGCCGGTACCGGGAACACAGCGGGAACAGCCAGCACAGCATCCCGGCGGGGATGGCCGTGAGGACGTAGTATGTCACCGCCAGCACCGCCAGGAGCTGGGAGCCCTGGGAGGCCCCGGCAAGGATGCGGGCGCCCGCCATGGGCAGCAAGGCCGCCGCCCCCCACAGCAGGCCCGCGGGGGTGGCCAGCTTGAATTCCCGTTTAAAGGTGCGGAAAAACCGGCCGTAGACAGAGGGCTCCCCGCCCCGGACGCAGCGGGCGGCGCAGTCGTACAGGGCGGTGGAGGCGGCGGGGATGGTGACCACCGGAAGGGAGCAGAGGAACCAGAGCAGGCTCAGCCCCAGCACGTCCGCCATTTTGTCAAAGCACTTCCAGAAAAAGTTGTCCGAATTGAAAATCTGGCTCATAGCAGGGTGGGGACGAGCCGCGCCAGGGCGGAGGCCAGAGCGGCGTGGCCCTTCCGGGTGAGGTGCATGAAGTCGATGGTGTTGAACTGGGCGCCCACCTCGTTGGCGTCCAGGAAGTGGCAGCCCGCCTCCTGGGCCACCCGCCGGTATTCCGCCGGGAGTTTGCGGGACTTCTCCACGCAGCCGGGGCCCATGGTGCCCATCTCGTCGGCCACGGGGGAGGTGAGCACCCCCTCGCCGATGACGGGCGGGGCGACGATGAGGATGTTGGGCTTGCCGCCCGGGCCCCAGCACTCGGTGGTCTGGGCCTTCTGCACCAAGCGGCGCATCCCCAGGCCGATGGCAAAGGCGTTCATGCCGAAGCGCTCCTTGGTGTCGTTGGTGCCCAGCATGATGATGAGCAGGCTCACCGGCTCGTGGCTTTTCAGACAGGGCCAGAGGTAGCCCAGCGCGTCCAGCCCCTCGTACAGCGGGTCCTGAAACACGGTGGTGCGGCCGGACAGGCCCTCCTCCACCACCAGATAGTCCTCCCCGAGCTCTTTTTGCAGCAGCTTTGTCCACCGCTCGTCCTCGTTGAAGCGGGCCAGGGCGGGGTCGGCGCAGTCGGCGGGGTCGGCGCAGTAGCCGTGGGTGTTGGAGTCGCCCAGGCAGATGATGTGCTTTTTCATAGACGCGAAACCTCCATACAGTTCATTTCAGATGCAATATATATTGACATGATAGCACAGGCGCGGGCGGCTGTCACGCCTTTTCCCCAAAAATAAAAAATATTTTCAGAAGATATTATCCTTGAAAAATCCTCGCGGGGATGGTAGAATTCGGGTATGGGTTGTGGAAACCATACAAGGCATCCGCGCGCGGGGCGGCCGCACCTGCGCACGGTGTACAAACGAAAGGATGGGGATTGAACATGGACCGGGTAAAAATGGAACAGACCCGCCAATGGGTGCGGGATGAGCTGGACCGCTGCGCCGCCTTCTGGCTGGAGCACGGCATGGACAAGGAGCACGGCGGGGTATACACCTGCCTGGACCGGAAGGGCGAGATCTACTCCACCGACAAGAGCGTGTGGATGCAGGGGCGGTGCGGCTGGATCTTCGCCTTCCTGTGCCACACCTACGGCGTGCGGGACGAGTGGCTGGAGGCGTCCCGGAGCTGCCTGGACTTCATGGAGGAGCACTGCATCAACCGCGCCGCCGGGGACCGGATGTACTTCACCGTCACCGCCGAAGGGAAGCCCCTGCGCCAGCGGCGCTACTATTTCTCCGAGGCGTTCTACGCCTTGGCCAACGCGGAGTACTACGGCGTCACCGGCGAGGCCGTCCGGCTGGAGCGGGCGCGGCGGGCCTACGACCTGTACTGGGACCTGAACCACGGCATGGCCGACCCCACCGGCCTGGGCCCCAAGACCATCCCCGAGACCCGCCAGGGCCGCTCCTTCGGCGGGCCCATGATTATCCTCAACGTCACCGGGGTGATGCTGCGGGTGGACCCGGAGCGGCGCGCCCTCTATGAGGAGCGGGCCCAGCAGTGCGTGGACGAGATTTTCAAGTATCACGTCAAGCCGGAGCTGAAGTGCGTGCTGGAAAACGTGGATGTGGACGGCACCCCCAGGCTGTATTACACCGAGGGCCGCACCGTCAACCCCGGCCACGACATCGAGGGCGTGTGGTTCCTGCTGGAGCACGCCCAGCGCACCGGGGACAAGGAGCTGGTGGCCAGGGCCGCCCAGATTTTCGACTGGGCCATCGACATAGGCTGGGACAAGGAGTACGGCGGGCTGCTCTACTTCACCGACTGCCTGGGCAAGCCCCCCGAGGCCTATGAGCACGACATGAAGCTGTGGTGGCCCCACAACGAGATCCTCATCGCCTCCTCCATGCTCTACCGGGACACCGGGGAGGAGAAATACCTGGACTGGTTCTATAAAACCGTGGACTACTGCAAGGGGCACTTCGCCGACCCCGAGTACGGCGAGTGGTACGGCTACCTGCGCCGGGACGGCCTGCCCACCATGCCGTCCACCAAGGGCTCCACCTTCAAGGGCCCGTTCCATGTGCCCCGCTCCCTGATCCTGGTGGACGGCGTCCTGGGCGGGCTGCTGGGACAGTAAAAAAATTACAGAAACTGGGTGGAAATTTTCAGGATAAAAATTTCAGCAAAATAATTTGCAAAACTATATTGACAAGCGGCGGGAAAAATTATACAATCTGTACAACAGCCTGTTGCTCCTGACAGGTGAAAATCATTAAAATATTGAGGAGGACGCAAGAATGAAAACGATTCGCAAAGTCCTGGCCCTGGTGTTGGCACTATGCATAGTGCTGGCGCTTGCCGCCTGCGGCGGCAAGCCTACAGAGGAGTCTAAGGCTCCCGTTGACCCCACCAAGGGCCCCGATGCGACGCAGACCGAGCAGCAGCCCGAAGGCCCCGCCGCGGCCAGCGAGATCTCTGTGTGGGTCTACCCCGTGGGCGGCTGGGGCGAAGAGAGCAAAGTCAAGCCCCTGATCGACAAGTTCACCGCCGACACCGGCATCAAGGTCAACATGGAGTGGCTGTCCTATGAGGGCGGCGACGACAAGGTCAACGCCGCCATCACCGGCGGCAACGCCCCCGACGTCATCATGGAAGGTCCCGAGCGCCTGGTGGCCAACTGGGGCGTCAACGGCCACATGGTCGACCTGGCTGACATGATCGACGACACCGACCGTCAGGAGATCCTGCCCGCCGCTCTGGCTGCCGGCACCTCCACCGACGGCAAGGTCTACCTCTACCCCATGTTTAACGTCGCCCACTGCATGGCCGTGAACTACACCGCTGTGAAGGAGGCCGGGGCCGAGGCCAACATCGACCTGGAGACCCGCCTGTGGACCGTGGAGCAGTTTGACGCCACCGTGAAGGCTCTGTACGAGAAGTTCGGCGGCACCGTGGCCGCTGTGTACTGCAAGGGCCAGGGCGGCGACCAGGGCACCCGCGAGCTGATCCGCAACCGCTACGGCACCAAGCTGACCAACGCCGAGCACACCGCCTATACCTGGAACACCCCCGAGGTCATCAACGCCCTCACCGACCTGAAGAACATGGACGGCATCGCCTTTGACGCCTCCCTGGCCGGCGGCGACGAGATCGCCAAGTTCTACCAGGGCGTGCTGAAGATGGCTTTCTGCTGGAATGCCGCTCAGCAGCTGGACCCCAACGCCGCCGGTACCGGCGAGGGCAAGACCCTCAGCGGCGACGAGATCGTGTACATGACCTTCCCGACCCAGGAGGGCAAGGCTCCCGAAGAGGGCTCCGGCGTGTGGGGCCTGGGCATCTTTGACAGCGGCGACGAGGGCCGCATTGCCGCCGCCAAGCAGTTCATCAAGTATATGTGCGATTCCGAGCACTGCGCCGAGGCTGGCGACATCTCCAACTTCTTCTCCTGCCGCTCCATGGCGGAGGGCACCGAGATCAAGTCCAACAACCCCCTGCTGGTGGAGTACTACAGCAAGATGATGCCTTACATGGGCGAGTACTACCAGATCACCACCGGCTGGGCCGGCGCCCGTACCGAGTGGTGGAATATGCTCCAGGAAGTTGGCGCGGGCAATGACATTGCCGAGACCGTGGCCGCCCACGAGGCCGCCGCCAACGCCGCCGCAGGCTGACATTCCGCGCAGCCGACAGATTCAAAAAGGGTAATTGCGCGCCCCCTCTCCCCGCAGTGCGCGGAGAGGGGGCGCGCCCGATTTTTTGAGAGAAAGGAGCGTGGCTGTTTTGGCCAACCCCGCGAAGCCGATGAGCAGGGCTCTTCAGCGCCGGGAGGACGTGGCGGGCTACCTGTTCATGCTGCCCAGCTTGATTTTCTTTGTTGGATTTGTGGTGATCCCGATGTTCATCTGCATCGGCTACAGCTTCACCGATGCCAACATGAACTCGAAAACCAACCCCACCACCTTTATCGCCCTTCAAAACTTTATCAAGCTCTGGGGGGACAAGACCTTCCTGGCGGCCCTGCGCAACACCTTTGTCATCGTGCTGGTCAGCGTGCCCGCAGTGTGCGCCTTCTCCCTGTGGGTGTCCTCCGTCATCTACAAGCTGCACAGCGCGGCCCTGTCCGCATTCCGGTGCATCTTCTATCTGCCGGTGGTCACCGGCTCTGTGGCCGTCACCGTGGTGTGGAAGTGGATGTATGACAACTACAACGGTATTTTTAACTACGTGCTCACCAAGACCGGGCTCATCGAGCAGAACATCAACTGGCTGGGCGATGAGAAATTTGCCCTGTGGTGCATCATCCTGATCCTGTTCACCACCTCGGTGGGCCAGCCCATTGTGCTGTACGTCTCCGCCCTGGGCAACGT
This sequence comes from uncultured Oscillospiraceae bacterium, assembly GCA_910588135.1. GTDB lineage: Bacteria > Bacillota > Clostridia > Oscillospirales > Oscillospiraceae > Enterenecus. The sequence goes on along the minus strand of CAJUOT010000006.1, from coordinate 9,669 downwards.
GGACCAGACGCTTATCGAGGCCGCCCAGGTGGACGGCGCCACCGATTTTCAGGTGTTCTGGAAGGTGAAGTGGCCCCAGATGATGCCCACCACACTGTACATTCTGGTCATCACCACCATCAACTCTTTCCAGTGCTTCGCCCTGATTCAGCTGCTCACCGAGGGCGGCTCGGGCACCAACACGGTGATGTTCTACATCTACCGTACGGCCTTCAAGCTCACCGAGCAGCAGGGCCATTTCGGCTACGCCAACGCCATGGGCGTGGTGCTGGCCATTTTCATCGGCATCCTGTCCGCCATCCAGTTCAAACTGGGCAAAGAAAAGTAAGGGGGTGGGAATATGAAATTAGGAAATTCCGCACGCTCCGGGACGTACAAGGCCGTCTCGGTCATCATTCTGGTCCTTCTGGCTTTCCTGTTCCTCTTCCCGCTGTACTGGATTGTCACCGGCTCATTCAAAACAGTTCAGGACATCTACGCCACCGACCCCAAATTCTTCCCCACGGAATTCACGTCCAACAACTATGAGCGGCTGCTGTCCAAGCGCTCCGCCCCCCTGTGGGAGCTGGCGGTCCCCTTCAGCAGCCAGCTGTCCAAGGACCACAGGCCGGTCTACTTCTCTGTGGGGCCCACCGTCCCCGCTGCCTTCCGGTGGCTGGTGAACACGGTGTTCATGGGCGTCATGGCCATGATCCTCACCTGTATCACCGCTTCCATGGCCGGATACGCCCTGGCCAAGAAGCGCTTCCGCGGCCGCGGCATCATCTTCGCCCTCATCGTGTGCGCCATGGCCCTGCCCAAGCAGGTCATTCTGATCCCCCTGATTAAAGAGATCTCCGCCCTGCATATGTGGGACAACATCTGGGCGGTTATCGTGCCGACAGTGGGCTGGCCCTTCGGCGTGTTCCTGATGAAGCAGTTTTCCGAGAGCGTCCCCGGCGAGATTCTGGAGGCCGCCCGCATCGACGGTGCCAGCGAGCTGAAAACCTTCAGCACCATTGTGGTGCCCATGGTCAAGCCGGGCATTGGCGCGCTGGCCATCTTCACCTTCATCAACTCCTGGAACGACTACTTCCTCCAGCTGATCATGCTGGGCAACGGGAGCAACTACACCATCTCCCTGGGCATCGCCACCCTCCAGTCGGAGACCTCCATCGACCACGGCATCCTGATGGCCGGCGCGGCGCTGGCCGCGGCCCCCATCATCATCGTGTTCCTCATGTTCCAGAAGTACTTCACCCAGGGCATCACCATGGGCGCGGTCAAGGGGTGAGCCTATGATACTCGCGTCCAACAAGGCCGCCCTGGATTACCGGGGAATCCACCCCAACCTGGATCTGGCTCTGGAGCATATCACGCCGGAATTCCTCTCCTCGCTGGGGGAGGACCGGGTGGAGCTGCGGGGCGAGGAGGTATACTGCACCAGGTTCACCTATGAGACCGTCCCCGAGGAGGACGCCTTCTTCGAGGCCCACCGGCTCTATCTGGACATCCACCTGATGCTGTCCGGCGCGGAGCGGGTGGAGATTGCCTCCCCCGCCGGACTGGCCCAGTTTGACCACCAGGGGGATTTCTATGCCTACCGGGGGGAGGGGCGGCACAGCCTCGTTCTGGCCCCGGGGGATTTCCTGGTGGTGTTCCCCGACGACGCCCACAAAATCAAAATGCGGGTGGACGGCCCTGAGGTCGTGTCCAAGGCGGTGTTCAAGGTCAAAATCAACGAGTGCGAAGGAGCATAACGTATGAAAGATTTTTCCAAATATCAGGGCGTCTTCCCCGCGTTCTACGCCTGCTATGACGAAGCCGGGGCTGTCTCCCCGGAGCGGGTGCGTTCCCTGGTGCGCTATCTGGCGGACAAGGGGGTCAAGGGCCTGTACGTGGGCGGCTCCTCCGGCGAGTGCATCTACCAGAGCGTGGCGGAGCGCAAGCTGGTGCTGGAGAACGTGATGGCGGAGGCCAGAGGAACGCTCACCATCATTGCCCACGTGGCCTGCAACAACACGGCGGACAGCCGGGAGCTGGCCGCCCACGCCGAAGCCCAGGGCGTGGATGCCATCGCCTCCATTCCCCCCATTTACTTCCACTTGCCCGACCATGCGGTGGCCCGGTACTGGAACGACATTTCAGACGCCGCGCCCAACACCGACTTTGTCATCTACAACATCCCCCAGCTGGCCGGGGTGGCCCTGTCCGTCCCCCTGCTGAAGGAGATGCTGAAGAACCCCAGGGTCATCGGCGTGAAGAACTCCTCCATGCCGGTGCAGGATATCCAGATGTGGAAGGACGAGGGGGCCATTGTGTTCAACGGCCCCGATGAGCAGTTCGTCTCCGGTCTGGCCGCCGGGGCCATTGGCGGCATCGGCGGCACCTACGCCGCCATGCCGGAGCTCTACCTGAAGGCCATGGAGCTGTTCCAGGCGGGCAGGCTGGAGGAGGCCCGGCAGGTGCAGAACGACTGCTGCCGCATCATCTACAAGATGTGCACGGCCCACGGCAACCTGTACGCTGTCATCAAGGAGATTCTCCGCCGGAACGGCGGGCCGGATATCGGCAGCGTGCGCCTGCCCCTGGCCCCCCTGGCGGACAGCGACAGCCCCATCGTGGACGAGTGCGCGGCCATGATCCGGACGGCGGTTGCGGCCCACTGCGGCTGAACAGAAACGGAAAAATGAGCGGGAAAATTCCCGCTCATTTTTTTGTGCCGCAAGGCGCTTGAGGGCAGAAGTGAAAATTCCTGCGACAGACTTGGCATTATGAACAAAATTTTCAACCCTTAAAATTCTTCCTAACCTTAACGATAAAACCCAGAGTATAGGAAGAAAGCGGAAATAGAAGTGTGAAATTTGCGGCGTAAATTTTGCGGAACAGGGGAAGAGGAGCCGAATTTCGTGATTACGCTGAAAATAGGTGCGGTGTATTCCCATATTCTCAGCAATATGCTATAATAACAAAGAGCAATGTCCGGACTGTGCCGGCAAGGCGCGGACGGACGGAAAAGGGCGGCGCGTTGTGCGTCCGCCAGGGAGGGGTGCTGGTATGAAGGGCGATCCGACATGGCAGATGCCCGCCGCTGATGCGCCTGACGCGGCGGGGTGACAAGAGAGGCGAGGGCAAACCATTGGAAACGGTGGGACGCAAAGCTACGGGACTAATGCCGCCGATGGCGGCGATGTCCGCCGGGCTGCGGTGCGGTTGGCAAATCACGGGAAACCGTGAGACGCAAAGCTAATAGGGGCCTAAGGGCCTTGTGCATCAGGGGCATGCCCCTGAACACGTCCCCATGGGGACGTGTTACCTTGGCTTATGGCAGCCCGGCTGCCGGATCCTTTGCATCCGAACAGAACGCAAAGAAAGGAATGTGATGAATGAAGGCAAGGAATTTGTTAAGCAGGCGCGGCGGGGCCGTTCTGCTCTCCCTGGCGCTGTGCGCGGGGCTGGCGGCCCCCGGGTTCGCGGCGGTTCAGTTGGACAAGGACACGCACATTGACGCGGAGACCGGCGCGCTGCTGTCCCATGAGGAGGACGGCAAAGAGAGCTATGACTACTACCTTGGCGGAGACGTGACGCTGGACAAAACCCTGGTGATCGGCGCGGGGGTGGCGGCCAGCATCGAGCTGAACGGGCATACGCTGGAGCTCAATGATATCCACGAAGCGAGTGTTCGCTCTGACGGCACGCTTGACTCCCTTACGGTTCGGGACACCAGCAAACTTGACGCGCCAAGTTCACAGGGTGAAACGGGTAAAAAGAAGTGGGGTTCTGTCATCAAGGTGGTCGGTGAAGGTGCGGACCTGACTGTGACCGACAGTACTGCGCTGGATGAAGAGACCGGCGAGTACGTGGCGGGCCAAGGCACCGGCGCTATATCCGGCGGCTACGAGGGAAACAGCATCAATGAGAAAAAAGCCATTGGCGGCGGCGGTGGTGTGCGTGTGAGCGATGGCGGTTCCTTCACCATGAAGGGCGGAAGCATTACCGAAAATGACGTGGGGATGACCCATGGCGGCGGTATTTACGTCCAGAATGGCACGGTCGAGCTGGACAATGTCACGGTTTCCAAAAATACTGCGCCAAATCATGGCGGCGGTATTTATGCCAAGGACAGTACCGTCACGATGACCGGCGTGGATATTTCTCAAAACAAGAGTAAAAACAAGGGCAGCGGCGGCGGCATCTATGCCACAAACAGCACTGTTACCTTGACGGACAGCACGGTGGATCACAACAGATGCAATACGGCAAGCACAAACAACTGCTATGGCGGCGGTATCTATGCCAATAATGGCAGTAAGGTCACGCTGAACGACAGCGAGGTCAGCTATAACCGCGCTTATACGAATGGCGGTGGTATCTACATCACAGGAACAGATACTACGGTAGAGATCAATGGCGGCGCTGTGGCGAAAAACAACGCGAACGCCGGCAAAAGCGCAATTGGAGATATTGCGGCCCCATATAGCGGGACATATACACTGAACGAGGTCACGATGTGTTCCAATACCGGAACCGGGGGCAATAATCACGAGAGAACCCACGTCGGCGGCGGCTGGGACGAGGGCGTTGTGACGAAGCCCGCCACCTGCGCCGAAGAGGGCGTAATGACCTACACCTGCAAGTTCTGCAAGAACGAGACCAAGACCGAGCCCATTGAGAAGCTGTCCCATACCCCTGCTGATCCGGTGCGCGAGAACGAGGTTCCCGCCACCTGCGCGGCGGAGGGCTCCTACGACGAGGTGGTCAAGTGCGCCGTGTGTCAGGAGGAGTTGAGCCGCACGCCCAAGACCATTGACAAGCTGGAGGAACACAGCTGGAACGCGGGTGAGGTAACAAAGCCCGCCACCTGCACCGCAAAGGGCGAGACCACCTACACCTGCACGGTCTGTAACGAGACCAGGGTAGAGGAAGATGTGGATATGACGGCCCACACCCCCGGCGAGGCGGTGCGCGAGAACGTGGTGAACGCCACCTATGACGCGCCCGGCGCCTACGAGGAGGTCGTGTACTGCTCCGTGTGCAATGAGGAGCTCAGCCGTGTGGAGCATGAGCTTTCTCAGCTGGTGCGGCCTGTCCCCCCCGCTGACCCCACCGTTGAGATCGACGAGCCGGACGTGCCCCTGGCGGGGCTGCCCCCCTACCTGACCCCGGCGGAGGGGGAGGATAAGCTGACCCGCGCCCAGACCATCGCCATCCTGCACTGGATGGACAGCGAGCCGGAGGCGGAGCTGGCCACCTTCCTGGACGTGCTGGCGGACAGCGGCTACGCCGAGGCCATCGGCTGGGCACAGGAGAACGGCATCGCCCTGGGCATGGGCGGCAACCGCTTCGCCCCCGACGAGTACGTGACCCGGGGCCAGCTGGTGGAATTCCTCAACCGGTACGCACGGTACGTTGGTTCCGATGTGGCGGTGGAGCTGGACGGCGACCCGGACGAGGTGCTGAGCTGGGCGCAGGCGGAGGAGATCATCAACGATTTCTTCGCCCGCCTGGGCGAGACCGCATGACCGGTCTTTGACCCCTCCATAACGGAATAAAGCGGCCGCCCGGCATTTGCCGGGCGGCTGTTTTTTGCAAAAAAACATCGGGGCAAGCGAGATGCGGCTTGCTCCGATGTGGCACCCACGAGACGATTCGAACGTCCGACCCTTCGCTTAGGAGGCGAATGCTCTATCCCCTGAGCTACGTGGGCAAATGGAATCGCGGTCCGCTGACTATTGTACCCAATTTTTCCGCCCCTGTCAATGCGAAGCGCGGAAAAATATAAAACTCTTGCAATTGGGGGGAAGTGGAGATATAATAATAACTCGTGTTTGAGAGAAATCCCATTTTCAGATAGAAGGTACGCATATGCACAACGAAAAACTACGCAATATTGCCATCATCGCCCACGTGGACCACGGCAAGACCACCCTGGTGGACGAGATGCTCAAGCAGGGCGGCATCTACCGGGAGAACCAGGCCACCGTGGACCGGGTGATGGACTCCAACGACCTGGAGCGGGAGCGGGGCATCACCATCCTGGCCAAGAATACCGCCGTCCACTACAAGGACACCAAGATCAACATCGTGGACACCCCGGGCCACGCCGACTTCGGCGGCGAGGTGGAGCGCATCCTGAAGATGGTCAACGGCGTCATTCTGCTGGTGGACGCCGCCGAGGGCCCCATGCCCCAGACCCGGTTCGTGCTGTCCAAGGCATTGGAGCTGGGCCACAAGGTCATCGTGGTGGTGAACAAGATCGACCGCCCCGACCAGCGCATCCACGAGGTGATGGACGAGGTGCTGGAGCTGCTGCTGGACCTGAACGCCACCGACGAGCAGTTCGAGTCCCCCACCCTGTTCTGCTCCGGGCGGCAGGGCACCGCCAGCTACTCCCCCGACGTGCCGGGCACTGACCTCACGCCCCTGTTTGAGACCATCCTGGACTATATCCCCGCGCCGGACTGCGACGCGGACGCCCCCTTCCAGATGCTGGTGTCCTCCATCGACTACAACGAGTTTGTGGGCCGCATCGCCGTGGGCCGCATCGAACGGGGCACGGTGAAGCAGAACCAGGAGATCGTGGTGTGCAACTACCACAAGCGGGACGAGGCCCCCAAGAAGGCCAAGGCCACCGCCCTGTACACCTTTGACGGGCTGGCCCGCACCCCTGTCACCGAAGCCAGCGCCGGCGAGATCATCGCCATGAGCGGCATCGGCGACATCACCATCGGGGACACGGTGTGCGCCCCCTCTGATCCCGCGCCCATCGAGTTCGTGAAAATCTCTGCCCCCACCCTGGAGATGACCTTCTCCGTCAACGACTCCCCCTTCGCGGGCAAGGAGGGCAAGTACGTCACCAGCCGCCAGCTCCGGGACCGGCTGTTCCGGGAGACGCTGAAGGACGTGTCCCTGCGGGTCACCGAGATGGAGAACTACACCGACGCCTTCAACGTGGCGGGCCGGGGTGAGATGTCCCTGTCCATCCTCATCGAAACCATGCGCCGGGAGGGCTACGAGTTCCAGGTGTCGCCCCCCCGTGTGGTGTACCAGGAGGTGGAGGGCAAAAAGTGCGAGCCCGTGGAGCGGGTGGTCATCGACGTGCCCGCCGACTGCGTGGGGGCGGTGATGGAGAAGCTGGGGGCCCGGAAGGGCGAGTTCCTCTCCATGGACCCCATCGGCAGCCGGACCAAGCTGGAATTCCTGGTGCCCTCCCGGGGTCTGTTCGGCTACCGCAACGAGTTTTTGACCGACACCAAGGGCGAGGGCATCATGGCCTCCGTGTTTGAGAAGTACGCCCCCTTCAAGGGGGAGATCCAGCGCCGGAACACCGGCTCCCTGGTGGCCCACGAGCAGGGCGACTCGGTGACCTACGGCCTGTTCGCCGCCCAGGAGCGGGGCGCGCTGTTCATCGGCGCGGGTGTGCCGGTGTACGAGGGCATGGTGGTGGGCGTGTGCCCCAAGATGGAGGACATCACCGTCAACGTCTGCAAGAAGAAGCAGCTCACCAATATGCGGGCGTCCGGCAGCGACGAGGCCCTGCGGCTGGTGCCCCCCAAGCAGATGAGTCTGGAGCAGTGCCTGGAATTTCTGGCGGACGACGAGCTGCTGGAGGTCACCCCGGAAAACCTGCGCCTGCGCAAGCGCATTTTGAACCACGAGAAGCGGATGAAGGCCCTCAAGGGCGGAAAATCCTGAAATGAATCCCTCCCCGCCACAGGCGGGGAGGGATTCATTTATAATGTCATGGTGATCCCGCCCTCGTCGGACAGGCCGTCCTTTTTCAGCATATTCTCCAGCACCTCCACGTCGGAGGTGATATCCATGGCGTCGTCCTGGAACAGCTTGTCAAGCTGCTTCTCAAACCCGTACACCACCTGATCCATCATGTCCTCAATGCGCTTCTTGGCGGCGGAGATGTTCTCCCCCTCAATGCCCTGGGCGTCCAGCTGGGCGTAAGCCCGCAGGATTTTCAGGGTGGTGGGCAGGTAGTAGTTCAGGAAGGTGCGTAGCTGGCCCTCCTTGTTGGGGTGGGACTTCTGGTAGTTCAGAATTTTCCGGGTGATCTCCTCAATGCGGTCGATCTTGGCGCTCATCACCTCGTCGGGGATCTCGTCGTTCACCTGCCGGATCTCCCGGAGGATGTCGTCCTCCCGGGCGGCGGCCTGCTGGGGGGTCTCCTCCTGGACGGGGGGCGCCTCCCGGCGGGGCTGGGCGTGGTAGCCCATCTCGGTGAGGAACAGCTTGCCCTCGGCCAGATCGAGATAGCCGGTGGGCAGGATGCCCTTTGCCAGCATCCGTCGCAGGTCCTTGCAAAGCTTGTTCACCGGTACGCCGAAGCTGGCGGCCATGGGGGCCAGGTCCACCTCCCGGTTGGCCCCGATGTAGGCCAGATAGTTCAGGTAGCGCTCACTGCGGCGGTTTTTGCCGATGCCGGAGGACAGCATACTGACGCCCCCCGCCGCAAACATCAGGCAGGCCACGATGGGAATCAGGAGGGGGTACTCAAATTCGCCAAGAAATATGGGGGTCATGCAGGACAGGGCACCCAGGCCGAAGATGCCGGCCAGGATGCTGCCCGCGATAATGAGCCCCGTGCCGCCGCCCTCCTTTTTGGCGCGCTTCCGCTTGTTCTCCGCCGGATTTCGGACATTCCAGGCGTCGGGCTGGGCCTTCTGCTCCCAGGGCTCGGCCTGAACCGTTTTCTCTCCCTTGGCCTTGCTGTACTGGTAGCGGTAGGTGCTGCCGCCGTTGGGAGCTGTCTGGCTGCTCTGGCCCCGCTGTCCGTCGCTCCCCGCCTCTTTGCCGAAGGAGTCGGTCTGACGGAAAAATTCCTGGGCCCCCGCCTTGGCGGAGGCGTCCGCCCGGTGGAAAAGGTCCTGCGCGGTATTCTTGGCCCGGTTGGCGGCGTTTTTGGCCTCCTGCTTGTAGCGGCGCTTGTCGGCGGAGGTCATCTTGCCCAGCTTGTTGAGCAGCCAGATCACGCCGATGATTTTACAGAACCAGAAGGGCAGGATGAACAGCAGAAATCCGATGCCGATCCACTCGCCCCAGTCGTCGGAACGCTTGGGGGGCCTGTGTCCGCCGGTCCCCCGGCCGGAGCCGTAGCTGTAGTTGTAGTGGTAGGTATTGCTCTGCTGCGGGCCATCCTGCTGCTCCTGCCCGCCGGGGCCGTAACTGTCCGCCATGGTGATCCCCTCCCCCGGAATATGATAACAGGAAACATTATATACTTTTTCCGCGGCGGTGTAAATACACTGGAAGCTTAATTTTTTATTTAGGAAGCGCGGAGCACCCGAAAGCAGGCTGGGCTCATAACGTTCATCTTTCCCGCATATACATCCCCTGTGACGAGAACCACAGCGGGGAGTGTTGTTTTTTGTGAAGGGGAATATGGAAGAGCGCGCCCAGGAGCTGGCGCTGTACATCATCGAAAACAAGACCACCGTCCGGGCCGCCGCCAGCCGATTCGGCATCAGCAAGTCTACGGTCCACAAGGACCTGAGCGAGCGGCTGCCCGCCATCAACCAGGGGCTGTACCGGCAGGTAAAGGAGATTCTCAACGAGAACAAGGCGGAGCGCCACATTCGGGGCGGGATCGCCACCAGGAAAAAGTACAAAGGGGAATAAAATGAGGGCGGGCCGTAAGGCCCGCCCTTTGCGTATAAGGCTGCGCGGTCAGTGGTGGCAGCC
>CAJUOT010000005.1 GCA_910588135.1 uncultured Oscillospiraceae bacterium | reverse complement strand
AGCCGGGCACCCAGCTGACCATGCGTACCTTCCACACCGGCGGCGTGGCCGGCGGAGACATCACCCAGGGCCTTCCCCGCGTGGAGGAGCTGCTGGAGGCCCGCAAGCCCAAGAAGATGGCCCAGCTGGCGGAAATTTCCGGCGTGGTCGCCGTGGAGGAGGCCAAGCGGGCCACCCTGTGCAACCTCACCATCACCGCCGCCGACGGCGAGGTGGTCACTTACGCCGTGCCCTACAGCTCCGGCATCCGGGTCAAGACCGGCGACCAGGTCACCAAGGGCCAGCGCCTCACCGACGGCGCCCTGTCCCCCCACGAGGTGCTGCGCATCCGGGGGGTGGACGCAGTCCACAACTACCTGATCCAAGAGGTCCAGAAGCCCTACCGCCAGCAGGGCGTGGACATCAACGACAAACACATTGAGGTGATCGTGCGCCAGATGATGCGCAAGGTCCGGGTGGAGGAGGCCGGGGATTCCAGCCTGCTGTCCGGCTCCACCATCGACATCATTGAGTTCCGGGACGCCTGCGCCGCCGTGCGGGCGCGCACCGCCGCCGGGGAGGCCCGTGAGGACGGCGAGGCGCTGGTCCTGCCCACCTGCACCCGGCTGCTGCTGGGCATCACCAAGGCCTCCCTGGCCACCGAGTCCTTCCTGTCCGCCGCCTCCTTCCAGGAGACCACCAAGGTGCTCACCGAGGCGGCCATCAAGGGCAAGGTGGACCATCTGCTGGGCCTGAAGGAAAACGTCATCATCGGCAAGCTGATCCCCGCCGGCTCCGGTCTGGCCGCCTACCGCAAGCTGGACGAGATTGAGGACGAGGTCCACAGCGACGGCCGCTTCCGCGACGTATCCGTGCTGGCCGACGACCTGCGGGAGGACGAGGAGGACAGCGCCCTGCCCGAGTCCGAGGACGGCGAGGACGAGGAGGACGAGGTCTTGTCCGTCACCCTGGACGAAGGGGACGCCGGCGAGGCCGAAGAGGAATAAGCTCCCATGAAAGTCAGGGCCCGCTTGCGGGCCCTGACTTTTATCAAATCTTAATTTGACTTTCAGGCACCCCCGCGCTATTATGAGGACATACCAAAAAACGATGGGAGGAATGACAATGGAAGGCATCGCCGGCCTGACCCAGCCCATGGCCCCGGCAGCTCCCGCCGCGCAGGCGTCCCCCGTGCGCAGGGTGGAGCAAGAGCCGCAGGCCGCCCCGGCCAGACCCGCCCCCGATATGGACGAATACATTCCCGAAGGGGAGCACATCCCCTCCGGCCTCTACTGGGTGGGACGGGATGAGGACGGCAGCCCCAAAGTCTTTTTCGATGATCCCGGGGGCAGCCCCGCCGAAACCTGCACCACCGACACCGGCCGGGTGGACCGGGAGCTGGAGCAGCTCCGCCGCCGCCGGGAAGAGCTGGCCCGGCAGGCGGACGCCCAGACCGATCCCTCCAGGGCTCAGGCCTTGGAGCAGAAGCTGGCCGGGGTGGAGGCTGAACTGGCCCGAAAGGACAATGACTCCTACCGGCGGCAGCACGCCGTAATCTCCTGACCCAGACCCTCCGCAGGCTCCTGAAGGCCTGCGGAGGGTCTTCCATTTTGCCCATTTTATGGTTTTTATCCCTTTCAGCCAGAAGAATCAGCAGGTTTTGGGCACATCCTCTGTGCATTTTGTATTTTCTTCATTTTTTCGTAAAACGACATAAACTCCCCCCTTTTTCAATTATTTTTTGTGCATCTTGACTTTATCCCGACAGGGGATTATAATTAGTATTATCACTGCGTACCTGCGGCGCATGAAAAACATTTCTCAACATTTTCCGCCTTTCGAGGCGGATGCTTGGAGGGCACTTATGAGAACAAAAGCAGATCAGCTCAGCGACGCCATCAAGCGGTTTTCCGACGGGATCAGCACGGACGCCTACCAGTTTATGGGCTGCCACCCCGCCGTTGTAGACGGCGAAGAGGGGTATGTTTTCCGCGTCTGGGCCCCCCACGCCAAGAGCGTGCGGGTGCTGGGCCGCTTCAACGGCTGGGACAAGGAGTCCCCCGCCATGGAGCGCATCGCCCCCGCCATCTGGGAGCGGTTCATCCCCGGCGTCCAGACCTACGACGAATACAAATACTACATCGAGCGGCCTGACGGCACCTTTGTGTTCCGTGCCGACCCCTACGGCACCCACTCCGCCACCCGGCCGGACAACGCCAGCAAGGTGTTTGACCTGGACGGCTTTGAGTGGCGGGACGGGGCTTACCGGCGGGCCCGGGCCCGCCGGGAGGTTCTGAAAAGCCCGATCAACATCTACGAGATGCACCTTGGTTCCTGGCGGCGGCACGAGGACGGGAACTTCCTCTCCTATGTGGACTGCGCCCGGCAGCTGGTGCCCTATCTGAAGGAGATGGGCTATACCCACGTGGAGCTGCTCCCCGTCAGCGAATACCCCTACGACCCCTCCTGGGGCTATCAGGTCACCGGCTACTACGCCCCCACCTCCCGGTACGGCACCCCCCACGATTTCATGGAATTCGTAAACCTGTGCCACGAGGCTGGCATCGGCGTCATCATCGACTGGGTGGGCGCCCACTTCCCCCGGGATGAGTGCGGCCTGTTCGAGTTCGACGGCGGCTACTGCTACGAGCCCGCCGACCCCCTGCGCCGGGAGCACCCCGACTGGGGCACCCGCATCTTCGACTATGGCCGGTATGAGGTGCGCTCCTTCCTGATCTCCAATGTGGTGTACTGGCTGGACAAGTTCCACATCGACGGCATCCGGGTGGACGCGGTGGCCTCCATGCTCTACCTGGACTATGGCCGCCAGGGCGGCGAATGGCGGCCCAACAAGGACGGGGGGAACATCAACCTGGAGGCAGTTCAGTTCCTGCGGGATATGAACGCCGCCGCCCTCACCTTCGACCCCCACGCCATCATGGCCGCTGAGGAGTCCACCGCCTTCCCCATGGTCACCAAGCCGGGGTATGACGGCGGCCTGGGCTTCAACTTCAAGTGGAACATGGGCTGGATGCATGACATGGTGGACTATATGTCCACCGACCCCCTGTTCCGCAAGGGCAAGCACAACAACCTCACCTTCTCCCTCACCTACGCCTTCTCGGAAAACTTCGTCCTCCCCCTGTCCCACGACGAGGTGGTCCACGGCAAATGCTCCCTGATCAACAAGATGCCCGGGGACTATGGCGAGAAGTTCCAGGGCCTGCGGGCTTTCTACGGCTACATGATGACCCACCCGGGCAAGAAGCTGCTGTTCATGGGCGGCGAATTCGCCCAGTTCATCGAGTGGGATGAGAAAAAGGGGCTGGACTGGTTCCTGCTGGATTATGACAAGCACCGTCAGATCCAGCAGTATGTCAAGGATTTGAACCACTATTACCTGGACCACCCCGCCCTGTGGCGCAACGACACTGACTGGCAGGGCTTCCAGTGGATCTCCTGCGACGATTACCAGCAGGGCGTGATCGCCTTCCGGCGGATTGACGAGAATGGGAAAGAGGTCATCGTGGTGTGCAACTTCTGCCCCGTGCTCCGCACCGGCTACCGGATCGGCGTGCCCAAGAGCGGCTCTTACATCCCCGTGTTGTCCAGCGACGACGCCAAATACGGCGGTGAAGGCACGGAATTGGCCCCCGTCAAGGCCAAGAAGGAGGAGATGCACGGCCTGCCCTACAGCGTGGAGCTCACCCTGCCCCCCCTGTCCGCCGTGTTCTATGAGCACAAGCTGCTCCGGGCCCCCAAGGACGAGGGCGGGGAGGCCGCTCCCAAGGCCAAAGCCGGGAAAGCCGCTAAGTCTGCTGCGGCCGCCAAACCCAGGGCCAGGAGGGCGGACGCCGCGGCGGAGCCAGCCAGCCCCAAGGCCGTCCGCAAGCCCCGCGCCAAGAAAGCGGACGCCGCCGGCGCGGCGGAGCCGGCCAAACCCAAAGCCACCCGCAAGCCCCGGGCCAAAAAAACCGAACAATAAATTTTGAGGGGGAGTTCAACTTGTTCCAGCGTAAAAAAGAGTGCATCGCCATGCTCCTGGCCGGCGGCCAGGGCAGCCGCCTGTACGTGCTCACCCAGGACACCGCCAAGCCCGCGGTGCCCTTCGGCGGCAAGTACCGCATCATCGATTTCCCGCTGTCCAACTGCATCAACTCCGGCATCGACACCGTGGGTGTGCTCACCCAGTACCAGCCCCTGGAACTGAACGACTACATCGGCAACGGCCAGCCCTGGGACCTGAACCGCAACTGGGGCGGGGCCCACGTCCTGCCGCCCTACACCCAGTCCAAAATTGAGTCCTGGTATAAGGGCACCGCCAACGCCATCTATCAGAATATCCCCTTTGTAGACCGCTATAACCCGGAATACGTGGCCGTCCTGGGCGGCGACCACATCTATAAGATGGACTACAGCAAGATGCTCCAGTTCCACAAGGACAAGGGCGCCGAGTGCACCATCGCCGTCATGCCCGTCAGCATGGACGAGGCCACCCGGATGGGCATCATGAGCACCGATGAAAACGGCGCTATCACCGACTTCGAGGAGAAGCCCAAGCAGCCCAAGAGCAACCTGGCCTCCATGGGCATCTACATCTTCACCTGGTCCGTCCTGCGGCAGTACCTCATCAACGACGAGGCCGACCCCGCCTCTGAAAACGACTTTGGCAAAAACATCATCCCCAACTTCCTGAAGGACGGGCGGCCCATGTTCGCCTACTCCTTCGAGGGCTACTGGAAAGACGTGGGCACCCTGGACTCCCTGTGGGACGCCAACATGGACCTGCTGGACCCCAAAGACCCCATCAATATGCGCGACCCCAGCTTCCGCATCTATGCCCGGAACTACTCCCAGCCCGCCACCCGCATCGGCAGCGGGGCCAAGGTGACCAACTCCTTTGTGGCCGAGGGCTGCACCATCCGGGGGAACGTGGAGCACTCCGTTTTGTACACCGGCTGCCAGATTGAGGAGGGCGCCGTGGTGGTCGGCGCGGTCATCATGCCCAACACCATCGTGCGCAAGGGCGCCAATGTGAGCTACTGCATCGTGGGCGAACACTGCGTGGTAGAGGAGGGCGCCAAGATTGGCGAGCGCCCCGAGAACTACCTGGACGGGGACTGGGGCATCGCCGTAGTAGGCCACCAGAGGACCGTTGCGTCCGGCTCCGTCATCAAGCCCAAGGAAATCATTTAAGGGGGTGTCCACCATGAAAATGACCGGTATTATTTTCTCCGAGATGTACTCCGACGCGCTCAACTTCTTCACCCAGGACCGCAACATGGCCGCCATCCCCTTCGGCGGGCGCTACCGTCTGGTGGATTTTGTCCTTTCCAACATGGTCAACTCCGGCATCCTCAACGTGGGTGTGCTGGCCAAGCAGCACTACCACTCCCTGATGGACCACCTGGGCAACAGCCAGGAGTGGGATCTGAACCGCAAAAACGGCGGGCTCCAGCTCCTCCCTCCCTTCGCCACCGAGGACGCCCACACCGGCGGCAGCCGCGGCAAGCTGGATGAGCTGCGCAACGCCCTGGACTATCTGGAGACCGTCTCCACCACCCCCTACGTCCTGCTGGCGGACGCCTATGTGCTGTGCAACATCGACTACCGCGCCGCCCTGGAGGACCACATCGCCAGCGGCTGCGACATCACCATGATGGCCACCCGGGAGACCGAGGCCTCCTCCATCAATTTCGCCTCCGTCATGAAGGCGGACGCCGGCCGGCGAGTGTCCTCCTATGCCTTGGACTGCCCCGCCAAGCCCGGCGACTACGCCAGCATGGGGCACATGATCATCTCCCGGGAGCTGCTGGTCAGCGTCATCCGCGATTATACCTCCCGGGGCATCTACGATTTCTCCCGGGACTTCATCCAGCACGAGTTCAACCGGGGCCGCCTGACCATCAACCTATACGAGGCGGACACCAAAGTGCTCCGGGTCCGGGATGTCAACGAATACTTCCAGAGCAGTCTGGCTATTCTGGACGACGACGTGTCCGCCTCCCTGTTCCGCGGCGACCGGCCCATCCACACCCGGGTCACCGACGAGGTCCCCGCCTACTACGGCCTGGACTGCCAGGTGGAACGCTCGGTCATCGCCGACGGCTGCTTCATCGACGGCAGCGTGGAAAACAGCGTGCTGTCCCGGGGCGTGAAGGTGGGCAAGGGCGCCAGGGTCAGGAACTGCGTCATCATGCAGGGCAGCGTGGTGGGCGACGGCGCCAGCCTGGAGAACGTCATCGTGGACAAATGGGTTATCATCGGCGACGGCGCCCAGCTCAAGGGCCTGAACACCAACCCCGTCGTCATCCGTAAAGGAGTTACCGTATGAAAATTTTGTTAGCTTCCAGCGAGGCCGCGCCCTACGTCAAGACCGGCGGGCTGGGCGACGTGGCCGCCGCCCTGCCCAAGGCCCTGGCCGAGTCCCCCAACACCGAGGTATACGTCTTTCTGCCCTATTACAAGGCCATCAAAGACAACCCGGAGTTTGAAATTGAGTACCTCACCAACTTCACCGTCCCCCTGGCCTGGCGCAACGTATACTGCGGCCTGTTCCGGGCGGTGAGCAAGCGCAAGAAGCTCCAGTACTATTTCATCGACAACGAGTACTACTTCTACCGGGACGGCTGCTACGGCCACTACGACGACGGCGAGCGTTTCGCCTTCTATTCCAAGGCCATCCTGGAATCCCTCCAGCACCTGGGCTGGTATCCCGACATCATCCACGCCAACGACTGGCAGACCGCCCTGGTGCCGGTGTTCCTCCGCGCCCACTACATGAAGGTGGAGCAGTACCAGCCCATCCGCACCCTGTTTACCATCCACAATATGGAGTACCAGGGCCGCTTCCCAGACTCCTTTGTGGATGAGGTGCTGGGCCTCCCCGAGGATTGGAAGGCCACCATGCACTTCGACACCTGCACCAATCTGATGAAGGCCGCCATCCACACCGCCGACCGGGTGAGCACCGTGTCCCGCACCTACGCCTATGAAATTCAGGACCCCTATTACGCCCACGGCCTCCACGATGTGCTCCGCCAGCACGCCTACAAGCTCAGCGGCGTTGTCAACGGCATCGACACCGAGGTGTTCAACCCCGCCACCGACCCCCTGCTCTACGCCAATTTCGACGCCGCCACCCTGGAGAAGAAGGCGGAGAACAAGAAGTTCCTTCAGCAGCGGCTGGGGCTGGCCGTCCGGGACGACGTCCCCATGGTCACCATGATTACCCGGCTTGTGGGCCACAAGGGCGTGGATCTGGTCCAGGCCGTGATGGACGACCTGATGTGGGACGATTTGCAGCTGGTCGTCATCGGCACCGGCGAGCGCCAGTATGAAAATATGTTCCGGGCCTACGCCGCCAACTTCCCCGCCAAGCTGTCCGCCAACATCGTGTTTGACAACACCCTGGCCCATCAGGCTTACGCCGGCGCGGATCTGGTGCTCATGCCCTCCAAGCAGGAGCCCTGCGGCCTCACCCAGCTCATCGCCATGCGGTACGGCACCATCCCCATTGTCCGGGAGACCGGAGGC
Organism: uncultured Oscillospiraceae bacterium; assembly: GCA_910588135.1. Classification (GTDB taxonomy): domain Bacteria; phylum Bacillota; class Clostridia; order Oscillospirales; family Oscillospiraceae; genus Enterenecus. Next base: position 76,808 of record CAJUOT010000005.1, on the reverse strand, counting down.
CTGTTCGACACCGTCCCCGCCTACAACATCGAGACCGGCGAGGGCAACGGCTTCACCTTCAAAAGCTACAACGCCCACGATATGCTGGACGCCGTCCGCCGCGGCGAGGGCCTGTTCCACGACAAAGAGCACTGGGTCCAGCTGCAAAAGAGCGTCATGGCCTACGACAGCTCCTGGAGGCGCTCCGTCCAGGAATACTGGAACATTTACCGCTCGGTTGTTGAGAAAACCTGAGGCGTTTGCGAGGATTTTTGTTCTATTTTCTTCATTTTCACAAAAAGAAGAAAAAACTGAAATTAATAGTGCAAAGCAAACCCATTTGTGCTATAATAAAAGGGCGTGTTACCGCCCTGTGCCAGCACAGCCCGCGGGAGCGGGCTGTGCTGGTGTTTTTTGTCAATCCCCCGGCTTTCGCCGGTCAAAAAGGAGTCAATCTATCGTATGGACCAGAAACAGATCATCTCTCAGCTGGAAGAAACCCTGCTGGTGCGCTACGGCTGCCCCATGGAGAACGCCTCCCCCCAGCAGGTGTACCGCGCCCTGTGCTACGTGGTCAACCGGATGCTGGCCACCAAAAGCGCCGAGTTCTACCGCAAAAACCAGGGCAAGCAGGTATACTATATGTCCATGGAATTCCTGGTGGGCACCTCCCTGCGCAACAACCTGTACAATCTGGGCCTGGAGGAGATGTTTACCAAGGCCCTGGCCAAGTGCGGCGTAGACATCCACGACCTGTATGAGATGGAGCCGGACGCCGGCCTGGGCAACGGCGGCCTGGGCCGTCTGGCCTCCTGCTATATGGACTCCGCCTCCAGCCTGGGCCTGCCCATGACGGGCTACTCCATCCGCTACGAGTTCGGCATTTTCAAGCAGAAGATTGTGGACGGCTGGCAGATGGAGTTCCCCGACGACTGGCTGAGCATGGGCGACGTGTGGCTGATTCCCCATGAGAGCGAGGCGGTGGAGGTCCGGTTCGGCGGCCATATCCACGGCTGGGACGACAACGGCATCTACCGGGTGAAGCATCTGAATTACCAATCCGTCATGGCGGTGCCCAACGATATGTATATCTCCGGCCACAACAGCGATGCGGTCAACCCCCTGGTGCTGTGGTCCGCCAAGTCCCCCAACAGCTTTGATATGTCCGCCTTCTCCCGGGGAGACTACGCCAAGGCCCTGGAGGGGGACACCATGGCCGAGGTCATTTCCAAGGTGCTCTACCCCGCTGACGACCACATTGAGGGCAAGCGCCTGCGTCTGCGCCAGCAGTACCTGCTGGTGTCCGCCTCGGTGCAGACCATCCTGAAAAAGCACCTGCGGCACAACAAGACCCTGGACAACCTGCCCGACAAGGTGTCCATCCACATCAATGACACCCACCCCGCCCTGTGCGTGCCCGAGCTGATGCGCCTGCTGGTGGACGAGTACAATTACCCCTGGGACAAGGCGTGGGACATCACCTGCCGCACCCTGTCCTACACCAACCACACCGTCATGAGCGAGGCGCTGGAGCGCTGGAACACGGACCTGTTCCAGCAGCTTCTGCCCCGGGTGTTCCAGATCGTCCAGGAAATCGACCGCCGCCTGCGCATTGGCCTGCACGGCTTCTACGGCGACGATATGGGCAAGATCGAGTATATGGCCGTCATCAGCAAAAACGAGATCCGCATGGCCAACCTCTGTCTGGCCGCCTGCCACAAGGTCAACGGCGTGTCCAAGCTCCATTCGGAGATTCTGACCAACTCCATCTTCCGGGATTACTACCAGATGGAGCCCGACCACTTCTGCAACGTCACCAACGGCATCGCCTACCGCCGCTGGCTGTGTCAGGCCAACCCCCAGCTCACCGCCCTGCTCAAGGAGCTCATCGGGGACGGCTTTGTCACCGACTCCACCCAGCTGGAAAAGCTGCTGAAGTACAAGGACAGCAAGGATGTTCTCCAGCGGCTCCAGGCCATCAAGCTGGCCAACAAGGAGCGGCTCGCCTCCTTCATCCTCAAGCGCAACGGCGTGGTGGTGGACCCCACCTCCCTGTTCGACGTGCAGATCAAGCGCCTGCACGAGTACAAGCGCCAGCTGCTCAACGTGCTCCAGATTCTGCATATGTACCTGGAGATCAAGCACAATCCCCACGCCCCCTTCCAGCCCCGCACCTTTATTTTCGCCGCCAAGGCGTCCGCCGGCTATATCATGGCCAAGCAGATCATCCAGCTCATCGTATCCGTATCCAAGCTGGTCAACTCCGACCCGGACGCCCAGGAGAAGCTGAAGGTGGTCTTCATTGAGGACTACAATGTCTCGAAGGCCGAGATCATCATCCCCGCCGCCGAGATTTCCGAGCAGATCTCCGTGGCCGGCAAGGAGGCCAGCGGCACCGGCAACATGAAGCTGATGATCAACGGCGCGGTGACCCTGGGCACCCTGGACGGCGCCAATGTGGAGATTCACGAACAGGTGGGCGACGACAACATCGTGCTGTTCGGCCTCAAAACCGAGGAAGTCAACGACCTGTGGCGTCAGGGCTACAACCCCCTGGACTACGTCCGCAACGATCCGGAGCTGAAGGCGGTGATGGACCTGCTCATGAGCGGCATCGGCGGGATGCATTTCGACGATATTGTGCGCTCCCTCACCACCAACCACAGGGGGCCCGCCGATCCCTATATGAATCTGGCCGACTTCCACGACTACGTCCGCGCCCAGCGGGACGTGTCCGCCATCTACAGCGACAAGACCCGGTTCACCAATATGTCCCTGGTGAACATTGCCAAGGCGGGCTTCTTCTCCGCCGACCGGGCGGTGGAGGAATACGCCCGGAATATCTGGCACACCAAATGAGCCAAACCCGCCCAGGCGGGGCGGGTGTAAAATAAAAGGAGGTCTGGAGCGTGAGAGAGGTTTGTTTTGGCATTGACATCGGCGGCACCACCGTGAAGCTGGGGCTGGTGAGCCGGGAAGGGGATCTGCTGGACAAGCGGGAATTCCCCACCTTCCGGGATGTGGGCGCCACTTTCGACGACATCGCCGACCATATGCGTCAGGTGATGGAGTCCTTCCCCGACTGCTTCTGCGTGGGCGCGGGCATCGGCGTCCCCGGCCCGGTGGTGAACCAATCCCTGGTGATCCACTGCGTCAACCTGGGCTGGCAGAACATCAACATCGCCCAGGAGCTGGCCAGCCGGGCCAGCGTTCCCGTCCGCGTGGCCAACGACGCCAACCTGGCCGCCCTGGGCGAGTGCTGGCAGGGCGCGGGCAAGGGCTGCCGCAACCTGGTGCTGTTCACCATCGGCACCGGCGTGGGGGGCGGCGTCATCTGTGACGGACGCATCATCGCGGGCGCCACCGGCGGCGGCGGCGAGGTGGGCCACATGACCGTCCCCTTCCACTCCGACTGGCAGTGCTGCTGCGGCCGGAAGGGCTGCCTGGAGGCCACCGCCTCCGCCACCGGCATCATCCGGGCGGCGCGGCAGTTCTCCCCCTTCAAGGAGATGGAAAAGGTCACCGCCAAGGACGTATATGACGCCGCGGCTGCCGGGGACGAAAATGCCAAGGCTGTGGTGAAGGAGGCGGCGGACGCCCTGGGCTATGCCGCCGGCGCCGTCAGCTGCATTGTCAACCCGGAGATGATTATCCTGGGCGGCGGCGTGTCCGCCGCGGGCAGCGCCCTGCTGGCCCCGGTGGAGGCCGCGTTCAAAACCAGCGTCCTGGACGCCTGCGCCGACGTGCGCTTCGCCCTGGCCCAGCTGGGCAACAACGCGGGCATCTTCGGCGGCGCGGCTCTGTTTTTCGCCGAGTAATTTCTGATTTCGAAAGGAGAAATCCGTCATGCTGAACTTAGACCTGTCCAAGCTGGAGGGTGTGGTCTCCCAGGAGCAGATCAGCGCCATGGCTCCCGAGGTGGAGGCCGCCCACGCCAAGCTGTACGATCCCGCCGCCCCCGGCTCCGATTTTGTCGGCTGGGTGCGCCTGCCTGAGAACTATGACAAAGAGGAGTTTGCCCGCATCCAGAAGGCCGCCGCCAAGATCCGCCAGGACTCTCAGGTTCTGGTGGTGGTGGGCATCGGCGGCTCCTATCTGGGCGCCCGGGCCGCGTTGGAGGTGTTCCCCTCCGACGGACCTGAGATCTGCTTTGTGGGCTGCTCTCTCAGCCCCAACGAGCTGCGCAGGGTCATGAAAAAGGTGGAGGGCAAGGACTGGTCCATCAATGTGATCTCCAAGTCCGGCGGCACCACCGAGCCCGCCGTGGCTTTCCGCGTATTCCGGGACCTGCTGGTGAAGCAGTACGGCGGCAAGGCCGACGAGCGCATCTACGCCACCACCGACAAGGCCCGGGGCGCCCTCAAGACCCTGGCCGGCTCCAACGGCTGGGAGACCTTCGTGGTGCCCGACGACGTGGGCGGGCGATTCTCCGTGCTCACCGCCGTGGGGCTGCTGCCCATCGCCGTGGGCGGGATGGACATCGGCCAGCTCATGGCCGGCGCCCGGGACGCCATGAACGCCTTCGACCGGCGGGATATGGACAATCCTGTGTGGCAGTACGTGGCCGCCCGGAACCTGCTCTACCGCCAGGGCAAAAAAATTGAGCTGTTCTGCACCTACGAACCGTCCTACTCCTTTGTGGGCGAGTGGCTCAAGCAGCTGTTTGGCGAGTCGGAGGGCAAGGACGGCAAGGGCGTCTTCCCCGCCTCCGCCCAGTTCACCACCGACCTCCACTCCCTGGGCCAGTATATCCAGGACGGCGAGCGCCATCTGTATGAGACCGTCATCTATGTGGACGACACCGGCTGCGACATCGCCATCCCCCACAGCGATGACAACGGCGACAACCTGAACTATCTGGCGGGCAAGCCCCTGAGCTTCGTCCGGGAGATGGCCTTCCAGGGCACCCTGGCCGCCCACCAGGACGGCGGGGCCCCCTCCATGGTGCTGCGGCTTGACAAGATGGACGTACACGCCCTGGGCGAGCTGTTCTACTTCTTCGAGCTGTCCTGCGGCATCAGCGGCCACGTGCTGGGGGTCAACCCCTTCAACCAGCCCGGCGTGGAGGCGTACAAGAAGAATATGTTTGCCCTGCTGGGCAGGCCCTGAGCCTCCCTCTCCCGCAGGTAAGCGCATCCCCTGCAGCTGAAAGCAGGCCGGCGCGGTAGAAAACCGCGCCGGCCTGCTCTATTTTTCGTTACAGCAGCGGCGCAAACAGCCGCAGCAGATCCCGGAATGTCCTGCGGACCAGGGAGACCGACCGGCAGTCCTCCAGGGTGACCATGAGGCTCCTGGTCTGGGTATCCAGAAAATCCTCCCGGATATCCTGGACCGACGGCGTCCCGTACAGCAGTACGCCGTTTTCAAAGTGGAGGAACATACTGCGGTAGTCCAGATTCACCGTCCCCACCGTGGCAAAGCAGTCATCCACCACAAAGTTCTTGGCGTGGATGAACCCCGGCTCGTACTCGAAAATCTGCACCCCCGCCTCCAGCAGCTCCTCGTAGTAGGAGCGGGTCATCTCAAACACCGTCTTTTTGTCCGGGATGTGGGGGGTTATAATGCGCACGTCCACCCCGGACTTGGCCGCGTTGGTGAGGGCCATGGTGAGGGAGTAGTCGATCACCAGATAGGGGGTGGTGATATACACGTACCGCTTGGCCCGGTAGATCAGGTTCAGGTACACCGTCTGCCCCACCGGCTCGTTGTCCCAGGGGCAGTCGTGATAGGGCTGGACGTAGCCGCTGGCGCCGCCCCGGGCGGGCGCGGGGCGGAAGGGGGTGAAGTGCTCCTCCTCGCTGTGGGTGAAGTCCCACATGGACAGGAAGGACACCGTCATGGACCACACCGCGTCCCCCTCCAGGCGGATGGCCGAGTCCTTCCAGTGCCCAAACCGGGTCTTGACGTTGATATACTCGTCCGCCATGTTGATGCCGCCGGTGAACGCCACCCGGCCGTCCACAATCATATACTTCCGGTGGTCCCGGTTGTTCTGCCGCAGGGATACCACAGGGACAAACCGGTTGAACACCCGGCACTGAATTCCCAGCTTTTCCAGGCGGATGGGGTAGTCGGAGGGCAGGGTGGCCATGGAACCGATGTCGTCGTAGATGACCCGGACCTCCACCCCCTGCCCCGCCTTCTCCCGCAGGATATCCAGGATGGAGTTCCACAGCTTGCCCTCCTCAATGATGAAGTACTCAATGAAGACGTACTTCTCCGCCCCGCGCAGGGCGTCCAGCAGGTCGTCGTAGCAGTCGTCCCCCAGGGGGTAGTATTTGGTGCGGGTATTGCCGTACACAGGGCAGTGGGTGGTCTGCTCCAGATAGCGGGCCATGCACGCCGCGTCCGCCCCCATCAGCTCCCCCAGGGAGGCGGACCGGCCGCACTCGTCCCCCAGGTTCCGGCGGATCTTGCGCTCCATGGAGCGTAGGCGGCGCTGGTTGAAGGCGGACAGATGGTTCCCGCCCAGCAGCAGATAGGCCAGGGAGCCGAAGGGCATCAGGCCCAGCACAATGATGATCCAGCCGATCTGGTAACCCGGATTGCTCTTGTTCCCCACGATCCACATGGCCGCCAGAATGGACAGCGCCAGAAACAGCCACTCCACCCGGTCGTAATACGCGCTGTCCCGCAGCACCACCAGCCCGGTGATATACAGCGCAATCTGGGCAATGATGAGCACCCCCACAATGCCCATGCGGTGGAACAGCAGCTTGCCGATTTTGCTTTGGACTCTTCTTTTTTGCATATTGTCTCCTTGGGCCGCCTGTGCCTACTTCTCCTTGAGCACCACGTTTTCCTCCCCCAGGGTCTCCCGAAGCTCCGCCAGCAGGGCCTCGTGGTGGAGGCAGTGGGTCTGGAGCTTCCGGCGCCGGTCGGTGAGATAAACGATGGCCGGGGCGTCCCCCGGGAACATATTCATCAGCTTTTTCAGCCAGTTGAAGCTCTCCTCCCCGTCGGGCAGGCGAATCCACAGCACCTGGTTCTCCCCGGCCCCCGCCGCCCTCCCGGGCACATCAGTCAGGGGAATCACCCGGTCCACCATGAGCTGGGGCGCCTTCTCCTCCCGGATGGACACCTTTCCCGTCACCACAATGGGCAGGTTGACCTTCAGATAGGCCCCGCTCTCCGTCAGCGTGCGGGAGAAGCACAGCAGTTCAACGCTTCCCGTGGCGTCCTCCAGCACGACGTAGGCCATGAGCGAATTGTTCTTGGTGGTCTTGGTCCGCACCGACGCCACCACCCCCGCCAGGGTCACCCGCTGGCCGTCCCCATAGGGGGAGGAGCCGTCCTCCTCTCCGGCGCCCGCCGCCATCACCGCGGAGATGGGCACCGCCCCGTACCGCTGGGCCTGCCTGCGGTATTCGTCCATGGGATGGCCGGTGAGGTACAGCCCGGTGGTCTCCTTCTCCATGGCCATCAGCTCCACCGGGGAAAACTCCGGGATATCCGGCAGGATCACCGTGGGTACGGACAACCCGCCCCCTCCCCCGCCGAACAGGTCAAACTGGCCCTCCACGTTTTTCCTCCGGTCCCGGGCGATGGAGTCCACCACCTGTTCGTACACCTTCATCAGCTGAGAGCGGCGGCAGCCCATGCTGTCAAAGCAGCCGGAGCGGATCAGGCTGTCCAGCACCCGCTTGTTGAGATCGCAGTCGTACATCCGGGAGCAGAACTCCGGGAAGGAGGCGAAGGGTCCGCCCTTGTCCCGCTCGGCCAGCACCGCGTTGGTGAAGCCCACCCCCACCCCCTTGAGGGCCGCCAGGCCAAACCGGATGTTTTCCCCCGACACCGTAAAGGTCGCGCCGGAGCCGTTGATATCCGGGGGGAGCAGGGCGATGCCGCTGTCCTTGCACTCGGCGATGTACTCCGCCACCTTGTCCTGGGAGTCCAGCACGGAGGTGAGCAGGGCCGCCATATACTTCCTGGGATGGCGGCACTTGAACCACGCCGTCTGATAGGCCACAATGGCATAGGCCAGGGAGTGGGACTTGTTGAAGGCGTAGTGGGCGAAATCGTTGATCTCGTCGTAGATGGATTCCGCCACCGGCCCTGGGATGCCGTTGGCCTCGCAGCCGGGGATATTCCGGGCGGGGTCGCCGTGGATGAAGGCGCTTCGCTCCCGCTGCACGTCCTTCTCCTTTTTTTTGCTCATGGCCCGGCGCACCATGTCCGCCTGACCCAGGGAGTAGCCCGCCAGCTTGCGGAAGATCTCGATGACCTGCTCCTGGTAGACAATGCAGCCGTAGGTGTTGGCCAGGATGGGCTCCAGCGCCGGATGCTTGTAGGCGACCTGCGACGGGTCCTGGGCGCAGGCCAGGAATTTCGGGATGGAGTCCATGGGGCCGGGGCGGTACAGGGCGATGATGGCGCAGATATCCTCAATGCTGCGGGGCTTGAGGCCCACGCACACGCTGGTCATCCCCGCCGACTCCATCTGGAACACCCCGGAGGTGCGGCCCTCAGACAGCATCTGGTAGACGGCCGCGTCGTCGTCCGGGATGTCCTCCAGCCGGAAGCCGGGAACCTCTTTTTGAACCATCTTGGCCGCGTCGTCCAGCACCGTCAGGTTGCGCAGACCCAGAAAGTCCATTTTTAAGAGTCCCAGCTCCTCGATGGTGGTCATGGTGTACTGGGTGACCGGCTGGCCGTCGTTGGTGGCCAGGGGGACGTACTCGTACACCGGAAGCTTGGTGATCACCACCCCGGCGGCGTGAGTGGAGGCGTTGCGCGGCATCCCCTCGATCTTCCGGGCCATGTCCACCAGCTCGTGCACCCGCTCGTCCCCGTTGTAGAGGTCGGACAGGCCCTTGGACAGCACCAGCGCCTTGTCAATGGTCATTTTCAGCTCGAAGGGCACCTGCTTGGCGATGTTGTCCACCTCGGCATAGGGGACGTTCAGCACCCGCCCCACGTCCCGGATGGCGGCCTTGGCCTTCATGGTGCCGAAGGTGACGATCTGCACCACGTGGTCCTCGCCGTACTTCCGGGACACGTAGTCAATCACCTCCTGCCGCCGCCGGATGCAGAAGTCGATGTCGATATCGGGCATGGTCACCCGCTCGGGATTCAAAAACCGCTCGAAAATAAGGCCGTATTTGATGGGGTCCACGTCGGTAATCCGCAGGCAGTAGGCCACCATGGACCCCGCCCCGGAGCCCCGCCCCGGCCCCACCGGGATGCCATTTGCCTTGGCATAGCCGATGAAGTCGGACACAATGAGGAAGTAGTCCACAAACCCCATCTGCCGGATGACCCCCATCTCCATGCGCAGACGGTCCTCCAGCTCCCCGCCGCCGTCCGGGTAGCGCTGGGCAAAGCCCTGCCAGCACAGCTTCTCAAAGTAGGCGTCGCCGTCGGTCTCCCCCTGGGGGAGCTTGAACTCGGGCAGGTGGTAGGTGCCGAACTCAAAGTCCACATTGCAGGCGTCCACGATTTTCTGGGTGTTGTCGATGGCCTCAGGGCAGTTGGGGAACAGGGCGCGCATCTCCTCCTCGCCCTTCACATAAAACTCGTCCGTCTCAAAGCGCATCCGTTCGGCGTCCTCCACCAGCTTGCCCGTCTGGACGCACATGAGCACGTCCTGCACAGCGGCGTCCTCCCGGGTGAGGTAGTGGCAGTCGTTGGTTGCCACCAGGGGGATGCCGGTGTCCCGGCTCAGGCGCAGGATGCCCGCGTTGACCACCTGCTGCTCCGGAATCCTGTGGTCCTGAATCTCCAGATAGTAGCCGTCCTCCCCAAAGAGCTGCCGCATCTCCAGGGCGTGGGCCTTCGCCCCCTCATAGTCCCCGTTGCGCAGGCGGCGGGGAATCTCCCCGGCAAGGCAGGCGGACAGGGCGATGAGCCCCCCGCAATGCTCCCGGAGCAGGTCCATGTCGATCCGGGGCTTGATGTAGAAGCCCTCAGTGAAGGCCATGGACACTATGTAGCTCAGATTGCGGTAGCCCTCCTCGTTCCGGCACAGCAGGACGAGGTGCCGCGCCGAGCCGTCCAGCTCGTGCACCCGGTCGAACCGGGTGCGGGGGGCCACGTAGACCTCGCAGCCGATGACGGGCTTCACCCCCGCGGCCTTGCAGGCCCGGTAGAAGTCGATGACGCCGTACATCACCCCATGGTCGGTGATGGCCACGGCGGACTGGCCCAGCTCCTTCACCCGGTCCACCAGCTTTTCGATCCGGCAGGCCCCGTCCAGAAGGGAGTATTCGGTGTGGAGATGCAGGTGGGTAAAGGCCATGGTGGTGCCTCCTTGTCTCTTTAGTTCAGCAGGTTATCTTCTATAAACTTCAGGATAGCTTTATGGCGTCCCAAAAATGGAAGCTGTATCAGCTTTGCCATCAAATGGAGCCACGCAAAACCAAGGACAGCGCCGAATACGGCGAACCACAGCGGAGAACGGAACAGCAGCATGGAAATGAAGCAAAGTGCGGAGAGCACAAGTGTTCCTCTGGGATTCGGCGCAAAGGTGCCTGTGATCAGGCTTCCACTGCCTTCCGCCGTCACATTTCCCCGGAACGGGGATTCCCCCCGGGCAACAGGGATATTCCCTGTATAGGACAGCCAGAACCGCTCCTCTTTTCGGTAGTATAAAAACATCTTTCCCCCAACCCACGGATCAAGATAACGGTTCTCTGTGGCCCGGGCGTTCAGCCGGGCGAACACCTGCTCTGGAGACAGGCTGCTGTGAAATTCGTGCTGCCTCATAGCGAACAGCCTCCTTTTCAGGGGGGCAGGGCTTTTACTCCTCAATTTGACTCTTGCTTGATTTCTCCCGCTCCATCGCAAAGCCGCCAACAGTCTCCACCAGATATTCGAGCATATCCCAGAGCTCTCCGGCGCCCTTCGTTCGCTCCGGAAAAAGGAAATCCCGAAACATGGGGATACCCAGGATCAGGGCGATTACATATATCCAGTATCGTCCTGTCACGGCGCAGGAGATGACGCCCAGGCCGTGTACTCCGCCGATGCACACGGCCCAGCCCCACAGCGGCTGGCGGAAGTGGCCGGATATCACGCTGCCCGCCCCATCCGGGGCGATCTGCCCGCAGAATACAGGGGAAAAGGCTGCGCTCCAGCCCGCCCCAGCCCAAAAATCCATGGAAGCGCCCCGTGTCCCCGCCTCCGCCGAGCGGTAAGCCCCGGAACCGCCGTTATATCCCACAGTGTAGAAGGTGAACTCGCGCTCCCCCTTCCAGCGCAGGGCGATCTTGAACTGTTTTTTATACTGCTCGTTTTCCACGGCGGTCTCCCAGATCAGCCGCTTTTTCAGCTCTTCCGGGGGGAGGACGCTGTGGAATTCATATTTTTTCACAACTGCCGCCCCCTTGCGCAAGCCGTCACGCCAGCAGATTGTCCCCGATGAAATTCACCAGCTCAGGCAGTTTCCGGCGGGTGAGGCTTCCCGTCCACGCCATCACCGGCGCAATCCACCCGTAGCGCACCAGAACCCCCAGCGCCCCCAGCGGGCTGCCGGTGAGATATACGCGAATCAAAGCCATTCCGGCCAGCATGACCGCCAGGACAATATCGGCAATGTACATGGTTTTCGCCGCGCCCACAAGCGCCGTGATATCCGTTCCGCCCTCCGCCGGAGTCAAAGTCAGCCCGGCAAATCCGTAGCTCCGCGCCGGGCCGGTGCAAATAAGGCGGGGCGGTCCCTCCCCGCCCTCCCGCAAAAACCAAGTGTTTCGGGCGGTCCAGCCGTCCAGCCGGGACCAGGGGCGGGTCCGCTTTCGCAAGCGGGCCATGATCTCCTCCGGCGGCAGGGCGCTGTGGAACTCATACCGCCTCATGGCCCAAGCCCTCCGCCAATTCCAGCAATTTCCGCATCCGGTGGTTCAGCGCCGACTTGCTCACCGCCGGATCGCACAGCGCCCCCAGCTGGCCCAGGTTCAGCTCCGGATTTTCGATTCTCAGCCGCGCCGCCTCTTGGAGCTTGTCCGGAAGAGAATCCAGCCGCCCCGACTCCCGCAGGCGTTCAATGGCCGCCATCTGCTCCCTGGCCGCCGCCACCGTCTTGTCCAGGTTGGCGCTGTCACAGTTCACCTGCCGGTTCACGCTGCCCCGCAGGTCCCGCTCGATCTTGGCCGCCATCACCCCCATGGCGGCCACCGGCGCGCCCAGGTAGGTCAAAAAATCCTCAATATGGTCGGAGTGTTTGAAGTACACCACGTAGTTCCCCTTGCGCTCCGTCTCCTTGGGTTCAAAGCCCGCCTCCCGCAGCAGGGCGGGCAGCTCCCGGCCCACATGGTAGTGGGAGGTGGCCAGCTCCAGATGGTAGCCCTTCATAGGGTCGGTCACCGATCCCCCCGCCAGAAACGCCCCCCGGAGAAACGCCCCACGGCAGTGCTCCTCCTCCAGCGGGGCCAGATTGATGTGCAGGGCCACCGAGCCGTCCCGGTCCAGGTCGAAGGCGTCAAAAATGGCCCCCAGCTTGGCGGGGCTCTCAATGAGAAACGTCCCCTTTCCCTCCCCCGGCTCGGGGGTCTGGTCAAAGGACACCTTGAAGGCTTTTCGGAACAGGGCGGGCAGCCGCTCCTTCAGCGCCCCGCATTCGGTGACAATCCGGGCCTGCCTGGGGTGGAACGCCCCGCAGAACAGCAGTATGCCGTAAGCCTCCGCCATGGCGCAGCACCTGCGGCTGACGGGGGCGCGGCACAGCTCCCCCTTCACGTCGGCCGAAAAAGCCATCGCGCTCCCCCCTCGTCGTGTGATCCCCGCGCCCGCCCCGTGGGCGGGCGCTCAGAATATCTTGGTGTCGGCCCGCTGCTGGTACAGGTCCAGCACCGCCCGGGCAACCTTCACCCCGGAGTGGCGGGCATAGCCGCAGTCCATATCCATCAGGGGGCGGCACACCACCTCCACCCCCAGCAGCTCCATCTCCCGGCGGTCCACCCGCATGGGCTCCGCGTCCTCGGCGGAGTAGCGCTCCAGCAGCTCCCGGCTGATGGGGTCGGAGCTGCACAGGCACAGGTCCACCAGTCCCGGCCCCCCGTGCTCCAGCAGCGCCGCCACATGGTCCTGGGCGGTCATCCCCTCCGTCTCGCCGTCCTGGGTCATGATGTTGCAGACGTAGATCTTCAGCGCCGGGCTGTCGATGATGGCCTCGGAGACGCCGTCCACCAGCAGATTGGGGATGACACTGGTGTACAGGCTCCCCGGCCCCAGCAGGATGACCTCCGCCTCCCGGATGGCCTCCAGAGCCGCGGGCAGGGCGGGGGTGTGTTCGGGCAGCAGGCGCACATGGTGAATACGGCAGTTCTGCTCCTTTTTTGCGGCGAAAATTTTGGACTCCCCCCGCACACTGGCCCCGTTTTCAAAGCTGGCCTCCAATTGCACATTGGCATTTGTCACCGGCAAAATACGCCCCGTAATCGCCAAAACCTCGCTCATCCGGGCCACCGCCTGGTCGAAAGAAGGGGAGATGCCATCCAGCGCCGCCAGCAGCAGGTTGCCAAACGCCTGCCCCGCCAGCCTTCCGTCGGGGAAGCGGTAGGCCAGCAGCTGCTGCATCAGCGATTCGGTGTCCGCCAGCGCCTCCATGCAGCTGCGGATGTCTCCGGGGGGCGGCATGCCCAGGTCTTCCCGGAGCACCCCGGAGCCGCCCCCGTCGTCGGCCACGGTGACAATGGCGGTGAGATCGTCGAGGTATAATTTCAACCCCCGCAGGATGGCAGAAAGGCCGTGCCCGCCCCCCAGGGCCACAGTGGCGGGGCCCTTGCGCCGTTTCAGTTCCATCATGTTCATGCCCTCGTCATGTCCCGGTGGGTCTCGCCGGCGGCGTAGCCCAGAGATTGGATGTACTCGGTGAGCGCGTGGGTCACCGCCACGGAGCGGTGCCGTCCCCCGGTGCAGCCGATGGCGACCACCAGGGCGCTCTTGCCCTCTTCCACAAAATGGGGCAGGAGGAAGTCCATCAGCCCCCGCAGGTGCTCCATCAGCTCCTGGGCGGTGGGGTTGGAGAACACGTAGTCCGCCACCCCCTGGTCCAGCCCGGTCTTGGGCCGCAGCTCCTCAACGTAAAAGGGGTTGGGCAGAAACCGCACGTCCAGCACCAGGTCCGCCTCCAGGGGCAGGCCGTACTTGAAACCGAAGGAGGTCACTGTCACGCTCATCTCGTTGGCGCTTTTGCGGTTGGGGGCAAACATATCCAGCACCTGTCCCCGGAGCTTGCGCACCGGCAGGGAGGTGGTGGTAATCACGTAGTCCGCGTGGGCGCGCACCGGGGCCATGGCGGCCCGCTCCCGCTCCACCGCGTCGAACAGGCTTCCGCACTCCCCCATCAGCGGGTGGCTGCGGCGGGTCTCTTTGTACCGCTTGATGATGGCCGCGTCGTCCGCGTCCACAAACAGCACCTTGTACTGGAACTCCATGGCCTTCAGCGTGTCCATGGCCTCGAACAGGCCGTCAAACTTCTCCCCGCCCCGGATGTCGCACACCATGGCCACCCGCTCGTAGGAGCCCGCCCCCGCCAGACACACCTCGGCAAACTTGGGGATGAGCACCGGGGGCAGGTTGTCCACGCAGAAAAAGCCGCTGTCCTCCAAAATAGACATGACGGTGGACTTGCCCGCCCCGGACAGGCCGGACACAATCAGAAATTCCACCCTTCTCCCTCCTTCCCCAGATAGCGCACCTCCGGCTCCAGCGTGACGCCGGTCTCCCGGGATACCCGCTCCCGCACCTGGGCCATCAGCTTCACAATGTCCTCACAGCTGGCCCCGCCCCGGTTGATGACAAAGCCCGCGTGCTTCTCCGACACCTGGGCCCCGCCAACGGCAAGCCCCTTCAAGCCGCACTGGTCAATCAGCGCGGCGGCGTAGACGGGCTGCCCGTCCACGGGAGCGGGCCGCTTGAAGGTGCTGCCCGCGCTGGGGTATTCCAGGGGCTGCTTTTCCCGGCGGCGTTGGGCCAGGTCGTCCATCCTGGCCTTGATCTCCGCCGGGTCGCCCGGTTCCAGGGAGAAGCTGGCCCGGACGATAAAACTGTCGTGATCCTGGAACTGGCTGCGGCGGTAGGAGAATTGGGGGTTGACGTGTTCCCGGAGGAACTCCTCCGGCGGCAGGGCGTTGGACACCACGCTGGACACCACCTGCCCCATCTCCCCGCCGTAGGCTCCGGCGTTCATGTAGACCCCGCCCCCTACGCTGCCGGGGATGCCGTGGGCAAACTCCAGCCCGGTGAGGCCGCACTCCAGGGCGAAGCTGGCCAGCCGCGCCAGGGACACGCCGCTGCCCGCCTGGATGGTGCGCCGCCCGGGCCACTCCCCCTCGGGCAGAAGCTCCAGACGGTTCAGGCCGTCGTAGGCTTTGACCACCAGCAGATCGGCCCCCGCGTCCGACACCAGCAGGTTGGTGCCCTTGCCCATGAAGAAGGGGCGCAGGCCGAACTCCATTACGGCCACGGAGAGAATCTGCCCCACCTCCTCCTCGTCCTTGGGCAGGGCCATAATGGGCACCGGCCCGCCCACCTGGAAGGAGGTGTGGCGGGACATGGGTTCGTCCCGGCGCAGCTCCAGGGCGGGGGCGGCGGCGCGCAGACGGTCATACAAGGCGTTCCAGTCCATCATAGGGGGCCTCCCGGAAAATGGTTTTTGTGCCGCTGGCTTACAATCAGGCAAGGCTAAGGGTATCATTTGACGCTTTTCCAATTTTTATTTACTATACCACATTTTTTCCCCCGTGAGAATAGGCTTCACGAAAAATTAAAAAGCTGCGCGGAGCAGCCCTCCGGCACAGCTTTTCAGGGAGCGGGGCGAAAAGCCGCCCCGCCCCTCCCTGCGTTCAGCTGCAATAGTTCTTGGTCTCCTGGTAGCCCTCCGGGGGCGCAATGGTGTTGGGCGGGAAAAACTCCTCGGTGGGAAACTGCACCTGACGGAAAATGGCGCAGGGGTCCTCCTCGCTGCCGCCGCCGGTGCACTCCTTGCTGGGCATGCAGTAATCGTAGGCGGGGATGAGCAGCTGGCTGTCCCGCTCCAGGCGGATGATGGAAAACTGGCCCAGGGTGACGTACACCCGCCGGCCCTCGCCCCCCATGTTCAGCTCGCCGGGGAAGCAGCCCGCGATGCCCGCGGGCACCTCAGCCCCGTCGCCGCAGGCGCAGGCGGGCGGCTCGCAGGGGTCGGACAGGCGCATGGACAGGATGATGGGGTCCACGGAGTTGACCACCGCGATGGGCAGGTTGGTGCTCATCAGGTTCTGTTCGTCCAGGTCCTCCACCCGGCTGTTGGAGGAGAACACCTTGGCGCTGCCCTCGCTGCCGAACAGGATGGCCCGCTTGTCAAACACCGCCAGCCCACAGATGGACACCGGCCGGGCCGCGCCCACGAAGGCGTCGGCGGTGACGCGGTAGAAATAGCGCACGTCCACGGTGAAGTAGCCCCGGTTGAAGCCCACGGGCTCCACGTCGATGTAAGCGTACAGCAGCTCAGCCTGCCCGGCCTTCAAACTGATGGCCCGGTCGATGACGGCCTGGGAACTGACGGTGGGATAGAGCCGCAGGTCCTCGACACAGTCCTTGTCACGGCAGGAATCGAAAATCTTTCGGGTGTGGATGCACACGGCCTCGCGAATACCGGCGGTATCGCAGATCGGGCCCGGCTCGATGAAATCGGCCATAGTAGTACCTCCCGGTTCATGGTTGATAGGGAAGGGGCCCGTGTGGCGTTCCCCTTCCACTCCCATTGTATGCCGGGGACGGACGGGGGTGAAAAAGGGACGGCGGGAGCAGGCTCCCGCCGTCCGGACCAGTCCAGCGCTTATTCCGCCAGATACTCGATGGAGATCACCTTGCCCCCGTCCAGGATAAAGTTCAGCGCCGTGCCGCCCTTGACGTAGCCCAGCAAGGTATCCGACGCCGTATCGCCCTGCCCGTAGGCGGCGGTGACATCGCCGGCGGGCGAGCCGATGTACACCCCTTCCGGGGTGGTCACGCTGTCGTCGGTGAGGACAATGGAGCTCACATAGTCCTTGTCCCCGTCAGGCCGGGTGGTGATGACAAAGCCGGAGTAGGTGTAGGTCTTGTCCAGCCCCTCAAAGGCGCAGGACTCTGCCTCAAAATAACTCTTGGGCTCGCCCAGCGCGGACAGCACCTCCGCCATGTCCTGGTCGATGGCCACCGCCGCGTCTCCGCTCCGGAATGCGTAGGCGGCGTCTCCGCCCGCACTCGGACCGGGCTGCTGGGAATTGGCATCCCCCGGGGTTTTCCCCCCGCCGTCCTTCCCGCCGCAGGCGGCGAGGCTGAACGCCAGCACCAGGGCCAGGGCCGCACAGAACAGCTTCCGTTTCATTCTGAATCCATCCTTTCTCACGCGCCTTCCCGCGCGTTCCATTCCGCCTCCAGCCGCGCTTTCCGGGCGGCGTAGGCGGCGCTTTTCTCGCTCCAGATATCCTCGAAGGGCTGCTGGCCCCGGCGGTCCTCCACCGGGCAGTGCTCCGACAGCCACGCCCCGAACCAGCGGGACAGCTTTTCCGCCCCGTAGAGGTTCAGGTGCAGGCCGTTGTCATAGGTGTCGGCGCTGAAGTCGAGGCCCGCCTCCTGCGTCAGCTCCAGGAAATTCAGGTATTCCAGCCCCCGCCGGGCGGCGTAGTCCTCAATCTGCTCCTCCCACTGGCCGTACCAGTAAGGGTAGAGGCTGGGAGCCTTGACGAGCACCAGCTGCACCCCGTGCTCCTGGCACAGGTCCGCCATTTTGTCCAGGTAATCCCAGCACACCGGGTCGAAGGAGTAGTCCGCCAGGGGCCGCCCCTGGGGCACATCCTCCGCCGGACGGACCTGGACGTTCATCAGGTAGCCGCTGTCGGACACCATGTCCCGGCGGAACAGGTACTTCACGTCCTCCCCGCCCAGCTCATTCCAGCGGGAATGGTAGCGCAGCAGGGGGAACAGGTAGGACAGCAGGCTCTCCTCCTCCGTCATGGACGCCCGGACGGCGGCCAGCTTCTGGGGGGACAGCCTCATCCCGTCCAGGTTCAGGCGGTTGTACGCCTCGCTCTGGGGCTCGCCGTACTTCATGGACAGCACGTTGAACACCATCACTTTGGGCGTTTCGTACTTCAGCGTCTCCTCCATCAGGTAATAGGACTGCCAGATGAGCTGCTGGGCGCTGCCCCGGATATAGCTGGGAATGCCGTACTCCCGCCACAGCACATCCGGGGAGAAGTTTTCATACACCTCGCAGTCCCCGATGAACACCACGTCGTGGCCTGCCTCCTCCTTATAGTACTCGGCAATCAGCGCCCCCTCGGGGATCTCGCTCATGTACTTGGGGATAAACAGGGCGTTGAGCAGGCCGAATCCCACGGCAAACACCGCGCACCACAGGGCGGCGGCACAGATTTTTTTCCGCATCCGCTCCGCCCCCTCAGAATTGGTTGTAGATGAACTGGGTGGCGTCAAAGCCGATGCCGTACACCCCGAACACCAGGGTGAGCAGCGCCAGCAGCACGCACCCGCCCCAGGCCAGCTGGGGGTGGTCCCGCGTCAGCCGCACCCGCACCGGCTCCCGCCGGCCCAGCAGACTGCAAACCAGCATGGCCCCCGCCCCGGCGGCGGCGACAAGCCAGTCCCCCGCGCCGATGCCCAGCTCCAGGAAGGAGCCGTCCCACAGCGTCTGGGGCCGGAGGGCGGTGAACACCGTCCCCAGCTGGCGGAAGGTGAGGGGCACGTCCCGGTACACGTCCAGCACCCGGATGATCCCCATGAGCCAGAAGGTGCGCGCAACCTGCACCAGATCCCAGCCCCGGCTCCCTTTCAGGCTGGGGAAGCGGGCGTGAAACCGGGCGTACAGCGGCTCCAGCTCCTGGGAGACGATAATGACCATGCCGTTGAGCAGGCCCCAGACGATGAAATTCCAGCTGGCCCCATGCCACAGGCCGGTGACGAACCAGAGGATGATGCTGCACGTGTGCACGCCCACGTGCTTGCCGAAGCGGCCGAAGCGGTTCCGGCATTTCTGGTGCAGCTTCAAGATCGGCCTGGACACCGACATGGGATAGAACAGGTAGTCCCGGAACCAGGTGCCCATGGTGATGTGCCAGCGCCGCCAGTACTCCGCCGCGCTCTTGGAGAAGAAGGGCCGCTGAAAGTTCTCCGTCACCTTCACGCCCAGCATCTGGGCCGCGCCGATGGTGATGTCAATGCCGCCGGTGAAGTCGGCGTAGAGCTGGACAGCGTACAGGAACACCACCGCCAGCACGTACACGCCCGTATACCGCTCCGGGTCGGACACCAGGGCCCGCAGGGGGATGGCCAGCCGGTCGGCCACGATCAGCTTCTTTGCCAGCCCCCACAGCACCCGCTCCGCCCCCATGGCGATCTGCCGGGAGTCCCAGGGGTGCTCTCCGCAGAGGGTCCGGCTCAGCTCGCCGAAGCGGCTGATGGGCCCCTGGATCAGCTGGGGAAAGAAGGTGACGAACAGGGCGAACCGGCCCAGATTCCGCTCGGCCCGGCACTTGCCCCAGTATACGTCGATGAGGTAGCCCATGGCCTGGAAGGTGTAGAAGGAAATTCCCATGGGCAGCACCAGGGACAGGGAGGGAATCGGCTGCCCGCCGAAGAAAACAGTCAGGGCGCTGACGTTGCCCAGCACGAAATTGGCGTATTTCACCACCGCCAGAATGCCGAAATTCACCAGCAGACACCCCAGCATCCAGCGGAAGCGGACAGATTTGTCCTTCGCCTTCCGGGCCTTGCGCTCCTCCTTGGACAGCTCGTCCCGGTGGGCTTTGAGCCACTCCTCCTGGGAAGCGGCCAGCGCGGCGATCTTCCGGCCCGCCAGATAGGTGGTCACCGTGGTCACGCCGATGTAGATCAGGCACCACCACCCGGCAAACCAGTAGAAAAACAGGCTGCCGGCCAGCAGCAGCTTCCACTGGTGCCGCCTGGGAATGGCGTAGTACAGCAGGAACAGCGCCGCGAAAAAGGCCAGAAACTGAGTCGAAGCAAAGCTCATGGCGCCGCGCTCACGCCTCGTCCAGCCGCTGGATCATGGCCCACAGGGCCTGGGCGGAATTGAAGTTCTCCGGCGTCAGCTCCTCGGCCGGGACCTCTACATCGAAGGCGTCGCCGATCTCCGCCACCAGGGTGACAATGTCAATGGAGTCCAGGATTTTGCCGTCGATCAGATTGCCGCAGTTCTCGAAGTCCACGTCCGGGTGCAGCTCCCGCAGGATATCCAGCAGTTCTTCCATGATAGTCCTTCTTTCTCTTAAACCCCCGCCGGAATCTGTCCGGCGGCCAGGGCCTTGCGGTCTATTTTTCCGTTGGGGGTCAGCGGCAGGCGCTCCAGCCGCTCCACGCGGTTTGGAATCATGTACCGGGGCAGGCGGCCCTTCAAAAAGGCGGTCAGCTCCCCCGGCTCCACCCCGCCGGTATAGTACATCCGGATGCGGTCCTTCTCCTGGTCAAACACCGCGCAGGCCGCGGCCACAGAGCGGTGGGTGGAGGCGGCGGCCTCAATCTCCTGGAGCTCCACCCGGTGCCCCATGTGCTTGATCTGGTAGTCCTTCCGGGAGACGAACACCAGCTCCCCCCGGTCGTTGTAGCGCCCCAGGTCGCCGGTGCGGTAGATCAGCTCGGGGTAGGCGTCGTTCAGCGGGTTCTGCACAAAGCACTCCGCCGTCTTTTCCGGCATACGGTAGTAGCCCATGGTCAGGCAGGTGCCCCGGATGCAGATCTCCCCCACCTGTCCGGGGGCGGCTGGCTTGTCCCCCTCGGCCAGCAGCAAAATGCCCGTGTTGGGGAAGGGGCCGCCGATGGGAATGGCCTCGTCCGGGCCGAAGTCCCGGTCCACGTGGTAGAAGCAGCTCATCCCGGTGCACTCGGTGGGGCCGTACAGGTTGGTGAATCTGGCGTTGGGCAGGGCCTCCCGCCACAGGTTGAACTGGCGGATGGGAAACACCTCGCTGCCAAAGGCGATGGTGTGCAGGTACTGGGGCACGTTCTTTTTCAGCGCCCCCAGCCCGGAGATCATGGTCAGGGCGGACACCACCCAGCACACCGTGTTGATTTTGTGCTCATTGAGGAATTCCACCAGCTTCACCGGAAACAGGAACAGCCCCTTGGGAATCAGATAGGTGGTGGCCCCGAATTTCAGCGTGGGGTAGAGCTCCTTCAGGCAGGCGTCGAAGTACAGCGGGGTCTGGTTGCCGAACACCGTGTCCTCGCTGAAGCCCAGGGTGGCGGACAGCTGCTCGATGTAGTCGATCACCGAGCGGTGGCAGGCCGCCACCCCCTTGGGCACCCCGGTGGAGCCGGAGGTAAAGACAATGTACAGCGGGTCGGTGTCCAGCTGGCCCGCCCGGATGGAGTCCAGCAGCCCCTGGTCCGGCTGGCAGGCCGCGGCCTCCTCATAGCCGTACAGCCCGCCCTCATAGCCCAGCTCCGCCGCCGCCTGACGGGTCTTTTCATCGCACAGCACGGCCCGGGGCCTCAGGGTCTGAAAAATCAGCTCCACCCGGTAGAGCGGCATTTCCTCGTCGATGGGGACATAGAAGCAGCCGGAGTAGACCACCCCGAAAAAGGCGGCCACCGACTTGGGGTGCTTTTCCATAAACACCACCACCGGCTCCCGCTCCAGCCCTTTCCGGGCCAGGAAGGTGCCGATCCCCCGGGCGGCCCGGGACACCTGCCCGAAGGTCAGGCCCTCCGTGCCGTTGTGGAACGCCACCTTGTCCGGCAGGCGGGGCGCGGTGGCCTCCAGATATTCCAATACGTTTCTCTGCATGGTCATTCCCCTCCGGAAGGCGGCCAGTTTGTCCAATCGTCCAGCGGCTCCGTCTGGGCCGGCCAGTCCGGCAGCGGTTCCGTCTCCTCCACGGGCGGCGCGCCGGTCTCCGCGGGGGGACTGGTCGCCTCCGCGGGCGGCTGGCTCTCTTCGGGAAGCGGGGTCTCCACTGGGGGCTCCACGCTCTCCAGGGGAGGCTCCGCCGTCTCTGCGGGCGGTTCCACTGTCTCTGCCGGCGGCTCGACCGTCGCCTCCGCAGGCGGCTGGGTCACTGCCGGCGGGGGCGTGGAGACCGGCGGCCGCCAGCCCTCCGGCGGCGTCCCCTCCACCTCCACGGGGCAGGAGTCATAGTCATAGACATAGTAGTTCTGCCGCGCCCGCTTCACCTGCTCGGTATAGGTGCGGGCCTGGGTCTCGGTAATCATGAAGGCCACCAGGGGGTAGCCCGTGGGGTGGGGGCAGGCGTCAAAATGATACCATCCGTCCCCGGTGTTCACCAGCTGCCAGTAGTGGCGGCTGTTCCCCCCCACCCGGGTCAGGTCGATGTTGGGGATGCCCGCCCGGGTCAGCAGGGCCTTGGAACAGGCAAAGTAGTTGTAGCAGTCCCCGCGGCGCCGGGTAAAGCCCGTATGGGCCCCCACGACCCAGCTGGACTTGTCCGAGCTGCCCACATACCGGACGTTCCGGTTTACATAGTTGAAAATGGCCCGGGCCCGCTCCCGCTGGCTCATGCCGTCCCGGAGAATCTGGCCCAAAATCTGGTCCGCCAGCCGGTTGACCTCCTCCTCCGTCGCCGGGCTGGAGGCCGTGCCGCCGCCGGTGGAAACCGGCTCGTCCGACTCCTGGATGTCCTGGTCTACCGTGATGGGTTCCACCGTCACCGTGATGACAGCCTCGGCCCGGTTGCCCGCCGCGTCCTCGGCGGAGTAGACCACCCGGTACTCCCCCGGTTCAGACAGGTCCACCGCCCCGGCGTCCACCTGAAATGACACGGGGCCGTCCACATCGTCCACAGCGGACACCCCGTCCCGGTAGGACACGCTTCCCCCCGCCATCACGGTGATGTCCTTCACCCCCAGCAGCTGGGGCGGCGTGGCGTCGGCCGCCGCCTGCCCGCTCTCCAGGGCGGGGCTCGCCGGCTCCGATTCCAGCTGCCCCGGGCCGGAGGCGCAGGCGCTCAGCGCCAGAATCAGGCACAGGGCGGCGGCCCCCATCCGGACGGATATTCCCGTTGTCCTTTTTGTCCGTCCCCCGGCCTCCGGCTTTGTCTCTGTCTCCCGCATCGCACTCAATGCTTCCTTTCGCGCCCCCTGTCAGGGGGAACCTGTCCGCGCACGTTCCCTGCATATCGACATAGTATACCATATGGAAGGATGGAAGTCAATTTCTCAAAACGGCAAATAGACGGCATTCCCCTGTTCCCCGGGGTTCCCCGGCCGCGCAAGCAAGAGGCCGCGCCAACAGCCTCGGCATACATCTCTGCGGCCCAGAGTCTGAATGCCCCGGCTGTTGGCGCGGCTATGTATCACTGGTCCATGTGGAATATCCTGCGCATCAGACCGCACAGCGCCTTGGGAAACTTCACCACGACCACCCGCATGAAAACACCCCCCTTTCCCGCCGCCGGATGATATACCAGCATATGTGAAAGGGGGCTGTCCTGTTCCCTGAATTTCAAAAAGGCCTCCCGGACAAGCCGGGAGGCCCACGCCGTCTCATTTGCTTTTTCCCTGCTCCCACTCCGGCAGCTCCCTGGCCTGCTCATAAAGCCGGACGTAGCTGTCGTGGCGGCTGGGGGCGATCCTGCCCGCCTCCACCGCCTCCCGCACGGCGCAGCCCCGCTCCTTCACGTGGGCGCAGCCCTGGAACCGGCAGCCGTCCAAAAAAGGCGTGAACTCCCGGAACGCGGCGGCCAGCTCCTCTTTGGGGATGGCCTCCATCTGGTCCGCGTCGAAGGAGGAAAACCCCGGCGTGTCCGCCACCAGCCCGCCCGCCACAGGGAACAGCTCCACATGGCGGGTGGTGTGCCGGCCCCGCCCCAGCTTTTCGCTCACCTCGCCCACCCGGAGGGAGAACCCGGGCTGGAGGGCGTTGAGGATGCTGGACTTGCCCACCCCGGAATTCCCCGTGAAGGCGGACACCTTCCCGGCCACGGCGGCGGACAAAGCGTCCATCCCCTCCCCGGTCTGCGCGCTCACCTGGAGGGTGGGGAATCCCGCGGCGCGGTACACCGCCGCCAGGGCGTCCGCCCGCTCCAGGTCGCACTTGTTGAACACGATGAGCGGCTGGCAGCCCTTCCACTCCGCCATGGCCGCCATGCGGTCGATGAGGAACGGGTCGGTGACCGGCACCGCGCCGGAGCAGACGATGACCATCTGGTCAATATTGGCCACGGCAGGGCGGCTGAACCGGTTCTTCCGGGGAAGGACAGCGTCCACCATCCCCGTGCCCTCCCCCGTGGGGGTGATCTCCACCCGGTCGCCCACCAGCGGCGTCACCCGCTGGTGGCGCAGTTTCCCCCGCCCCCGGCAGGGAAGCGGCTCCCCCGTCCCGGTGTCCACGTAATAGAAACCGCTCAGGGCCTTGACGATCTGTCCCGTCATGCCGTCAGAACTGCTGCTGGTAGCTTCTTACCAGAAAATCGTTGATATAGATGGACACTGTCTGCAGCCCCGACGCGGTGACGTTCTTGGGGAAGCTGCTGTTCATGTCGGCGTCCACCGGGCTGTCGTGGATCGTCCTGTCTCCCACCACAATGCGCACATTCACCGTGCCCTCATAGCCGGTCAAGTCCACATAGATGGTCTGGGTGCTGGCCGCTCCGGACACGTCCTGGGTGGGCTCGGGCAGCTGGCCGCTCTCCGCCGGCGGCTCCGTCCCCGGCGGCTCGGTCCCCGGCGGCGTGCTCTCCTCCACAGGCTCCGGGCCCAGGCTCACCCACAGGTCGATGGGGGTATCCTTGTCCACCTGCTCCCCCTGGGCGATGCTCTGCCAGGATACCCGGCCCTCGGCGTACTCGTCGCTGTAGTATTCGCTGACCTTGCCCACCTTCAGGCCCAGCTGGGTAATCTGCTCCTTGGCCTGCTCCAGCGGGACGTTGAGGAAGTTGGTCACCGTGGCCTGCTTCTGTTCCGGGCCTTTGCTGACGACAATGGTGACCTCGTCCCCCTTGTCCACCCGGACCCCCTCCTGGGGAATCTGGGAGATGACATAGCCCTGGGTGATGGTCTCAGAGAAGTCCTCCTCCTGCTTCACCTTCAACCCCATCTCATCCTGGAGGGTCTGGAGGGCCTGCCGGAAGTCCCAGGTCTTCACGTTGGGCATATACATCTCATCCTCGCCGCCGCTGACGTTGACGGTGATGGTCATGCTGCCCTCCTTCACCATCGTCTTGGCCTCCGGGGTCTGGCTGCAGATCTGTCCCTCCTCGTACTCCGCGCTGAACACCGTGGGGCCCACCTCCAGCTCGAAGCCGCCCAGAATCGCCTTGTTCTCCTCCAGCTGCTCCACGGTGTAGCCCAGCAGGCTGGGCACCTCATACTCCTGGGTCTCAGGGAACAGCAGATCCTTGGCAAAGAAGTTCCAGAGGAAGTAGACGATGCAGCCGATAAAAGCCAGGATGACCAGCACCGCGGCGGCGGCCGCCGCCACCCCGGCGCCCCGGCGGGGCGGCTCGTCGTCGTAATAGTCGTCCTCCTCCGCCTCCCGGCGGCGGCGCTGGCGCTCCGGCTGCGCCCCCTCCGGCTCCCGGCGCTCCACCGGCACCCGGACGGAAGCCGTAATCATCTTCGCCGGCACCACCTGGGTGGGCTCGTCCGTCTCCCCCGGGCCGGTGGAGGCGGGCTGGAAATCCGGGTTCTTGCGGAACTCCTTCAGGTCGTCCAGCATCTCCTCGGCGGAGGCGTACCGCTGGCCCAGCTCAGGGGCCATGGCCTTCATGGTGATGGCCTCCAGCGCCCGGGGCACGTCCGGGTTCAGGTCGCAGGGGGGTACGGGGATGGACTTGATGTGCTGAATGGCCACCGCCACGGGAGTGTCCCCCTCGAAGGGCAGGCGGCCGGTGAGCATTTCATACAGCACCACGCCGGCGGAGTAGATGTCGGTGCGGCAGTCCACATGGCTGCCCTTGGCCTGCTCCGGCGAGATATAGTGCACCGAACCGATGGTCTCCTGGGTCATGGTGTTCTGGGCGGCGCTGGCCAGCTGGGCGATGCCGAAGTCGGTGACCTTCACGCTGCCGTCCCGCAGCACCATGATGTTGTGGGGCTTGATGTCCCGGTGGATGATGCCCCGGGAGTGGGCGTGGCTCAGCGCCCGCATGATCTGGGTGATGAAATGCACCGCCTCCCGCCAGTTCAGCGGCGTGCCCCTGCGCAGCATATACTGCTTGAGGGTCATCCCGTCCACCAGCTCCATGACAATATAGTCCAGCCCGTCGGAACGGCTCACGTCATACACGGACACAATGTTGGCGTTGGACAGCATGGCCACCGCCTGGGACTCGTCGTGGAAGCGCCGGCGGAAATCGGCGTCCTGGGCCAGCTCCGGCTTCAGGATCTTGATGGCCACCAGCCGGTTGAGCCGGTGGCACCGGGCCTTGTACACCACGGCCATGCCCCCGGTGCCGATGCACTCCAGAATCTCGTATCGGTTGTCGAGCATTTTACCTATGTATTGATCCATGGTAAAGTCCTCCTCGTTTACAGCTGCGCCAATACGGCGGTAACATTGTCCGGCGCGCCCCGTGCCAGCGTCAGTTCAATCAGGGCGCGGCACAGTCCCTCAAGCTCCGCCTCCCGGCGGCTGAGCTCCAGCACCGTCCCGTCCTCCAGCACATTGGTCAGCCCGTCGCTGCACAGCAGCAGACGGCTGCCCGCCTCCGGCTCCAGCCGGGTCACATCGCACTCCACATGGCCGTCCACCCCCAGGGCCCGGGTAATCAGGTTCTTCTGGGGATGTACTCTGGCCTCGTCGGGGGTGATCTCCCCCCGTTCCACCAGCAGCTGCACCAGGGAGTGGTCCACCGTCGCCTGCCGGATGGCCTCCCCCTCCAGCAGATAGCAGCGGCTGTCCCCCACATTTGCCAGCCAGACGCCGTCCCGCAGGACCAGCGCCGCCACCAGGGTGGTGCCCATGCCCTCGTACTCCCGGCGCTCCTGGCTGAGGCGGTGCACCTTTCCGTTGGCCGCCCGGCAGGCCTCTTCCAGCGCCCGGCCCGGCCCATCCGGCAGGCCCTGGCCCACGGCCCGCTCCACCGCGGCGGCGAATTCCTCCACCGCCACCGAGCTGGCCACGCTGCCCGCCTGGGCGCCGCCCATGCCGTCGCACACCGCCAGCAGGGCCGTCCCGTCCTCCATCTGACGGATGACATAGCTGTCCTGGTTATCCTTCCGGTGACAGCCTATGTCCGTCATGCCGCAAACTTTCAAGCCGATCCCTCCTCTGGGGTTTGGTCTCCCTCCATGATCCTCTTCCGCCGCAGCTGGCCGCAGGAGGCGTCGATGTCGCCCCCCAGCTTCCGCCGCACCGTGGCGGTGACGCCGCGGCCCTCCAGCCGCTGCTGAAACTGCCGCACCCGGCGGCTGGGCCTCAGGGGCGACTCCGCCACCTCGTTGAGCGGGATGAGGTTCACGTGCCCCGGCTGGCCCCGCAGCAGCTGCGCCAGCCGGTCGGCCTGTTCGTCGCCGTCGTTCACCCCGTCGATCATGGCATACTCATAGGAGATGCGCCGCCCGGTGGTCTCGAAGTACCGGCGGCAGGTGTCCATCAGCGCGTCCACCCCCACCGCCCGGTTTACCGGCATCAGCTTTGACCTGGTCTCGTCGTCCGGCGCGTGGAGGGAGACGCTCAAGGTCAATTGTAACTCAAGTGCGGCCAGTTTGTCAATTTTCTTTACCAGCCCGCAGGTGGA
The DNA here is from genome assembly GCA_910588135.1 of uncultured Oscillospiraceae bacterium. Taxonomy (GTDB): domain Bacteria; phylum Bacillota; class Clostridia; order Oscillospirales; family Oscillospiraceae; genus Enterenecus. The sequence continues at coordinate 49,194 of CAJUOT010000005.1, read as the reverse complement.
CAGGGAGATGTGCCGCATCCCGATATTTCCCCCGTCCGGGTGGTTTACCAGCTCCAGAAACCGCAAAACGTGGTCAAAATTGTCCAGGGGCTCGCCAATTCCCATCATCACGATGTTGGAAACGGCCTCCCCGCTGTCCTTTTCGGTAAATATTACCTGATCCAGAATTTCCGCCGGAGTGAGGTCCCGCACCTTTCCCCCCAGGGTGGAGGCGCAGAACACACAGCCCATATTGCACCCCACCTGGCTGGATACGCACACAGTATTCCCATGCTTATAGCGCATCAAAACCGTTTCCACACAATTTCCGTCCCCCAGGCGCCACAAATATTTGATGGTCCCGTCCAGCTGGGATACCTGTTTGCGCTCCACCCTGGGCACAGTGAGGATGCAGGTCTCCTTCAGCTTCTCCCGGAGGGGCTTGGGCAGGTTGGTCATCTCGTCGAAGGACTCCGCCCCTGCGTGGAGCCAGCGGAACACCTGCATGGCCCGGAACCTGGGCTGGCCCAGCCCCTGGAAGTACGCCTCCAGCTCCTCCGGGAGCATGGATTTCAGATCTGTCATGGGAATCATCCCTTTCTGCGCAGCTTGGCGGCGAAAAAGCCGTCGGTGCCGTGGACATGGGGCCAGAAGGTGATCCGGCCCGGCTGCTGCCCCAGATGGGGCAGCTGGAAGGGCTCGGCCGCGAAGTCCGGATGCTCCGCCAGGAAGCTGTCCACAATCTCATCGTTTTCCCGCCGCAGCAGGGTGCAGGTGGAGTAGGCCAGCACACCGCCGGGGCGGACATACCGGGCGCAGTTATCCAGAATCGCCCGCTGCACCCGGGGCAGTCCGGCCAGCGGTCCCGGGTCCTTGTAGCGGATATCCGGCTTCTTGCGGATGATGCCCAGCCCCGAGCAGGGCACGTCGGCCAGCACCATGTCGAAGCCCTCCACCCAGTCCTCCCGGCACTGGGCGGCGTTCTGGAGGGTGGGCCGGATCATGTCCAGCCCCAGCCGGTCCCTCCCCGCCTCCAGCAGCCTGATCTTGTGGGGGTGGATGTCGCAGGAGACCAGCTCCCCCCGGTTGTCCATGGCGATGGCGGCGGCAAAGGACTTGCCCCCCGGCGCGGCGCAGCAGTCCAGCACCCGCTGGCCGGGTTTCGGCTCCGCCGCCAGCACCGCCAGCCGGGAGGCCGCATCCTGGACATAGAACTCTCCCCGCCGGAACGCCTCCAGCCGCTCCAGGTCCCCCGTGCCGGTGAGCAGCAGGCAGTTCTCCAGCCAGGGGTGGGGCCGGGCCTCCACGCCGGCCCCGCTCAGATTCTCCGCCAGCTTTTCCGCGCCGGTCCGCAGGGTGTTCACCTGGGCGGTGGTGGGGGGCTGGGCGTTGTCCGCCTCCATCAGGGCCGCCGCGCCCTCTGTCCCCAGCAGCGCCGTGAACTCCTCCGCCAGCCAGCGGGGATGGCTGTACCGGATGGACAGGGTCTCCAGCTCGTTCCTCCCCCTGATCTCCGGCGCCTCCTCCCGCAGCAGGGCGCGCAGCACCCCGTTCACCAGCCCCGCCGCCCGGGGGTTGCGGCTGTGGCGCTTGGCCAGCTCCACCGCCTCGTTCACCGCCGCGCTGGGGGGAATCTTGTCCAGAAACAGCAGCTGGTATGCCCCCACCCGCAGAATGCACAGCACCTTGACCGCCAGCTTTTCCAGCTTCATGGAGCACACCCGCCCCAGCCGCCAGTCCAGCAGCAGCTTGTTTTGCAGCACCCCGTAGCACAGCCGGGCGCACAGCGCCCCGTCCCGGCGGTCCAGGCCGTTTTCCCGCATGGCGTGCTTCAGGCGGCCGTCCGACCAGGCCCCCTGCTTTTCACAGGCGGCCAGGGTGAGCGCCGCCGTCTCTCTGGCCGAGCCCATGCGATCACTCCTGTTTCGTCAAGATGGTCCCCGGCAGAATGGGATGGCCCAGCAAAAACGCGGCGGCGGCCATGGCCTTTTTCCCGTCGGGCTGGAGCTCCAGGATGTCCAGCGCCCCGCCGTCCCCGCAGGCCACCCGCAGACCCTTTTTATCCGCCTGAATCACAGTGCCCGGGGCCTTGCCCGCACCCTCCCCGGCGAGGGAGGTGCGCAGAATTTTGCACCGGATGCCGTCCAGCTCCGCTGTGGCGGAAGGCCAGGGATACAGCCCCCGCACCTGGTCGTGGAGCTGCCGGGCGGTCCTCCCCCAGTCCATGGGGGACAGCTCCCGGGACAGCATGGGGGCGTAGGTGGCCAGGGCGTCGTCCTGGGGGACGGGCCGGACCGTCCCCGCCTCCAGCTTCTCCACCGTCTCCGCCAGCAGCGGCCCGCCCATCCGCGCCAGCCGCTCAAAGAGCTGGGCGGCGTTCTCGTTGAGGTCAATGGGGGTCCTGGCCTGGGCCAGAATGTCCCCGGTGTCCATCCCTTCCGCCATTTTCATGATGGTAACGCCGGTCTCATCCTCGCCGTTCAAAATCGCCCAGTTGATGGGGGCCGCCCCCCGGTAGCGGGGCAGCAGGGACGAGTGGACGTTGACGCACCCCAGCCGGGGCAGCTCCAAAATGTCCACGGGCAGAATCTTTCCATAGGCCGCCACGGCAATGAGGTCTGGCTCCAGCCTCTGGAGGATGGACAGCGCCTCCCCGTCCCGCATCCTGGCGGGCTGGTACACCTCCAGCCCAAGGGCCAGGGCCCGCTCCTTCACCGGGGGGGGCTGGAGCTTCATCCCCCGGTTCTTCGGCTTGTCCGGCTGGGTGAATACGCCGCAGATCTCGTGCCCCGCCCCCGCCAGCGCGTCCAGCGACGGCACGGCGAAATCCGGCGTGCCCATGAATACAAGCTTCATCTCCTGCGCCCCTTCCGGCGGGGCCGCTTTTTGGCCCCGTCCTCCTCCGCCGCCTCCATGGCGTCAATCTCCTCCGGGCTGTACAGCTCCCCGGTGTGCTCCACAAAGAGGTGGCCGTCCAGGTGTTCCACCTCATGGCAGAAGCACCGGGCCACCAGCTCTTCCCCGGTGGTCTCAAAAAAGTTTCCGTCCCGGTCCTGGGCCCGGACGGTGACCACGCTGGGACGGTCCACCCAGCCGTACTGGTTGGGGACGCTGAGGCAGCCCTCCCAGCCCTTCTGCTCCCCGGACTGGCTGACAATCACCGGGTTGACCAGTTCGATCATCCGCTCCTCCGCGTCCTCCACCACCACCACGCGGCGGAGAATGCCGACCTGGGGGGCGGCGAGCCCCACCCCGCCGGCGTTTTGCAGCGTCTCCTTCATGTCGTCCAGCAGGTCGTGGAGCTTGCGGTCAAATTTCTCCACCGGCCGGCAGGTCTTGGTGAGGGCCGGGTCGCCTTGGGTCAGGATTTTTCTCAGCGCCATCTCGCGTCTTCCTCCTTATCAATCCATCGGGTTCAGCTCGGCAAACAGGGCCACGCCCCGGTTGCCCTTGTCCGCCTGGGCCTGGCGGAGCAGATGCGCCACCAGCAGGCGCACCTCCTTGGTATTCCGGGTGTTCAGCACCAGGCGGTATCGGTAGCGGTCGTTCACCTTGGCCACCGCCGCGGGGGCTGGCCCCAGCAGCCGCCAGGGCGGCCCGGCGCGGGGCGTCCTGGGCAGGGCCCCCTCCAGCGCCTCCCGCAGCCGGAGCAGCGCCCGCAGCACCGCCGTCTCCTCCAGCCCGGAGGCGCACAGCGCGAACAACGCGCACAGGGGCGGCAGCCCCCGCCTCTCCCGCAGCCCGATCTCCTGGGCGTAAAAGCTGTCATAGTCCTGGCCGGCGGCAAAACGGATCACGTCGTTGTCCGGGGTGAAGGTCTGGATCACCGCCCGGCCCGCCTTCTCCCCCCGGCCCGCCCGGCCCGCCACCTGGGTGAGCAGGGAGAACGCCCGCTCGGCGGCGTAGATATCCCCGGTGTACAGCAGCTGGTCCGCCGACACCGCCCCCACCAGGGTGACGTTCTCGAAGTCCAGCCCCTTGGCCACCATCTGGGTGCCCAGCAGAATGGGGACGCGCTCCCTCCGGAAGCGCTCCAGAATGCTCTCATGGCTGTGGACGGCGGACACCGTGTCCGCGTCCATGCGCAGCACCCCCACACCCGGGAACAGGGCGCGCAGGTCCTCCTCCACCCGCTGGGTGCCCACCCCCGCAAAGTTCAGCAGCCCCCCGCAGGCGGGGCACCGGTCCGGCAGGGGCTGGGACCAGCCGCAGTAGTGGCACATCAGCCGCCGGTTGGCGGAGTGATAGGTCAGATGGACGGAGCACCGGGGGCAGGTTGGGGTCTCGCCGCACTCGCCGCAGGCGGCCATCCGGCTGGCCCCCCGGCGGTTGAGGAACAAAATCGCCTGCTCCCCCCGGCCGATGGTCTCCTCCAGCAGCTTCGCCAGGGGGGCGCTGATGCTGCCGCCGTTCCCCCGGCGCAGCTCCTCCTTCATGTCCACTACCGTCACCTGGGGCAGCGCGCGTTCGTTGAAACGGCGGCTCAGCTCAAACAGGCGGTAGTCCCCCCGGCGGGCGTGATACATGGTCTCGACGGACGGCGTGGCTGAGCCCAGCAGCAGCAGCGCCCCCGCCTTGTAGCAGCGGTACCGGGCCGTCTCCCGGGCGTGATAGCGGGGGTTCTGTTCGGACTTGTAGGAGGGCTCCTGCTCCTCGTCCAGAATCACAACGCCCAGGTCTGGCAGGGGCGCGAACACCGCGGAACGGGTGCCCACCACCACCCGGGCCTCCCCCCGGCGCGCCCGCTTCCACTCGTCGCACCGCTCCCCGGCGGACAGGGCGCTGTGGAGAATGGCCACCTCGCGGCCGAAGTGGGAGGTGAAAATCCGCATCAGCTGGGGGGTGAGGGCAATTTCCGGCACCATTACCAGGGCCGTTTTCCCCCGTCCCAGCAGAGCGTGGATGAGCTTGAGGTACACCTGGGTTTTCCCGCTGCCGGTGACGCCGTACAGCAGCGCCGTCCCCCCGCCGCCCTCCGCCATGGCCAGCAGGCCCGCGCAGGCGGCCTCCTGTTCCCCGTTCAGCTCCACCGGGGCGGGCTCCTCAAAGGCGGGCAGCCGGGGGCGGCGGTACGCCTCCCGCTTGGACAGGGTGAGCACCCCCATCCGCTCCAGGGCGCGCAGGGTGGACATGGACGCGCCGGTGAAATAGCACAGCTCCTTGGCGGAGGTCTCCCCCGCCGCGCACAGCGCCTCCCCGGCGGCGTATTGCAGAGGGGCCCGCCGACGCTTGGCCGACAGCAGGGCCAGGGCGTCTTGGGCATCCATGGCCAGGGCGGCCACCAGCTCCCGCTTGTCGCCCACCGCCCGCTGGGCGCTGGCCTCCCGGACGATGATTCCCCCCGCCTCCAGGGCCCGCAGGGCCGGCCCCGGGTCGGACAGGCCGAACGCCGTCCGGATTCTGCCCTCCTCCGCCCAGCCGCCGCCCGCGAACAGCAGCTCCACCAGTTTTTGGGCCCTTTTGGACTCCCCCGCCGCCCCGTAGGCCGCCTCCCGGTCCACGCCGGGGGCAAGGCGCCAGCAGTCCTTCAGGGAAAACCACAGCCCCGCCGGGAGCATCACCCGCAGCGCGTCATACACGGTGCAGAAGTACTGCTCCCGCATCCACAGGGCCAGCCGGACGGCCTCCCCGTCCAGCAAGGGCTCCTCGTCCAGCAGGGCCAGGATGGACTTCAGCTTCGCCCCGTCCTCCTGCTCCCCCAGGGCCAGCACGATGCCGTCGCAGGTTTTGTTCCCCCTGCCAAAGGGCACCGCGCAGCGTATGCCGGGCCGCACCGCCTCCTCCAGCGCGGGCGGGATTCGGTAATCATAGGGCCGGTCGATGGCATAGGTGGCCGCGGACACGGCAATTTTCGCGATCTTGGCCACCTATTTCACCTCTTTCTCAGCCTAAAAGAGCAAGCAGTCCCCCCGCTTGCCCTTTAGCACCTGTATTCACAACCTCAACCCGCCGTCTGTCCGGGGTTCTCCCCGCCCTCCCCGGCGGGCACCTCCTCCGGCGTCTCCTCCGCCTGCGCGTCCTCCAGGGTGAGCGTGCCGTCGGCCACCTCACGGATGGCCAGGGACACCGCCTTTTCCTCCAGCGGCTCGCCGGACACCTCCGCCTCGCTGGACAGCTTCCGGGCCCGGCTGGCCACCAGGTTCACCAGCATATAGCGGCTGGGCACCTGCACCAGCAGTTCCTTGATAGGGGGATAGAGCAGCATAATGATCGTCCTTTCCAATATTTATCAGGTTTCATGTTCCCCGCCTTGGGGGCCGATGATGCTCTGGGCCAGGCAGAGCCGCTTCTGGGTGCGGCTCCCCTCCGCCCGCAGGATGGACTGGATCTCCTGGGCGGCGTTCATCACCGTGTCGTTCACCACCAGATAGTCATAGCGCACGCACTCGCGGCACTCCTGCCTCGCCTTTTCCAGCCTGCGCTGGATGGTCTCCTCCTCGTCGGTGTTGCGCCGGTGGAGGCGGCGGGACAGCTCCTCGATGGAGGGCGGGATCAGGAAGATGAGCACCGCCTCCGGGCAGCGCTCCCTCACCTTGGCCGCGCCCTGGACCTCAATGTCAAGCAGCACGTCCACCCCCCGCTCCAGCTGTTCCCGGATGACCTTCAGCGACGTGCCGTAGTAGTTGCCCACATATTCGGCGTACTCCAGCAGCTCATCCGCGGCGATCATCCGCTCGAACTCCTCCCGGGAGACGAAGTTGTAGTTCACCCCGTCCTGCTCCCCGGTGCGGGGCTGCCGGGTGGTGAAGGACACGGAAAAATGGATGTCCCGCCGCACGCTCAGCAGCTCGGCGATAACGGTGCTCTTCCCCACCCCGGAGGGGCCGGACAGCACGATCAGATCCCCCCGCGTTTTCTTCTGTGGCACGCTCATGGCGTCTCCTCCTCTGTCCCGTCCGCCCCTCCGAAGGGGGCGGACACCTGGCCGGTGGTCAGGGATGACCAGACCACATGGCCGCTGTCCATCACCAGCACCGACCGGGTTTTGCGGCCAAAGCTGGCGTCGATGAGCATCCCCCGCTCCCGGGCCTCCTGCCCCAGCCGTTTCACCGGGGCGGAGTCCGGGCTGACGATGGCCACCACCCGGGACGCGGACACCATGCTCCCAAATCCGATGTTGATCAGCTTCATGGCCGTCACTCCAGGTTCTGGACCTGCTCGCGGATCTTCTCAATCTCCGCCTTCATGTCCACCACCCTGCGGGTGATCTCCATGTCGCTGCACTTGGAGCCGATGGTATTGGCCTCCCGGTTGAACTCCTGAATCAGGAAGTCCAGCTTGCGCCCCACCGCGCCTCCGGCCCCCAGCAGCTCCCGCAGCTGGCCCAGGTGGCTGTGCAGGCGCACCGTCTCCTCATCCACCGCCACCTTGTCGGCAAAAATGGCCGCCTCGGTGACCAGCCGTCCCTCGTCGATCTGGGTGTTCTGGAGCACCTCCCGCATCTTGGCCTCCAGCCGGGCCCGGTAGTCGTTCACCGTCTGGGGGGAGCGGGCCTCAATCTCCCCCAGCAGCGCCTCAATGGCCTCCGCCCGGCCCAGGATATCGGCGCACAGCCGCTCCCCCTCCCGCTCACGCATGGAGTTGAAGTCGGCAATGGCCAGATCCAGCGCCGCCAGCAGCCGCCCCTTCATCTCGTCCAGATCCTCTTCCCGCTTCTCCACCGTGAGCACGTCGGGGAACCGGGCCAGATCGGTGGCGCAGTACTTTTCCTTGACGCTGCCGCCCCCCAGCTTGTGCAGCTGCTTGAACGCCTGGACATAGCTCCTGGCCAGTTCCTCGTTGACGGTGACCACCATGTCGTCCCCGCCGGACCGGGTGATGGTGACGAACACGTCCACCTTTCCCCTGGCCGCCCCGGCCTGCACCCTGGCCTTCATGGCCTCCTCCGCGAAAATGTAGGCCCTGGGCATCTTCACCGTGCAGTCCAGATACCGGTTGTTCACCGCGCGCAGCTCCACCGTAATCTGGACGCCGTCGTCAAAGGCCTGCTCCCCCCGGCCGTAGCCGGTCATGCTTTTCACCATGTCACTCCCCCGCTATCTCAGTGGACCGCCCGCTGGACGCGGCTGATATACAGCGCGATCAGCTTGCTGAATCCATAGTCGTACAGCACAAACACAAAGTTGGCCGCCGGGTACAGCGCCCACAGCGAACCGGTGAGCACCTCCGGCAGGGTGGCCAGCATGGCCCCCATCATGGCCAGGTACAGCGCGGTGAACACCACGTTGAAAAAACCCAGCTTCACCGCGTATTCCAACAGCCGTTTCCGGGGCTTCTCCGCCACGGACTTCACCATGGGGTACAGCCCGAACAGGGCGGCGAACAGCAGCGCGCAGAACTTGTCGGGGGCCAGCAGCAGGGACAGGATGGACGCCCCCGCCCAGCACAGGAACCCCGCCTTCAGCCCCACTGAGATCACCGCCGCGGCGGGCAGCAGGCCCGCCGCCGCCACAACGCCCCACCGCCCCGTGGGGGCGACGCAGGCCAGATAGACCAGGACCACCGCCAGGGCGCCCAGGATGGCCGGATACGCCACTTTTACCGCCGCGTTTTTCCTTCTCATATCAGCGGCAGCCCCCGCACAGGCAGTTCATGCACATCATGGCGGTGCAGCAGTCCATCCCGTCGCACTGGGCCCCCGCCATGTCCGGCTGGTAGCCGTAGCCCCCCCGCTGCATCATGCTGAACGCCTGCCGGTATTCCATATTGTTCGGCTCCATCTGGACGGCGATCTGGTAGTTCTGCCGCGCCTCGTCCAGCCAGCCCCGGCGGTAGGCGATGGAGCCCATGAGAAAGTACCATTCCCCGTTCCGGGAGGGGGCCCCCTGGAGCAACTGCTCCGCCCCGTCCAGGTCCCCTCGGCTCACCGCCTGCCGGGCCTGGGCGAACACGCCGCTCCCCCCGCCCTGGCGCTGCTGCTGGTAGGCCGAGCCGTACCCATAGCCGCTCTGCCCCTGGGCGGCGCTCCCCCCGCCGTAACCAGAGGAGCCGCCGGACCGGACGCGGGTGATGGCGTCGTAGGCCTGGTTGATCTCCTTCATCTTCTCCTCGGCCAGATCGGCCAGGGGGTTGTTCTGGTAATTGTCCGGGTGGTACTTCCGCGCCAGCTCCCGGTATGCCTTTTTGATCTCGTCGTCTCCCGCGTCAGGGCTCACGCCCAGCACCTCGTAGGGATCTCTCATGGGGCTTCCACCTCCCCTTTCTCATTTCTTTCCATCGGCCGTCCAGCACAGCGCCCTGCACCGCCGGCAGGCCGAAAAACAGGATGTTTTCCACAATGGGCGCCCACTGTCCCAGCTCCAGCAGCCCGGCCGCGCCCCCCGCCAGCCGCAGGGAATGGGTGGCCGTGGCGTCCAGATAATCCCGGTTTTCCCGGGCCTGTCCCTGAAACCGGGCTTCCAGGGGATTATAACGGCCCCGTTTCCGGTCGCCGTCCAGATCGTCCCAGGCGTCCATCAGGTACACCCACCGCCCCAGATGGTAGAGCAGCTGGGCCAGGGCCCGCCGCGCCCCCTCTTCCGGCACAGTCCCGGCGGCGCTGGTCAGAATCTGGGCAAAGGCGTCCGCCGCCCGGTCCAGCTGGGGGGAACGGCTGCGCTCCAGCTCCCGCAGGCGGGCCAGGCCCTCCCGGGTCCGGGCGTCAAACGCCCCCTGGGCCGCCGCCGCCCGGCGGTAGGCCCGCCGGAATACCCGCCGGACAAAACGGTAGGGTAGGCCGGTAAAAAAACCATGGTCGTCCACATCGTCGGACAGCTTGTGCCACGCGAGGATGATGCTCTGGTCGGCGGCGGCGTCCATCTGCCCCCCCGCCGCACAAGCCCGGGGCCGCCGGAGGGGGTGCGCCGGACAGCGGCGGGCGCACTGCCCGCCCCCGTCCGCCCCCGCCGCCAGCAATATGGCCAGGAAGGCAAAGTCATACTGCAGGGTGAACCGGGCCAGCACGCCGTGGCGGTCCCCCAGGGTGTGGCACAGCCCGCAGTAGGCGCTCTGGTAAGCGTCCCGCTGCCCCTCGTCCAGCCGCCCCAGGGCGGGGCGAATATAGCCGAACATCTCAGCCGTCCCTGCTCAGGGACACCGCGATGGAATAGGAGCCCGGATTGATTACGCCCACGTCCGCCTCAGAGCCGGCGCTGTACAGCCGGACGCTGGCGGGCGCCGTGTAGTGCCCCGCAACCTGGTTGATGTCCTGGAGGTCGGCCACCACCTGGATATTCTCCTCGGTGAGCTCGTCCAGTAGGACGGGCGTCCCCCGCACCTCCACCTGGAGCGCCTGGGTGATGATGTCCGCTCGCCAGCCTTCGGGCACATTGATGGCGCTGATGCGGCTGGTCACCTCAAACGTCCGGGTCTCCACCCGCTTGCGCACATCCACGCCAACCTTCAGCTCGCTGACGCCGCTCAGATTCTGAAGCTCGTCGGGCAGGCCGATGGGGAAGGTGAGCTCGTCCTCATCCCGGACTGTGGCCAGGTCGATGTTAAAGACCATGGCCCCCTCGCCCACCAGGGCGGCCACCGCCTCCCGGCTGCCCGCCACGGAGATGGAACTGGCGCTGGGGGTGAGCCGCACGTCCCGCTCCCCCAGCCCGCCCCCTTCGATGATCCGCAGCTCCAGGGGAATCTCCGCCGTGGCCCGGATGGGGAATTTGGTGTAGATGGCGTCCACGTCGCAGGACACGTCCAGGCCCTCCAGCGGGTCGCCGCTGGCGCCGATGAGCTGGAAGGGGAAATCGCCGTCCACGTCCTGGGTCAGTTCCTCCTCGGTAACAATGACCCTGGCATAGGCCACCTGATTGACCAGCTCCGCCCGGCCGGTGATGGTGACCTCACTGGGGGAGAAGCGGAATTCATCCCGCTCCCCGGGCATATAGCCCTCGGCCGCGCTGCCCTGGAATTCGCCCCGGATCTCCACCTTCCGGCTCAGGGAACGGGCCACCTCCACGCTCACCGCGCTGCCGCCCAGGCTGCCATAGCTGATTTCCACGTCGCTGTCCCGGACACCCGTGGGAAGCTGAACCGTGTAGTTCACGGTGTGAGGCCCCTCGGTGGTGATGTTGGCCACGGTAGCCACCAGCCTGGGCGGGTCGCTGTTCAGGGTGGCCAGCACCATGGGCTTGGCCCGGACGGTAATGGTAGCCCGAACGTCCTGGCTGACGATCATCAGGTTGCGCTCCTCCAGGATGTCCACGTCCTCAAACGTGATGGGCAGGTTCCGGTAGGTGGCTCTGTCCTTCGTGCTGTCCTTGGAGGTGACAAACAGCCATGCGGCGAAAGAGAGGAGGACAGAGATCACCACGTACAGAACCTTGCTGTCAAGAATCTTCTTTCCCATTGGAATTCTCTCCCTTGATCCCCTTCAATACACTGCTGAGCCGGGCGGCAGTGGGCTTGCCCTCCTCCTGCGCCGCCGGCATCAGCTCCAGCCGGAGCAGCCGCTCCAGCGTCTCGGGCGACAGATGGCGCTTGAGCATCCCGTTGACGGCCACGGAGATGGACCCGGTCTCCTCCGACACGATGGCCACCACCGCATCGGAATTTTCACTGATGCCGATACCCGCCCGGTGGCGCATCCCCAGATCCCGGCTCAGGTTGACGTTACCCGACAGGGGAAGCATGCATCCCGCCCCCACGATGCGTCCGGCCCGGACAATCACCGCCCCGTCATGGAGCGGGGCCTTGTTCCAGAACAGGTTTTTCAGCAGCTCGGCGGACACCTGGCAGTCCAGGCCGGTTCCGGTCTTGAGCACGTCGTCCAGCAGGGTGCGCCGCTCGAACACCATCAGCGCCCCCACCCTGTCTTTGGACAGGGCCGCGTAGGCCTCCACCGTCTCCTTGATGGCGGTTTCCAGGTCGGTGCTGTAGCTCTCCGCCACGAACAGCTCCTTGATCTTTCCGCTGCCCATCTGCTCCAGAAAACGGCGCAGCTCCGGCTGGAACAGGATGACAAGAGCGATCACGCCCAGCTCCACCACATTGTTCAGCACCGTGCGGGTGACCCGCAGGTTCAGCACGTACTCGTTGGCCAGCGCCATAGCCGCCACGATGAACAGGATAGCCTTGACCACCTGGCCGGACCGGCTGCGCCGCACGAAGCGGAACAGATGATAGATGCCAAAGGCAATGATGGCCATATCCAGGATATCGGTGAGGCCGATGAGGCTGAAATATTCCGGCGCCTGCCTCAGCGTCTGTAAAATTGATTCCATACGCTCCGCTCCCTTTCCCACCGATGAGATGCACCCAAAGCCGCACTGCGGCATTTTGAATATTATAGACCATTCTCCCGGCCTTGGCAAGTGAATCAGGGAGAATTCAGAGAAAATTCATGGAGGGGGGCGGCCCGCTGCGCGGGCCGCCCCCTGGAGTTTTTTATTTTTTCCCCGCCGCCAGCCCGCACACTGCCGCCGCCGCCCGGTCCGCCTGCTCCGGGCGGCTGAAGGCGGAAAAGCTGAAGCGGACGGTGCCCGTGTCCTGGGTGCCCGCCGTATGGTGGGCCAGGGGCGCGCAGTGCAGGCCGGCGCGCACCGCGACGCCCCGCCTTGCCAGCGCCTCCCCCACGTCCTCGCAGTCCATGCCGTCCACCACAATGGAGAACAGGCCGCTCTGGCTGCCCCCCCGGAACACAGTAATTCCGGGGCAGCGCTCCAGCGCGTCCATCATGCGGCAGGCCAGCTCCCGCTCGCGGCGGTGGATGCGGGCCGTCCCGGCACGGCTGACAAATTTCATCCCCGCCAGCAGGCCCGCCGCCCCGCATACGTTGTGGGTGCCCGCCTCCAGCCGGTCGGGCAGGAAGTCCGGCATCTCCTGGCTGGCGGACAGGCTGCCCGTCCCGCCATAGAGCAGGGGCTGGGCGTCCGCGCCGCACAGCAGCAGCCCGGTGCCCTGGGGGCCGTACAGCCCCTTGTGTCCCGGCATGGCGACGAACGCCGCCCCCCAGCCCTCCAGGTCCACGGGGATCATCCCGGCGGACTGCGACGCGTCCACAATGAGGGGCACACCCCGCTCCCGGCACAGCCGGGCAATGCGCTCCACCGGCTGAATGAAACCGAATACGTTGGACACGTGGTTGCAGATCACCGCCTCCACCTCCGGGGCCACCTCCCGCTCAAAGGCGGCGTACACCCTGTCCGGGTCAAACAGCGGCCCCGCCGCCACCCTGACCTTCACGCCCGGTATGGCATGGAGGGGCCGGGTGACCGCGTTGTGCTCATAGCCGGAGATGACCGCCGTTCCCACCGGCCTGACCAGGGAACGGATGGCGATGTTCAGCGCGTGGGTGGCGTTACAGGTCAGCACCACCCGCTCCGGGCTGTCCACGTGGAACAGCCGCGCCGCCTGCTCCCGCATCTGGTACATCAAGTCCGCCGCCGCCATGCCCGGCGCGTGGCCCCCCCGGCCCGGGCTGGCCAGGTGGGTCATGGCCCAGGCGGATGAGCGGGGCACTTCCCGGGGCTTTTCCAGGGTGGTGGCGGCGCTGTCCAGATAGATCATGGCTTCACCTCGCTGTACTCCCCCTCCGCCGTCTGGAGGAACACCTGCTTGGGGGCCATGCCCTCCCGGCGCAGCACCGTCAGCGCGTCGGTGAGCCGCCGCTCCGGAATGCGCACACAGTAGCCGCACCCCTCCCTGGAAATGAGCTTGGGCGAGCGCTGGACCCAGCCGGGAATACCCACCCGTTCCAGCACCTGGGCGGTGCGCTGGGCATAGGTGAGCGAGCGGCAGATGATGAGATAATAAACCATTGTCCCACCATTCCTTTCCCCATTTCTTGAGGGACGCCAAAGCGCCCCTCTCAAGGACATTGTATTCCTTGAGAGGGGCGCCTGTGACGCCGTTCACATTTCCTCAATGATGGCCACCGCATGGGCGGCAATGCCCTCCCCCGCGCCGGTGAAGCCCAGGCCCTCCTCGGTGGTGGCCTTCACGCTCACCCGGCCAGCCGGGACGCCCATGGCGGCGGCCAGCCGCTCCCGCATCAGGGGGATGTGCGGGGCAAGGCGGGGCCGCTGGGCCAGCACCGTGGCGTCCACGTTGCCGGCCCTGTACCCGTTTTCGCCCAGGAGCGCCGCCACCCGGCGCAGCAGGGCCAGACTGTCCGCCCCCTCGTAGGCGGGGTCGCTGTCCGGGAAGAGCTGCCCGATGTCCCCCAGCGCCGCCGCCCCCAGCAGGGCGTCCATCACCGCGTGGGCCAGCACGTCCGCATCGGAGTGGCCCAACAGCCCCTTCTCAAAGGGGATCTCCACCCCGCCCAGGATGAGCCTGCGTCCCTGTGCCAGCCGGTGCACATCGTAGCCATGCCCGATCCTCATCGCACCGCCTCCTCCGCCAGAGCCTCCCCGACCAGCAGGTCAACCGGGGTGGTGAGCTTGATGTTCCGCTCGTCCCCGGGAGTGAGCGCCACCCTCATCCCCAGCCGCTCCACGGCGGCGCAGTCGTCGGTGAGCTGAACGCCGTCGTCCAGCGCCTTTTGCAGCGCCGCCCGGATGAGGTCTGCGTCAAACACCTGGGGGGTCTGGACCGCATACAGCCGCTCCCGCTCCAGGGTGCGCTCCACCAGGCCGTCCTGGGCCTCTTTCACAGTGTCCTTCACCGACACGGCTGGGGCCGCCGCGCCGCTTGCCGCCGCCTGGGCGGCGGCGTCCTCAATCACCTGGACGGTGACGAAGGGCCGGGCCCCGTCGTGGATGGCAATGAGCGGCGCCCTGCGGCTGCACTCCAGGGTGCCCAGCCGGGCGGACTGGGTGCGGGAGTCCCCGCCCCGGACCACCTTGGCCACCTTGTCCAGCCCGTAATCCTGGCACAGCCGGGCGATGTCCGGCACCAGCTCCTCCCGGGTGACCACCACCACCTCCGTCACGCTGGGGGCCTGCTGAAACGCCTCCAGGCAGCGCACGATGACCGGCACGCCGCCCACGTCGGCCAGCACCTTGTCAAAGCCCATCCGGCTGGATGATCCCGCGGCCACCACCACAGCCGAGCAGGCGGGGCCGGCCTCCTTCTTTCGTCTGCGGAACAAGCCCATACCGTTCTCGCAGCCTCCTTTCCATATGCGCCCGCCGCGCGGGGCCAGATGCGTCCGTTTGCGCAAAAAGGAGCCTTCCGGCCCCTCTCGCTTACAACCTGTTTCTTATCAATGGCTCAGCGCGCTGTCAACGCTGCTCTCCACCGTCTCGTAGGGCAGGCTCTGGGCCAGCACCAGCTCAGAGATGAGGATCTGTTTGGCGGTGTGGAGCATTTTCCGCTCCCCGTTGGACAGGCCGCGCTGGTTTTCCCTCTGCCGCAGCCCCTTCACCACCCGGGCCACCTCCAGCAGGTCGCCGCTCTTCAACCGTTCCAGATTCTCCCGGTACCGGCGGTTCCAATTCTGGGTCATATCCACCTCAATGCCTATCATGGCGTTCATGAGCTCCGCCGCCTTGTCGCCGGACACCACGGGCCGCATCCCGATCCCGCCGGTGTTGTCGGTGGGCACCATGACCACCATATTGCCCACGGAAAGCTTGAGCTGATAGTACTCCTGCACCTGTCCCGCCACCTTGCGCTGCACGATGGAGTCGATTACGCCCGCCCCGTGCATTGGGTGGACGACCTTGTCACCGATCTGGAACAATCTCTCACCTCCAAAATATGCATATCTTCCCATAAATATTATACCCGTTCTCCCCTGGTAAAGCAACCATTTTCCTTAAATTTTTCTGAAATTTTCCACGAAAAAGCCAGCTCAGAGCCTGTTCTTTGGGGAATTTATGCCAAAGAGCACCATTTTTGTCAGTTTTAAGGCGCTGAAAAAAACGCCTTTCCCCGCAATCAGAACGCAAAAAACCGCGGCGGCCTTCCGGCCGCCGCGCGTCTTTCCGCTGTCTACTTGTAGAAATCGTGATCCCCGATGGTGGTCACATAGGCGCGGTTCCTTGAGGCGTAGCTTCGGGCTCCCGCCCCATTGAAGAACAGGGCCTCGGGCACCACCTGCGCGCCGTCCAGCACCAGCTTGGCCGCCACCACGGACTCCGCGTTGGGCTCCCGGTAGATAGACCCGCTGGACGCAGGGCTGAATTGATTCTTCTGGAACAGCACATCATACAGCGTGTTGGGGAACTTGGGGTTCCTCACCCGGTTCATCACCACGTTGCCCACGGCGATCTTGCCCTCCAGGGGCTGGTTGCCGCTCTCGGCGTGGATGATGCGGGACAGCCACAGCATGGTCTCGCTGTTGTAGGCGTCCTCGCCGGACGCCAGGTAGGGCTGCTCACCCTCCCTGTGGCCCAGCAGGACCTGTCCCGTGGCCGCGTCGTAGTCCACCGTCAGGTTGAACACCCGGGCCAGCTGCCGCACGGGGGCGGCCACCCGCCCATCCAGCCAGACCAGCCCGCCGTCCACATAGAGATAGCGGCCGTTGGCCACAAAGTAGGACGCCCCGGCGGCGGCGGTAAGGCACAGGTCGGCGGTCTCCACGTTGGCGGCGGCATAGTCCGCCACCTCTCCGGCGCCCGCATCCTCTGCAGGGGCTTCGGGGGCCGCTGTCCCGGCGGAGTCCTCCGGGCTCTCGGATTCCGCGGCGGCTTCCGCCTCCGCAGACGCCGCGTTCTCCGCGGGCACCACCCCGATTACCGTGGAGGCGTTGACGGAAACCATTCCGTCCTCCTCCTCCACCATGGCCTCCATATCCAGCATGGACACGAAGGAGCTCACTGTCACATAGCACACGCCGCCCCGCATCTCGTACTCGACGGCCTGAACGGGTTCGCCATCCAGCACGATGGCGCTGCTCACTTCCTCAATCTCCGGGCTTTCCGCGGGGACTTCCTCAAAGGTCTCGCCGGAGGTCTCGGCCAGCGCGGGCAGGATAAGGCTCACGACAGCGAGTATGGCCAGCAGAAAACTGGCTGCTCGTTTTTTCATGAAATCTCTCCTTATTACAATTTGTTCTCAAATTGTAACCACATTGTAACTTATTCAAAACCATTTTGCAACCTCTGGAAGTCGTCACAATAGCCGAACCTCCTTCATATAGAGGTTCGGCTATTGTGCAAATTATACAGTTTCGGCCTTTTCTTCCAAAATTCGATTGGAATTTATTGGGCGTTCAGTGGTAGAACCAATGGCATCCAATGGTGGTGACAAAGGTCTGATTTTCCATAACCCAGTGGTTGTTCGTCAAATCGGGGGCGATAAAGTACAAACTGTCCCCCGCCGCCCTGGCCCCGTCCAGCACCAGCTTGGCGGCCAGCAGGCTCTCCTGCGTGGGCTCGTCATAAACAGTGCCGTTTGCCACCGGCGTAAACTGCACGCCCCACTTCCGGTCAAAAATCACGTCATGGATGGTGTCCGGGAATTCATCGCTTGCCACCCGGTTGAGCACCACCGTGCCCACCGCCAGCTTGCCAAGCAGCGGCTCCCCCCGGCTCTCGGCGGAAATGATCCGCGCCATCCAGTACAGGTCCTCCTCCGTATAGGGGGCAGCGTCAGGCCGCCCGTCCCCCGGGGTGAGGGTCACGCCGGCCCCGGCGCTCCACTCCACCTGTCCGCCCAAGGCCCGGGCCAGCGCCCGGACGGGCACCAGGGTAGTGCCGCCCTCCAGCCGCACCCCGTAGGGTATGTACAGCGCCCGGCCGTTCACCGTCATCCACTGATCTCCGGGTTTGGCGGAAAGGGTCAGCCCCGCGCCCCGCACCCAGGCGGCGCCGTCCTCCCAGGCGACGCGGGCATCCGGCGCCAGCGCCCCGGCCACTGTCCGCAGGGACACGTAGGTGGTGCCGCCGCCCACCAGGCGGGCCTTGGCCTGGTCCCACAGGTTTTGTCCGTTGACGGACAGCACATCCGCCGCCGAGGCGGGCAGGACCAGCGCCGCCGTCAGCGCCAGCCCCAGAATGGTTTGCTTGATTTTCATATCCTGTCACTCCTTGGGGTTGGTATGGGGATATTGTAACTGTTTTGTAACCATCCGGCAAGCCACAATGGTTTCCTTTTGGGGGAGGATCTTCCATACCTGCGGAGCAGGCATAGGGAAAGCCCCCCGCCGGGCGGCGGGGGGCTTCCTTCATCCGGGGGCAGGCGGCCCCGCTCTCTCTGCGTTTATGCCTGGACGGACTGTTTCAGCGCCTGGGCCAGCTGGTCCGGGCAGGAGGTGGGCTTCATGCCGCAGCGGATGCCCTCCATCCGGGCGATGGCGTCCTCCACGGTCATCCCCTTCAGCAGCGCGGAGACGCCCTTCAGGTTCCCGTTGCAGCCCCCCATCACCCGCACGGCCAGAATCACGCCGTCCTCCACGTCAATTTCCATCTGCCTGGAGCACACCCCTCTGGGGGTATATTGGATCGTTTTCATCATCTGTCTGTTCCTTTCTGTGGCGGTGTCGGTGGGGACATTATAACAGACCGCCCCGCAGTTGGCAAGCGTCCCGGCCGGTTTATCGTACGCACCGCTGTGCTCATGGCTGTGCTGTCCCGCCGCTGTGTCTTTTATCATGAGCGCCGTGGCCAGGAGCATGATCAGCAGGGCGGCATAGAATTGGGGCCCCGGCCTCTCGCCCAGCAAAGCCACGCTGAACGCCGCTCCCAAAAACGGAGCCACCGAATAAAAAGCGCTTGTCTTTGCCGCGCCCAGGTCCTTTTGCGCCATAATATAGAAGTTGATGCTCAGCCCGTAGGCGGTAAAGCCCAGCGCCAGGGCGCACAGCAGCCAGCCTGCCGCCGGGAACCGCTCCCCCAGCGCAAGGGCGACCGACAAACTGCCCAGGCCCGAGCAGCAGCCCTTGATGATCACGATTTCAACCGAGCTTTTGCTGCTTATCATTTTCGTGCAGTTGTTTTCCACTCCCCAGCAGGCGCACGCGCCGAGGATGAACAGCGAACCCGGACTGAACACGAAGCTGTCCGCTCCCTCAAACCCCAAGACAATGCTCGCCAGGGTCACCAGCAGGATGGCGGCATACAGTTTTCTGGAAATGACCTCTTGAAAGATAAGCCGCGCAACCAGAGCGGTCGCCACAATCTCAAAGTTGTTCAGCAGGGACGCGTTGGCGGAGTTGGTGCGGGCAACCCCCATCATCAGCAAAATAGGCGCCGCAATGTCCAGCGCAACCATCGCCGCAGTATAGGGCAGCTCCTTCTTCGTCAGCGGCTCCTGGATGGCCCTTTTCCCCACGAGCGCCCCGGCCCCGCTGCAAGCCAGCAGGCCGAGGCCCGCGCCCAGATACAAGAAAGCGGCCAGCATCGTGGGCTCGATCTTCGCAAGGAGCAGCTTGGACAGCGGAATATTCGCGGCATAAAGCGCCGCAGCCAAAACCGCAAGCCCTGCGGCCCGTTCCCCTCGTTTCATGTCCTTCCTGTCCCCTCCCATGAAGGAATTTCTTCCACCGTACGGCATTATATCACACAGGCGGCCGCCCTGCCACCATGGTTTTTCCCGCGTTCCCGCAAAAGAAAATCAACTGTCCATTTACAATCTTCGACACAATTGTTATAATAAGGTTATCTTTGTCCGCCTGCGGCGGGCGCGTCTCGAGGAGGGACCCTTTATTATGAAGCGAATCACCTGTCTGCTCTGTGCCCTGCTGCTCCTGCTGTCCGCGGGCTGCGGCGGTGAAAAACCCGGCCCGGACAGCCCCACGCCCACCATTCCTGTCTCCGAAGTTCCGGCCACCCCCACGCCGGAGCCTGTCCCCACCCCCACGCCGGAGCCCGCCTTCCGCAGCCCCCTTACCGGCCTGCCCAGTGAGACAGACCTCTCCCAGAAGCGCCCGGTGGCCGTCATGCTCAACAACCTGAAGGCGGCCCAGCCCCAGCAGGGCAACAGTCAGGCGGATATCATTTACGAGCTGCTGGCGGAGGGCGGCATCACCCGGATGCTGGCGGTGTACCTGGAGCCGGAGGAGCTGGGCCTCATCGGCTCGGTGCGCTCCGCCCGGCAGTACTACTGGGAGATCGCCCAGGGGCATGACGCGGTGTACATCCACGCCGGGGCCAGCCCGGAGTTTTACGAGACCAAAAAGAACCTGAGCCTGTTCACCGTGGACGGGGTCAACGGCCGCTACTCCAGCGCCTCCGCCGGAATGTTCTGGCGGAACCGGGACCGGGTGGCCGGCCACCACTACGCCTTTGAACACTCCCTGCTCACCTCCGGCGAGGCCATTACGGCCATGCTGGAAAAGGAAAACCGGGGAACGCACAAGGACGGCTATGCCTACCAGATGGCCTTTGCCGACAACGGGACGCCCGCGGGGGGCGGCAGCGCCCTCACCGTCACCGTCCCCTTCTCCAGCTACAAAACCGGCGTGTTCCGCTACGACGCGGACCGGGGCGTCTATCTGGCGGAGGAATACGGGGAGCCTTACATCGACGGCAACGACGGCAGCCAGGTGAGCACCGTCAACCTCCTGGTCCTGCAAACCACCTACAAGGTGCTGGACAACGCCGGACGGGTCAAGGTCGGGCTGGAATCCGGCAAGGGCTGGTTCGCCTGCGGCGGGAAGATCATCCCCATCACCTGGGAAAAGGGCGGCGCAGAGCAGCAGCTGCGCTATTTCACCGAGGACGGCCAGCCCCTCGCCCTGGGCCGGGGGCGCAGCTACGTGTGCTTCATCCCCACCAGCAAAACCGTCACGGCGGAGTGAGCCTGTCCCCCCTGTTTCATTCAAAATTTTCCTGCATAGCCCTGGAAACCCGGCGCAAACTACCTCCGTAAGCACAAAACCGGGCCGTCCGTTCATACGGCGTTCCCGGTTCAAGGAGGTTTTTTACCGTGTTTCTGGACAAGATCGCCCTGACGCTGGCCATCATCGGCGGGCTGAACTGGGGCTGTGTCGGGCTGTTCCGCTTCGATCTGGTGGCGTTCCTGTTCGGCGGCTCCGACAGCTGGATGTCCCGCCTGGTCTACGTCCTGGTGGCGGTGGCCGCCGTCTGGTGCCTCACCCTGCTGTTCCGCACCGAGGACGGCCACGCCCGGACCAGCCATGCCTGACGCGCCGCCCAGGCGCAAACAAAGACAGCCGCGCGGCGTCAAGGCCGCGCGGCTGTCTTTTTCCGTTCAAAGCCTGCTCCGGACAGCCCGCAGGAACTCCAGCCCGATCACCTTGCGGGCGGGGGCCTCCCCCTCCCACAGGCCGGCCAGATCCCCGGTCATCACGCCGCTCTCAATGGTGTCAACGGCGGCCTGTTCCAGCTTTTGGGCAAAGGCGGTGAGCTCGGGCAGGCTGTCCAGCTCGCCCCGCTTGCCCAGCGCCCCCGTCCAGGCAAAGAGGGTGGCCATGGGGTTGGTGGACACCTGCTCCCCCTTCAGGTGGCGGTAGTAATGCTGGGTGACGGTGCCGTGGGCGGCCTCGTACTCGTAGCTGCCGTCGGGGGAGACCAGCACGGAGGTCATCATGGCCAGGGAGCCGAAGGCGGTGGACACCATGTCGCTCATCACATCGCCGTCGTAGTTCTTGCACGCCCAGATGAAGCCCCCTTTGGAGCGGATCACCCGGGCCACCGCGTCGTCGATGAGGGTGTAGAAGTAGGTGATGCCCGCCTGCTCGAACTTCTCCCTGTACTCCGCCTCATAAACCTCTGCAAAGATATCCTTGAAGGTGTGGTCGTACTGCTTGGAGATGGTGTCCTTGGTGGAAAACCACAAATCCTGTCTGGTGTCCAGGGCAAAGTTAAAGCAGGAGCGGGCAAAGGACGCGATGGACCGGTCCACGTTGAACTGCCCCTGGAGCACGCCGGGGCCGTCAAAGGTGTGGATGGTCTGGCGCTCCTCCCCGCCGTCCGCGCCGGTGAACACCAGCTCCGCCGTGCCAGGGCCGGGAACCTTGAACTCCGCGGCCTTGTACACGTCTCCGAAGGCGTGGCGGGCGATGGTGATGGGGGCCTTCCAGTTCTTCACCACCGGGTTCAGCCCCTTGACCATAATGGGCGCGCGGAATACGGTGCCGTCCAGGATGGCCCGGATGGTGCCGTTGGGGGACTTCCACATCTGGGACAGCTTATACTCCTCCACCCGCTGGGC
This sequence comes from uncultured Oscillospiraceae bacterium, assembly GCA_910588135.1. Lineage (GTDB taxonomy): Bacteria > Bacillota > Clostridia > Oscillospirales > Oscillospiraceae > Enterenecus. The sequence continues at coordinate 27,231 of CAJUOT010000005.1, read as the reverse complement.
GTTGGGGGTGATGGTGGCGCATTTGACGGCCACGCCGTATTTTTGATTGGCATGGGCCGCGTCCACGGTCACCTGGTCGCCGGTCTCCTCCCGGTGGGGGAGGCCCAGGTCGTAGTATTCGGTCTTGAGGTCAATATAGGGCTCCAGCAGCTCCTCCTTGATCTGCCGCCAGAGGATGCGGGTCATCTCGTCCCCGTCCATCTCCACCAGCGGGGTCTTCATTTGCAGCTTCTCCATGGGTGATCTCTCCTCCTCAGTTCCAGGGGTCGTCCTTGGGAGACTTGGGCTGCCTGGGCGGAAGCCCGCCGCCGTTCCCGGGGTTGGAACCCGTCCCTGTCCCCGAGGCGGGCCCCGTCCTCCAGCTGTAGTCCGTGGGGCCGCCCCAGCCGTTGGGGGCCGCGCCGCCGCCCCAGCCGCCGGACACGCCGTCCACGCTTGATCTGGCCCAGTCGTAAAACTCCGCCATGGCCCCCGTCTCATAGGGCCGCAGCCAGAGCATCAGCACCGACGCGCCGATGACCACCGCGGCGATGACAACCAGCGCGAGGCCGGACGAGGCCACCAGCCCGCCGGAGCTGCCCGAGCCCAACGCAACCACAATGGGGATGACCGCCAGGATGATCCCCAGGTAGATGATGGCAAAGAGCAGCAGATACCAGCCGAAGAAGGACAGCTGGAGCACAAACGCCTTCCCGGTGTTGCCCCGCATGAGCCGCTTGCTCTCCCGGACGGCGTCCATGCCGGACAGGTTCTGGTCCAGCAGGGCGTAATCCGTCAGGGCGTAGCGCATCGTCACCCAGATCATGCCCAGGCCCAAAGCCACCGCGGCGGGCACCAGGAACAAATACATCAGCCACTCCGAGTCAACCGCCACGGCCAGCGCGGTCACCGCCAGACCGGCCGCCATAAAAATCCCAACCAGCAGCAGCGTCCACAAGGCTGTGAACACGCCCACCAGAATGCGGGTGACCAGCACGCCGCCTATGCGGGGGAGCGCGCAGAACACCCGGGCCGTATCCGGGTTCTCCCGGCGCACCATGGACAGGGCGTAGCCCTCATACCCAACGTTCATGGTGCCCTGCCACAGCGAGACCAGGATGGACACCACCACACCGCCCACAATAACGGCAAACATGGCGCCGGGGCCCTGGCTCACCAGCTCCAGCACCACCTGCTCCATGGCCTCGTCCCACTCATAGCCCCGCTGGATATAGTAGAGCAGCATCGAGGAGTAGTCCCCCATGCCGCCGGTGAGCAGCCGGCCCAGAACCCCGTTGATAATCCACGTCCCCACCGACACGATGACGCCGAACAGCAGCGCCACCAGCATGGGCCTGGGCCTGGTCTCCCGCATGGCCTGTTTCACGTCTCGCTTGAGCTGCGCACGGTCATATCCCATGACAATACCTCCTTCTCTCCTCACGCCGGGCCTTGGCGCGGCGTTTTCCCCATTATACCGTAGGCGCGGGGAAAATGCAACAGCAACCGTTCCCTCTCAAAAGCCCCAGGTAACCATTGACAAATCCATCCGGGTATGGTTAAACTATCAGTGTCACAGCCAAATCCATCCACATTCGAGCCTGCCCCCGTCCCGGCCGCGCGGGGGCCTGGGAGGTATATATCATGATTGTCCCGGTTCTTTTGTTCGCCGTTGGCCTGGTCTTCCTCATCAAGGGGGGCGACTGGTTCGTGGACGGCGCCACCGGCATCGCCCGCAGGTTCGGCCTGCCCGAGCTGCTCATCGGCGCCACGGTGGTGTCCATCGGCACCACCCTGCCCGAGGTGATGGTGTCCACCACCTCCGCCCTGTCCGGCCACGGCGAAATCGCCTACGGCAACGCCATCGGCTCCGTCATCTGCAACACCGCCCTCATCGCCGCCATCACGGCGGCCGTCCGCCCGGGAAAGGTGGACCCGAAATCCCTGCGCCTGCCGGTGGGCTTTTTCTTCACCGCCGCCGCCATCTATGCCGGCGTGGCCTACACCACCCGCTATTTCAGCCGGAGCACCGGCCTGATCCTGCTGGGTATGTTCTGCGCCTATATGTTCGCCACGGTGTGGCAGATGAAGTCCCACTCCTCCGCCCATCCCCCCGCGTCCCGGCCGGAGGCGGAGGAGAGCTCCATGCTCAAAGACGTGGTTCTGCTCATCGCCGGGGCGGCGCTGATCGCCGTGGGGGCCGACCTGCTGGTGGACAACGGCACCCTGATCGCCCAGGCCCTGGGCGTGCCCGAGTCGGTGATCGCCCTCACCTTCGTGGCCCTGGGCACGTCCCTGCCCGAGCTGGTCACCGCCATCACCTCCCTGGTCAAGGGCCACGGGGCGCTGTCCCTGGGCAACGTGATCGGCGCCAATCTGTTCAATCTGGTGCTGGTGTCCGGGGTGTCGGTGACGCTGGCCCCCTTCTCCATCCCCCAGAATTCCACTATCGCGGGGCACAACGCCTCGCTGGTGCTGGACATCCCGGTAATGCTGGCGGTGATGGCCTTCCTCACCCTCCCCGCCCTCAGGCGGGGAAAGCTCAGCCGCTTCCAGGGGATCGCGCTGCTGGCGGTATACGCCGCGTTCTGCGCCATCCAGTTCACCATTTAAATAAGGAGGTTGCTTCCCATGAAGAAGCCGGTTCTCGTCATCATGGCCGCTGGCATGGGCAGCCGCTACGGCGGGCTCAAGCAGATGGACCCCGTGGGCGGCCACGGCCAGGTCATTCTGGACTATTCCATTTACGACGCCCGGCGGGCCGGGTTTGAGACGGTGGTTTTCGTCATCAAGGACGAGATTGAGGCGGATTTCAGAGAGCGCGTCGGCTGCCGGATTGAGCCCCGCATGAACGTACATTACGCCTTCCAGCGCATGGACGCGCTGCCGGAGGGATATTCCATTCCGAAAGGCCGGGCCAAGCCCTGGGGCACCGCCCAGGCGGCGCTGGCGGCCCGCCCCTTCCTGGACGGCCCCTTCGCCATCATCAACGCCGACGATTACTACGGCCCCTCGGCCTTCCAGGTGATCTACGACTACCTCTGCGCCCACCCGGACGGGGACGAATACGCCATGGTGGCTTACCGGCTGGAGAACACCGTCACCGACTATGGGCACGTGGCCCGCGGGGTGTGTCAGGTGGGGGCGGACGGCCTGCTCACCGGCGTTGTGGAGCGCACCCGCATCGAAAAGGGTCCTCCCCCCCGCTTCACCGAGGACGGGGGAGCGACCTGGACCCAGCTTCCCGGGGACGCCATGGTGTCCATGAACTTCTGGGGGTTCAATCCCTCCCTGCTGGAGCGGGCTCAGGAGCGCTTTCCCGCCTTTCTGGACCGAATCCTGGCTGAAAACCCCATGAAAGGGGAGTACCTGCTCCCCACCCTGGTGGGGCAGCTCATTCAGGAAGGGCAGGCCGCCGTGCGGGCCCTGTCCTCCAGGGACCGGTGGTACGGCGTCACCTATCAGGAGGACAAGCCCGCCGTCGCCGCCGCCATCGCGGAAATGACAGCCGCCGGCCTTTATCCCGATGATCTCTGGTCCCGGTAGCAATCCGCCCCGGCACATTTGCGCCAAACCGCCGCAAGCGCCACATCGCTTGCGGCGGCTTTTTATGGCAAATGAAACAGCGCGGGCGCGCCGCCCAGCTGTCCTCTCCGCCCCGCATCTGACAATCAGCGGCAAAAGAACGCATTGCCTGCCATGGCCCGCCGCCCCGGCCTCCTATATAATGGCATTATAAAATGCGGCAGGAGGCGGTCTGCGTGAAATACGGGCACTTTGACCGGGAAAAGCGGGAATATGTCATCGACCGGGTGGACGTGCCCGTGTCCTGGACCAACTACCTTGGGGTGGAGGACATGGCCGCCGTGGTCAACCACACCGCAGGAGGCTATCTCTTTTACAAGAGCCCGGAGCACCACCGGATCACCCGCTTCCGGCCCAACGGGGTGCCCATGGACCGGCCGGGGCACTACATCTACCTCCGGGACGACGAGACGGGGGAGTACTGGTCGGTGTCCTGGCAGCCCTGCGGCGGGGACTTGGCCCACTACCGCTGCCGCCATGGGCTGAGCTATTCCGTGTACGAGTGCGCAGGTCACGGTGTGAACGCCGCCCAGACCCTGTTCATCCCCCGGGGGGAGAACGTGGAGCTGTGGGATCTGGCGCTGGAGAACGCCTCGGGCCGGACGCGGCAGCTGAGCGTATTCTCCTACGCCGAGTTCTCCTACCACCAGATCCCCATCGACAACCAGAACTTCCAGATGTCCCTGTACTGCGCCGGGAGCCGCTGCGAGGACGGCATCATCGACTATGAGCTGTTCTATGAGCACGCCCACCAGTTTATGGCCTCGTCCTTCCAGCCGGACGGCTTCGACTGCCTGCGGGACAGCTTTCTCGGCCCGTACCGCACGGAGTCCAATCCGCTGGCGGTGGAGCGGGGGGAATGCTTCTCCTCCTTTGAAAAAGGGAACAACCACTGCGCCGTGCTGCAAAAACGCCTCACCCTGGCCCCCGGCGAAACGGCCCGCCTGACCTGGATGCTGGGCGAGGGCGGCATGGGCGAAGGGCGGCGCGTCCGGGAGAAGTACGCCGATCCCGCCGCGGTGGACGCCGCCCTGGCCGATTTGGCCCAATACTGGGATCAGAAGCTCTCCAAGCTCCAGGTGTCCACCCCCGACCCGGATATGGACGTGATGCTCAACGTGTGGACCCTCTACCAGAGCGAGATCAACGTGATGTTCTCCCGGTTCGCCTCCTTCATCGAGGTGGGCGGGCGCACAGGTTTGGGCTACCGGGACACCGCCCAGGACGCCATGACCATCCCCCACTCCAACCCCGAGGGGTGCAAAAAGCGGATCATGCAGCTGATGCAGGGGCTGACCTCCTCCGGCTACGGGCTCCACCTCTTTGATCCGGCGTGGTTCGGCCCCCAGCCTGAGAAGCCCGCCTACAAGTCCCCCACCGTCATCCCCACCCCGGACAAGGCGTCCATCGTCCACGGGCTGGCCGACGCCTGCGCCGACGACGCGCTGTGGCTGGTGGCCGCCGTGGCGGAGTACGTCCGGGAGACCGGGGAGCTGTCCTTCTTCGACGAGACGGCGGGCTACGCCGACGGCGGGGCGGGCACCATCTACGACCACCTGAAAAAAATCCTGGACTTCTCCGCCGCCCAGGTGGGCGCCCACGGCATCTGCAAGGGCCTGCGGGCGGACTGGAACGACTGCCTGAACCTGGGCGGCGGGGAGAGCGCCATGGTGTCCTTCCTCCACGTGTGGGCGCTGGGCCACTTTGTGGACGCGGCCCGGGCGCTGGGCCGGGAAGAGGACGCGGCCCATTACGAGGCCATGCGCCGCGCCGTCACCGAAACCTGTGAGCGGGAGCTGTGGGACGGGGACTGGTATCTCCGGGGCATCACCGCCGACGGGCGCAAAATCGGCACGCACGCCGATCTGGAGGGCCGGGTTCATCTGGAGAGCAACGTGTGGGCGGTGCTGTCCGGGGCGGCCCAGGGAGAGCGGGCCGTCCGCGCCATGGACGCGGTGGACGGGGCGCTGTACACCCAGTATGGCCTGCGGCTCAACGCGCCGTGCTATACAAAGCCCGACGACGCCATCGGCTTCATCACCCGGGTATATCCCGGCGTCAAGGAAAACGGCTCCATCTTCTCCCACTCCAACCCCTGGGCCTGGTGCGCCGAGGCGGCGCTGGGCCGGGGGGGCCGGGCCATGAAATTTTACCGGGCCTTGTGTCCGGCGGCGCAGAATGATAAAATAGAGGTGCGGCAGAGCGAGCCCTACTCCTACTGCCAGTTTGTCATGGGCCCCGACCACTCCGCCTTCGGCCGGGCCCGCCACCCCTTCATGACCGGCTCCGGCGGCTGGAGCTATTTCGCCGCCACCCGGTATATCCTGGGGGTGCGCCCCCAGTTCAGCGGGCTGCTCATCGACCCCTGCGTCCCCGCGGGGTGGGAGGAATTCCAGGTCACCCGGGTGTGGCGGGGCGCGGAATACCGCATCAGCGTACAGAATCCCCACGGCGTGGAGAAGGGCGTGGCGTCCGTCACCTGCAACGGGCGGGCGGCGGACGGCCTGATCCCGCCCCAGCCCGCCGGCAGCGTCAACGAGATCGTTGTCACCATGGGAAGGAGAGAAATGGAATGAGCATTACATTTGGAACCGGAGGCTGGCGTGCTATCATCGGGGACGGCTTCACCAGGGCCAATGTCCAGCGGCTCGCCGCGGCCCTGGCTCAGAAAATGAAGGACGAGGGCGTGGCCCAGCGGGGCTTTCTGATCGGCTATGACCGCCGCTTCCTGTCCAGGGAGGCCGCCCACTGGGCCGCCGAGGTGATGGCCGGGTCGGGCGTGCCCTGCATGGTGGTGGAGCGGGAAGCTCCCACCCCCCTCATCATGTTCGCCGTGCGCTACTACGAGCTGCCCTATGGCATGGCGGTCACCGCCAGCCACAACCCCGCCCTTTACAACGGCGTAAAGGTGTTCACCAAGGGGGGGCGGGACGCGGACGAGACGGTCACCGGCAATATTGAGGAGTACCTCACCGCCCTGCCCGGCGAACCGTATCCCTCCGTCCCTTACGAAGAGGGGGTGCGCACGGGCCAGATCCAGGTCATCGACCCCATGAACGCCTACATCGACTCGGTGATCCGCTCGGTCAACATGGACGCCATCCGCTCCCGGGGGCTGAAGGTGGTGCTGGACCCCATGTTCGGCGTGTCCAAAACGGCGCTGAGCACCATCCTCATCACCGCCCGGTGCGACGTGGACGTGATCCACGAGCGGCGGGACGCCCTGTTCGGCGGCCGCCTGCCCGCCCCCAACAGCAAAACCCTCATCGGCCTGCAGTCCTTTGTGGTGGAGAACGGCTGCGACATCGGCATCGCCACCGACGGCGACGCCGACCGTCTGGGCGTCATCGACGACCGGGGCGAGTTCCTCCACCCCAACAAGATCCTGGTGCTGCTGTACTATTACCTGCTGCGCTACAAGGGCTGGCACGGGGCGGCGGTGCGCAACATCGCCACCACCCACCTGCTGGACGCCATCGCCGCGGAATTCGGCGAAACCTGTTATGAGGTCCCCGTAGGCTTCAAGCACGTGTCCGGCAAAATGCTGGACACCGGGGCGGTGATCGGCGGGGAGAGCTCCGGCGGGCTCACTGTCCGGGGCCATATCCAGGGCAAGGATGGCATCTACGCCGCCTCCCTGCTGGTGGAGATGATGGCCACCACGGGCCGCAGGCTGTCCGAGATCTACCAGGAGATCGTGGACCGCTACGGCACGTTTGAGATGGCCGAGCGGGGCTACCGCTTCTCCCCGGAGGAAAAGGCGCGCATCAGCAGGCTGCTCATGGAAGACAAGCAGCTGCCCGATTTCGGCCTGGAGCTTGAGAAGGTGAGCTACGCCGACGGCTGCAAGGTGTACTTCCGGAACGGCGGCTGGGTGGTGGCCCGGTTCTCCGGCACGGAGCCGCTGCTGCGGGTGTTCTGCGAGATGGACACCGCCGGGCGGGCCGCCGAGGTGGCGGCGTGCATGGAGCAGTTCCTGGGCCTGGAGGGCCGGAATATCGAATAGACCAGACGGGGGCCCCAAGGCCCCCGTTTTTCCTCTGGCAGGCCCGCCCGTCCTGTGGTATTCTATGGAAAAAAGAGAGGGGTGTCCGCAGTGGCGAAAACCCGGCGAAACCGCTCCCTACGGGGACAGATGACCTTTATCATCCTGCTGTGCTGGCTGCTGCCCATGGTGCTGGCGGCGGTCATCCTGGGCAGTTACCTGACCTTCGGCCTGGGCCGCCAGACCCGCCAGTCCGTGGAAGAGCAGTTCCAGCTCAACCTCCAGATGGGGGCCGACCGGGTGGAGAGCGCGGTGGAGGCCTCCCGCCTGCCCTCCTACGATCCGGAACTCCGGGACGGCTGGAGCCAGTACCGCAGGGACGGAAACTACGCCCTGCTGTACCGCCGCTGCTACGCCCTGTTCAACCGCCTGTACCAGTCGGACAGCCGCTTTCTGTACGCCGTGTTCTCCTTTGACCGGGACCCCCAGAAGATGTCCATCACCGTGGTGAACGGCAGCTCCGGACTGCTGTCCAGCCGGGAGCTGCGGGACCAGTGGCGCGGCGACCTGCCCGCCGTGCTGGAGCTGGCCGAAACGCTGGACACCTCGGTCGGTTTTTTGAAACGGGGCGGACAGGTCTATCTGGTGCGCAACCTGGTGGACTCCGACTACCGGCCCATCGGGGTGCTGGCCCTGGCCCTGGACCTGCCCTACTATTTTGAAAACCTGTCCCTGCTCCCCTGGGTGTCCAGCCTTGAGGTGGAGCTGGGGCCGCACGCCTCCCTCCATCTCAAGGGGAACGCCCCGCCCCATCCGGGGGACAGGGCGCTGGAACACACCGTCAGCGCCCGGGACTACACCCTGCGGGGACGGGCGGAGGCCGACTACGGCGTGCTGATGGCTGGCTTTGACGCCTACCCCTGGCTGCTGGGGGCCATGGGCCTGTCCCTTCTTCTTCTGCTGCTGTTCACCTTCCGCTTTTTCCGGCGGAAAATTTCCGATCCCATCGCCGCGCTGATGGCCGGGGCGGCGGACATCCGGGAGGGCCAGTGGGGCCGTCAGGTTGATTACGCCGCCGGAAGCCGGGAGTTCGAGTACCTTGCCGACTCCTTCAACCAGATGTCCGCCCAGCTCCACACCCAGTTTCACCGGCTCTATCAGGAGGAGCTGGCCCGGCGGGACGCCCAGATCAAAGCCCTCCAGGCCCATATCAACCCCCACTTCCTCAACAACACCCTGGAGAGCATCAACTGGCAGGCCCGGATGAGCGGGGACGCCAAAACCGCCAAAATGATTGAGGCCCTGTCCACCGTGCTGGACGCCGCGCTGGACCGCAAGGGGATGCCGGAGGTGCGCCTTTCGGAGGAGATGACCTATGTCAACGCCTACCTCTACATTGTCAGGCAGCGGTTCGGCCAGCGCCTGGCCGTGGATATCGACCTGCCGGACGGGCTGATGGCCTGCATGGTGCCCCGGCTCATCCTCCAGCCCGTCATTGAAAACGCGGTGGAGCACGGCATACGCCCCGGAGGGGAGGGCCGGGTGACCCTGCGGGGATACCTGCGGGACGGCTTTCTCATTCTGGAGATTGAAAACGACGGCGGGCTGTCCCGGCAGGACGAGGAACACATCGCCCGCCTGCTCTCCCCGGACTATGACATGGCCGGGGAGCCCTCCGGCAATATCGGCATCGCCAACGTGAACCAGCGCCTGCGCATCCTCTACGGGCCGGACTGCGGCCTGTCCATCTTCGCCGGGCAGGGGGGGCTGGTCACCGCCCGGCTCACCATCTCCCTACCGAACCCTGAGCAGAGTTCCTGAAATTGGGGTTTTTTGACTCCCGTTGGCCCTCCTCTCCATGCCTCCCCGCTTCCTCCCAAGGACGTACAAGAAATGGCAATTCGCGCTATTCGCCCGGAGCGCAAAATAGTGTATGATGAGATTGCACAAAAACAATGCGGGATGCACAAAATTTTATGGAGGTTTTACTATGAAAAAGAACAGACTGCTTGCCCTTCTTCTTGCCGCCATGATGCTTTTGACCCTGCTGGCGGGCTGCGCCGGCAAGCCCGCCGACAAGCCAGACGACAAGCCCAGCTCCGGCGGCCAGGACTCCCAGAAGCCCGCCGCCTCCGTGGAGCTCACCGTAGTCACGTCTTACGGCGGCGACGACGGCAACCGGAAAAACTACGAAAACGCCGTGAAGGCCTATGAGGAAGCCACCGGCAACAAGATTCAGGACGCCTCCGGCACCTCCAACGAGGAGTGGAAGGCCAAGGTGCTCACCGACTTTGAAACCGGAACCGAGCCCGACGTGCTCTTCTTCTTCACCAACGCCGACGCCGAGCCCATCGTGAAGGCGGGCAAGGTGGTGGATCTGGCCACCATCCGCGCGGAATACCCCGACTACGCGGACAATATGCGCGACTCCATGCTGGCCGCCGCCTCCGACGGGAAAAACTACGCCGTCCCCTCCTCCGGCTTCTGGGAGAATATGTTCGTCAACACCAAGGTGCTGGCCGACTGCGGCGTGGCCGTCCCCGGCCCGGACTACACCTGGGATCAGTTCCTGAAGGACTGCGAGACCATCAAGGCCAAGGGCTACACCCCCATCGCCTGCTCCCTGTTCGAGGTGCCCCACTACTGGTTCGAGTTCTGCGTGATGAACAACGGCACCCTGGCCAACCAGCTGGACGTGCCCAAGGCCGCGGATGACGCCGTGGGCAAAAAATGGGCCGCCGCCCTCAACGATATCAAGGACCTGTATGAGCGCGGCTTCTTCCCCGTGAACACCCTCACCGCCACCGACGCGGAGACCGTCCAGCTCTTTGGCGACGGCGAGGCCGCTTTCCTCATCGACGGCTCCTGGAAGGTCACCCACTTTGTGGACAATTATCCCGAGCATCTGGAGGAGTTCGCCATCTCCTACGTCCCCGCCAAGGGCGAGCGCAAGGCCAGCGAGGCCATCGGCGGCATCTCCATGGGCTACTTCATCACCAAGAAGGCCTGGGACGACCCCGCCAAGCGGGAGGCCGCCGTGGAGTTCGTCAAGCATATGACCTCCGATGAGGTGATGAGCAACTTCGTCACCACCGAGGTCACCGCCCTGAAGAATGGCGCGTCCCCCTCCGGCCTGAATCCTCTCCAGCAGTCCGCCGCCGACGCCAACTCCGCCATCACCGGCGTCATCGGCGCGGTGCAGGACACCATCACCGGCGAGGCGAAAACCGACCTGTTCGGCAACGTGCAGAATGTGGTCACCGGCGTCATGACCGCCGAGGAGGCCGTGGCCTCCGCCATCGAACTCAACTGATTCGGTACAAAGTCCGCCTGACTTTGCTTCCGGCCGCGCCGAAGGCTTCGTCCGCTCCCTTGCGCCCCATCTCCGACCCGCAACCGCTTCGCTGGGTTGCGGGTCGGCTTTTAGGGGCGACCGGAACCCTCTCACATCAACTACAAGGGAAGGTGACCGCACATGAGTTCAAGCTCCACCCTGTATAAACGAAAAGGCCCGCTGGTGGTCTTTCTGCTCCCGGCGTTCCTGTTCCTGATCCTCTACCTCTACTATCCCTTCGTCCAGAATATCATCAACAGCTTCTCCGACATCACCGGCCTGGGCACTCCCGCCCAGGGGCTCAACGACCCCTGGTGGTCCAACTACGCCGAGCTCTTCCGGGACCCCCACCTGCGCACCGCCCTGATCAATACGGTGCTGCTCACCGTCTGCACCGTGGTGTTCCAGGTGGGCATCGCCCTCATTCTGGCCCTGCTGGTGGACTCCATCCGGGTGGGGGCCCAGGCGTTCCGCACCCTGTATTTCTTCCCCATCGTCATCTCCGCCACCGCCCTGGGCCTGATGTTCAACCTGATCTTCCTGTTCAACGGCGGTATGCTCAACCAGCTTTTGATGAACCTGGGCCTGATCTCCAAAAACATCGACTGGAAGGACGCGGACCACTTCCTGCCCACCATGCTCACCCCTGTGATGTGGCAGTACGTGGGCTTCTACTTCGTGATTCTGGTGACGGGGCTGAACAACATCTCCCAGGACCTCTACGAGGCCGCCGCCCTGGACGGCTGCGTGGGCCTTGCCAAGGTGCGCTACATCACCCTGCCCCTGCTGCGCAACGTGCTGTGCACCTGCCTGGTGCTGGCCATCACCGGGGCGCTGAAGGTGTTTGACCTGCCCTGGGTGATGTTCGGCGCGGGGATGCCCCAGAACCGGGGCTGGCTCACCGGCACCTATATGTACCACCAGACCTTCAACCGCGGCAACGTGGACTATGGCTCCACCATCGCCATGCTCATCGTGGTGCTGGGGGTGGTGCTGTCCAACGTGGCCAACCGGGTGTTCAAGCCCCGGAACGATTTGTAAGGAGGGCGCGTCATGGGCAGAAAAATAACGCCGGCAAAGGTTTGCACCTATGGGGCCCTCACCGTCTGGGCGCTGACCACCCTGTACCCCTTTGTGTGGGTCATTTTGAACTCCTTCCGGGACAAAGGGCTCATCCGCAAGGACTCCTTCTCCATTCCCACCCCGGGAAACGGCTTCACCATGGACAATTACACCAAGGCCATGGAGCGGTTTGACTTCGGCAACGCCTACCTGAACAGCCTCATCGTGTCCGTCTCCGTCACCATCGTGGTGGTGGTTCTGGCGGGGCTGGCGGCCTATGGGCTGGTGCGCTACCGCTTCAAGCTGCGGGGCGTATGCTACAGCCTCATCATGGCGGGGATGATGTTCCCGGTGTTCTCCACCATCATCCCGGTGTTCCGCATGGAGGCCGCCTGGGGCATCGCCAGCAGCGGCAGCCGCTGGCTGTCCCTGCTGGCCGTGATCCTGCCCCAGATCGCGGGCAACCTGTGCTTCGCCACCATCGTGCTTATGGGCTTTATCGAGTCGGTGCCCATTGAGCTAGAGGAGAGCGCCTATGTGGACGGCTGCCACGTGTTCCAGGTGTATTTCCACATCATCATGCCCGCGGCCAAGTCGTCCTTCGCCACGGTGGCCATTTTCTCCTTCCTGTGGAGCTACAACGACCTGTTCACCCAGAACTTCTTCCTCCGGGTGCCCCGGGAAAAGACCATTACCCTGCTGCTCAATGAGATCAGCTCCCAGGCCGGAGTGGATTACGGCCTGATGGCGGCGTCGGTGGTGCTCATCGTCATCCCCGTACTGGTGGTGTACGTCATGCTCCAGAAGCACATCATCAAGGGCCTCACCGCCGGGGCGGTCAAGGGCTGACCCGGATCAGAACGGTTGTTTTGCGCGAAACATGGCGGCCGCCCTTGCGCATCCTGATTTTTCCTGGTATCATGATCTCAGGAGGTGACGGCATATGTACAAGGTCGTGCTGGTGGACGACGAGGCCCTCATCGTGGAGGGGCTGCGGCAGGTGGTGGACTGGGCCGCCCACAACTGCCAGGTGGCGGCCACCGCCTGCGACGCCCGCTCGGGCGCGCAGGCCATCCGGGAGCACCGCCCGGATATCTTGTTCACCGACATCAAAATGCCCGGGGAGGACGGGCTGACCATGCTTGCGGGGCTGAAGGGAGAGTTTCCCCGGATGCAGATCGCCGTCCTCACCGGCTACCGGGACTTTGAGTATGCCCAGCGAGCCATCCGGCTGGGTGTGACCCGGTTCCTGCTCAAGCCCTCCAAAATGGACGAGCTGGAAGAGGCGCTGGCCTACATGACCGGCACGCTGGACCGTCTCCCCCCGGAGAGCCGGGAGCCGGAGGAACCGGACGCCGCCGCCAACAGCTTCATTGTCCGGCAGGCCAGGGCGTACATCGCCCTGCACAGCGGCTCAAAGCTGTCCCTTCAGGAGGTGGCGGACCACTGCTTTGTCAGCCAGTGGCACCTGTCCAAGCTGCTGAACAAACACCTGGGGCAGGCGTTTTACGACGTGCTCAACGCCGAGCGGATGCGCCACGCCCGCGAGCTGCTGGAGGACCCGGCCCTGCGCATCAGCGAGATTGCCGAGCGGGTGGGCTACGCCGACACCGCCCATTTTTCCCGGGTATTCAAAAAGCTGGAGGGCGTCTCTCCCGGGGAATGGCGCAACCTTCACGGATAGCCTTTCCCAAAAAACGCAAAAAGCGAGGGCCTGCGCCGGAGCAGGCCCTCGCTGTGGATTATCCGCGGTACTTCTCGCGGGGGATGCGCAGGCAAAACGCCTTCAGGCCATACTGGCTGGCCCAAACACGCACGCCCTTTCGCGTGATGTACGGGGTAAAGATCTCCACGTAATCATCAACCATAGAGTAGCACCTCCTTGTCAGAAGGTTCCTCTTGAACTCCGCGGCAGGGTATGGTACAATGAAGTTGTGCATTCATGCACCCCGGCATACGCGCCGACAGGATCTGTGTGTGCGCACAGGTTCAAGAGGCAGGCCACCTTACGGGTGGTCTGCTTTTTTATTCTATCTTAACCTTGAACTTGCGCTTCAGCAACACGTCAAACATATCCCGCAGGAGCAGAAGGTCGTCCTCCCCAGCATCCACTGGGATGATAAACCGGGCAACCTTGCCAGATGCAAAGGGGATGGACTGGGTGATGTAGTCGGCGTCCCCCTCTGCCGGGACCACGCAGGCCGGGGCAGGCGCGACGATGGGCTGGGCCGCCCCCTCCAGTCCCTGTCCCTGGTTTTTTGTCGGAGGGCTCTGGTCTTTTTTTGATTCATCTTCCGTTTCAGAGTAGCACAGGATGCCGCCCTTCACCAAATTGAGCTGCGAGGCGCTCTCAAGGAACAACCGCGCCGCCATATCCTTCACCGTGGGCTGGATACGATGGTTTGTCATCAGGATATTCGCCAAAATGTCCTGGCTGGGAACCGCTTTCCCGTCGTAGGCAGTCACCAGCTTGCCATACAGGGGCGGTGCGGAGAAGCAGGCGAGTTCAATTGGCCGCACATCTTCCCCCGTAGGGAACAAGAGCCGCTTGGCCGTGTCAGTGAGCTGGATTGCCTCGCCCCCAGTGGTGGTGATAAGACCGAACTGCTTGCAGGTGCTGATCCTGCCGACAAAAGATTTGGTCCCGAGATTGTTTACGCCATATTTCTTGGCCACCTCTTTGTAAGATACAGATTTTAAGTTAAAGCCGGCAATCGTCCTCGTAAACTCAAGGCAGTCGTTCCAACTGGCCTTGGGGTATAGGGCGCTCTTTTCTCGTCCGGACATTACGCTCCCCCCTTTCTGACTTATCTTCATTATAGCACAACGTCCTAGCTTGGTCAATAGGTTGCTTCAAAAATTTTTTACTCGTCTTGATTAAGTTTTTAACCGTCTATCTTCGGTTTTTAACTTTCTCACAGCCCGCTTTACTCTTATCTTTTTGTTCTTCTCTCTCTTGGACTTTATCTGCATTTTTCAAACTTTCAATTACCAGTTATGAGCCTCTTCATTTCTTTTCATGGAGTATCCTTATTCCCGATCTCTATTTTTCCTATATCTTATCACTTATTATCACTTAATTATATCCTTTTCTATTGTTTTAATCATCTATTCTGTTAAGTCCCTTTCATGTCTTTTACCCCTTCGCTTCTTTTATAATTAGATCTTTTATCAGTCTTTTAAACGCCCTTACCTGTCAGTTAAACCATTTTCTCTTCCCTTATCTATCCGCTGAGACTCAGGTACCTCATAACCAGCTCCCTCATTGGGGTTGACACCGCACCCCAAAAGAAATACAATGTTGTGCAGAACGTTCCATAACGCCGGCGGGACGGCCGGGCGCGGAAAAGGGGATCTGACGTGAAAAACAAACTTCCCAGGCTCTCCCCCAGTCGGACCATCGCCCTGGGCTTTCTGACCATCATCCTGGCTGGGGCGCTGCTGCTCATGCTCCCTTTCGCCAACCGGGGCGGGCATGGCCTGTCCTTTCTGGACAGCCTGTTCACCGCCACCTCCGCCACCTGTGTCACCGGCCTTGTGGTGGCGGACACCTGGACCCAGTTCAGCCTGCCGGGGCAGGTTATTCTGCTGGTTCTTATCCAGGTGGGCGGGCTGGGCTATATGACCATGATGCTCCAGGCGTCGCTGCTGCTGGGCCGGAAGATCGGCCTGAAGCAGCGCTCGCTGATGATGGAGAGCGTCAGCGCCGAGCGGCTGAGCGACGTGCTCGCCCTGTTGCGCTATATCCTGGCGGGCACCGCCGCTATCGAGGGGGCGGGCGCGGCGCTTCTGGCCGTCCGGTTTGTCCCGGAGCTGGGCTGGGCCCGGGGGCTCTGGTACGCCGTTTTCCACAGCGTATCCGCCTTCTGCAACGCCGGGTTTGACTTGATGGGCTTTCGGGAGCCCTACAGCTCCCTCACCCACTATGCGGACGACCCGCTGGTGAACCTCACCATATGCGCCCTGGTGCTGCTGGGCGGGCTGGGCTTTCTGGTGTGGCGGGACCTGTGGGAAAAGGGGCCGCGCTTCCGCCGCTACTCCCTTCACGCCAAGATCATGCTCACCGCCACCCTGATTCTCACGGCGGGCGGCGCGGCGCTGTTCTGGTGGGCGGAGCGGGGCAACCTGCTGGCGGGAATGGGCTACGGGGAGCAGGCGCTGGCCGCCCTGTTTCAGGCGGTCTCTCCCCGGACGGCCGGGTTCAACACCGTGGACCTGGCCCGGCTGACCAGCGGCGGCGGGCTGCTGACCATTGTGCTGATGTTTATCGGCGCAGGTCCCGGCTCCACCGGCGGCGGCGTCAAGGTGACTACTGTTGCGGTGTGCCTGCTCACCCTGACCAGCTATGTCCGGGGCAGGCGTGAGGTGGGCGCCTTCAACCGCCGGCTGGATGAGGAACAGATCCACCGCTCGGCGGCGGGGGTTACCTTGTATATGGTTCTGGCCATGTCCGGCGGCTTCCTGCTGCTGGCCACCCAGCCCTTCCCGCTCCAGGACGCGCTGTTCGAGGTCTTTTCCGCCATGAGCACCGTGGGCCTGTCCACCGGCATCACCCGGGCCCTGTCTCCCTTCAACCGGGGGCTCCTCATTGTGCTGATGTACTGCGGGCGGATCGGCAGCCTGACCATGATGATGGCGCTGGCGGGCCGTCTGCCCCCCCGGGTCAAAGACCCGGTGGAGCATATCACGGTCGGATAACGGGCGCGCAAAGCCCGATCAAGAAAGGTGTGGAATGCTATGGCGGCGACATTTCTGGTGATCGGCCTGGGCCGGTTCGGCACAAATCTGGCCCTGCGGCTGATGGACCTGGGCAACGAGGTGCTGGTCATCGACACGGACGAGGAGGCGGTGAGCCGCATCGCCCCCCACGTCACCCAGGCCAAAATCGGCGACTGCATGGACGAGGAGGTGCTGCGCTCCCTGGACCCGTCCAGCTTCGACTTCTGCTTCGTGTGCATCAGCGATAACTTCCAGTCCTCCCTGGAGATCACCTCCCAGCTTAAGGAGCTGGGGGCCCCCATGGTGGTGTCCAAGGCGGACAAGGACCTCCACGCCCGCCTGCTGCTGAAAATCGGCGCGGACGAGGTGGTGTTCCCGGAGCGGGACATGGCCATGCGCGCCGCCATGCGCTTCAGCGTCAACGGAGCGCTGGACTATGTGGAGCTGGCCCCGGGCTACGCCATCTTTGAGCTGGATGTGCCCGACCACTGGGCGGGCCAGGCCCTCATTGACCTGGACATCCGCAAGAAGTGGAATGTGAACGTCATCGGGCGCAAGGAGAACGGGGCCATTCTGCCCATCGGCGCCCGCTTCGTCTTCGCGGCGGACACCCATATCATGGTGGCGGGCCGCCCCGACGACGTGGCCGCCATGGTCAAATAAAACAGCCCGGGGCCCGCCCCTTGCAAAACCAGGAAAATGTGGTATACTGAATGCCACAACTTCTTACGAATCGAGGGAACGCATATGGAACGCATCACCATCGCCTCCGTCTTTGCCGACGGCGAGCGCCTGGACGGCCGGACCGTCACCGTCATGGGCTGGGCCCGCACCATCCGGGACATGAAAACCTTCGGCTTTATTGAGCTCAACGACGGTTCCTGCTTCAAAAACCTCCAGATCGTCATGGACGCCAACGCGCTGGACAACTATAAGGAGATCGCGGGCCAGAACGTGGGCGCGGCCCTCATCGTCACCGGCACGGTGGCCCTCACCCCCCAGGCCAAGCAGCCCCTGGAGGTGAAGGCCGCCTCCATCGCGGTGGAGGGCGTGTCCTCCCCGGACTACCCCTTGCAGAAGAAGCGCCACAGCGTGGAGTACCTGCGCACCATCCAGCACCTGCGCCCCCGCACCAACCTGTTCTCCGCCGCCTTCCGGGTCCGCTCTGTCGCCGCCCACGCCATCCACTGCTTCTTCCAGGACAGGGGCTTCGTCTACGTCCACACCCCCATCATCACCGCCTCCGACTGCGAGGGGGCCGGGGAGATGTTCCAGGTGACCACCCTGGACGTGGCAAACCCGCCCCGCCTGCCAGACGGCGGCGTGGACTGGTCGAAGGATTTCTTCGGCAAACACGCCAACCTCACCGTGTCCGGCCAGCTCAACGCGGAGAACTTTGCCATGGCTTTCGGCAGCGTGTACACCTTCGGCCCCACCTTCCGGGCGGAGAACTCCAACACCCAGCGCCACGCCGCCGAGTTCTGGATGATCGAGCCGGAGATGGCCTTCGCCGACCTGGCCGACGACATGGACGTGGCCGAGGCCATGATCAAGTATATCATTAACACCGTGATGGAAAAGTGCCCCGACGAAATGGCCTTCTTCAACTCCTTTGTGGACAAGGGGCTGGTGGAGCGCTTGCAGCACGTGGCCTCCTCCGATTTCGCCCGGGTGAGCTACACCGACGCCATTGAGATTTTGAAGCAGAACAACGGCAAGTTCGACTATCAGGCGGAGTGGGGCTGCGACCTCCAGACCGAGCACGAGCGCTACCTCACCGAGCAGGTATTTAAAAAGCCGGTGTTCGTCACCGACTATCCCAAAGAGATCAAGGCGTTCTATATGCGCCTGAACGACGACGGCAAAACCGTGGCGGCGGCGGACTGCCTGGTCCCCGGCATCGGGGAGATCATCGGCGGGTCCCAGCGCGAGGAGCGCATCGGCGTGCTGGAAGCCAGAATCCGCGAACTGGGCATGAATCCGGAGGACTACTGGTGGTACCTGGACCTGCGGCGCTACGGCTCCTGCCGCCATGCGGGCTTCGGCCTGGGCTTCGAGCGGATGGTGATGTACCTCACGGGCATCTCCAACATCCGCGACACCCTGCCCCACCCCCGCACCGTGGGCAATGCGGAGTTTTGATTTCCGATTTAAAAAAGGTCCCTGCGCGACGCGCAGGGACCTTTTTTATCACCGCTCCCACAGGTGGCACGCCCGCCACGCGGGGTAGTCCCCCCCCGCCCAGTAGTGGTGCTCGTAAACGTATAACACACTGCTGTCGCCGGGGAGGACGTATACCTCCCGGCCATCGGTGGGCTTTGCGTAGTTGTCCCCCCGGCGGTTGGTCTCCAGGTCCCCCGCCGGGACGGAATCCTTCCCCACAAAACGCAGCGTACCCGCCAGCTCACAGCCTGCGGGCAGTTCCTCCAGAAGTTCGCAGGCCTCATAATCACTGCTGAAGCGGTACATCTGTCCCTGCCAGCTCAGCAGCTCGTTGTCCCCCAGCTCGTCTGACACAAAGCGGACGTACGAGCCCTGTTCGGCGGTCCACTCCGCGCATAAGAGGACATACACCACGGCGGGGTGCTCCCCGCTGGCAAACACCGTCCCGCCGGCCTCGAATCCGGCCCGGAGCTGAAAATCTTCCACGGGCTCTTCCGTGGTTATGCCGCTGATCCGGCCGCAGGGCTCGTAGCCCTCCGGCAGATAGGTGGAGCCGTCTCCCATCAAGCTGTAGGAGCCGCCGGGGTCCAGGAAAAGCCTTGCCGACATTCCGGCGTATTGGTACAGTGTGCCGCCCACCCGCAGCTCAGGTGTGATCCCGCCGGGTACAGGGCCGCAGGCGGGGCCGCACATGCCCGGGTCGGCATCAGGGCCGCCCAGCATGGGTCCGTCTGCTGCGGCCGGCGGCACTTCAGGCATGGTTGGATGGTCAAGCCGCCCCAACCAGCGCCATACTCCCGCGCCCGCCAGCGCGATCAGGCACAGGCCAGCCACCAGCTCCCGCTTCCACTCAGGTATTTTTTTGCGGATCCGGGCCGCCCCGGCCTCCTCAATCAGGTCGTCTCCAATCTCCGTCACAGCCCGAAACAGCCGTGACGCCTGTGCTTCCCTCATATTGCAAAGCCCTCCTTTTCCAATGCGTTTCTCAGGCTCCGCCGCAGGCGGAGCATCTTCTGGGCCAGCCGGTTGGGGGATGCGCCCCGCTCTGCCGCCAGCCCCCGCAGCGCCTCGCCGTACCAGTACCGCCGGACAAACAGCACCCGGTCGGTCCGCGTCAGGGAGCGCAGCCACCGGTCGATGGCGGCGGACAGCTCCCTGTCCTCCCACTCCCGCTCCACACCCCCCGGCGCGGGGACGCAGTCCGCCAGCTCGTCCAGCAGGGCGGCCATGCCGGCGTACCGCTTCTGGGCGCGGCTCTCGTTCCAGCGGTTCAGCGCCAGGTTGCGGGTCACCTTGCCCAGCCACGCCCCCAGCCGTTCCGGGCACAGGGGCGGGATGGCGTCCCACGCACGATGCAGCGCGTCGTTGACGCACTCCTCCGCGTCTTCGTCCGTCTCCAGAATATTTCGCGCCACACTCCGGCACAGCGCGCCGTATTTCTCCGCTGTCTCGCTGACAGCCGCCTCGTCCCGCCGCCAGTACAGCTCCACGATCTGTGCGTCGTCCATCTCTCTCCCCCTTTCTCCGTGTCTGCAAAGGCCTTCGTGGAATAAGACAGGATTCGGAGCCCGATATGACGCCCCTCCTGAAAAATTTTGCCGCGCTGGCCCGCGCGCAGGGCATGGACATCCTGATTCAGACGCAAAAAGACGCGGCCGCAGGCCGCGCCTTTCGTTTGGGCTGGTCGCTCACGCCGTCCCCAGCTTGCACGCCGCAGCGGCGCGGGGCCGGGGCCGCTCGTTCAGGCGGGGCTCAGACCCGCCGTTGGCATAGGCGGTGAACAGGATATCCACCACGTTGAGCTGGGAGATATGCGTGCCAATGGCCCCGCCGGCGGCGGTGTCCCGGCCGCCGGTATACAGCTGGTAGTCGGACAGCTCCGAAACCGTGGATTCCGCCCGCTGGGTGATGGCGATGATGGGCGCGCGCTTCTCCCGCAGGGCTTTCACGCACTCCACCACCTCCGCCGTCTCCCCGGAGTCGGACAGCACGATGGCCAGGTCTTCCTCACAGGCGCTTTTGGCCTGACGCAGCTGGGCGGGCCAGCCGTCGCTCACCACACAGGGCTTGTTCAGCCGCAGAAGCCTCAGGTCCAGGTCCTGCGCGGCGCACAGCGGCGCCCCCACCCCGAACAGCAGCACCGTCCGGGCCCCCCTCATCAGGTCCACGCAGGCCCGGAGGGTGCCCACGTCGATGAGGCTCTTGGTGTCCTCCAGGGACATGATGTTCTGATAGGTGATCTTGTCCACAATGTCGTCCAGGCTGTCCGACCGGGTGATCTCCCTGCGCTCCTCCCCCTGGTTTAGGCGGCGCACCGCCACCTCGCAGGTCACGGCCTGACGGAATTCCTTGTAGCCCTTGAAGCCCATGCGCTGGCACATCCGGATGACGGTGGACGGGGACGTAAAGGTCCTCTCCGCCAGCTGGTGGATGGACAGGCCCATGGCCTCTCCCTGGTGGCACAGCAGGTAGTCCGCAACAGACCGCTCTGTGGCGCTCATTTCGTCCCGGCTCTCTTTCAACCCCAGCAGCGCGCTTTTCATAGCCCTTCTCCTCTCCGCTCCGCGCCCCAGCCGCCCGGGCGCGCCTCTCCGTCCTGCCTGACGGACACCTAAAAAACAAACGTCCCAGCCGCCGTGCTCTCCTGACTGGGCGGCGTCTTTGCCGCCATATAGGGTCGTACACGTGGCCTGGACGTTCATTCAAAAATCAAAAGTAAAAACCTTTCCCTTTTCTACTTTGAGTATACTCCCAAATATTTCTTGTGTCAAGGAAATTTCCAAAAATTTCTTCTTTTTCCCCTCTCCCCGACAGGGTGCGCCCCGGCCCGGGCGGGCGGTTTACGGCAGCAGGCGCTCATAGATCCGCGCCAGCTCCCCCGCGTCCATGAGCACCGGCACCGGGTACAGGGGATTGGCCTCCCGGCTGGCATGGCGGGCCAGGGCAGGGATATCTTCCCGGCGAAGCTCCGGGACAGATGTGCCGATGCCGCACCGGGCGTTCAGCCCCTCTATCCCGCCGATAAATGCCAGGGCCGCCTCCCGCACATCCATGTCCGGCGCCGGCAGTCCGGCGGCCCGGGCCAATTGGGCCAGCTTCGGGTAAACGGCGGGGCCGTAGGCCCGCAGCACCACCGGCAGGATGACGGCGTTGGCATAGCCGTGGGCCACATTGTACGCGCCGCCCAGAGAGTGGGCCACCGCGTGGACATAGCCCACATAGGACTTGGTGAAGGCGCACCCCGCCCGAAAGGACGCCTCCAGCATAGCCCGCCGCGCGTCCAGGTTGCTGCCGTCCCGGTATGCTTTTTCCAGGTTCTCAAAGATGAGCCTCACCGCTTCCAGGGCGTCCTCCCGGGTGCCGGCGGTGGTGGAGCAGCCAAGGAACGCCTCCACCGCGTGGGTGAGGGCGTCCATGCCGGTGAAGGCGGTGAGGTGGGGCGGGAGGGTTGCCGTCATCTCCGGGTCCAGCACGGCGTAGTCCGGGATGAGCGGGAAGTCGCTGATGGCGTACTTGTCCCGCGTTTTGGCGTCAGTGATGACGGCGGCGATGGTGGTCTCGCTCCCTGTCCCGGCGGTGGTGGGAACGGCGGCCAGAGGCGGCAGCCGTTTGCGCACTTTCAGCACCCCACCCAGCCTGGACAGGGGCTTGCCGGGGCGGGCCACCCGCACCCCCACCGCCTTGGCGCAGTCCAGGCTGGAGCCTCCGCCGACGCCGATGATGGCCTGACACTCCCCCTCCCGGTAGAGGGCCAGCGCCTCCTCCACCGTGTCTGTGGTGGGGTTGGGGATGGTCCTGTCATAAACCGCGCAGGCGATGCCCGCCCCGGCCAGCGCGTCCAGCAGGCGGACTGTCCCCGCCAGTTTGACCACGCTGGGGCTGGTGACCACCAGCACGCGCTCCGCCCCCGCCGCCCCCAGCAGGGCGGGCAGTTCCGCCACGTCCGCCGCCTGACGGGGCCGGCGGTATGGCAGCAGGGGGATTGCCAGCCGGAACGCCCCCTGAACTACCCTGCACCCGATCCTGTTCAGCCTGTCCATCCCACCACCCGCTTTCCCGTTTTGACCATCATACCAGCTTTGTCCTGATTCTTCAATCCCCCATTGCGCTCACGGGAGAACAGTGGTATAATTCATCTGTTTACACATTGTTTCCCCCGGGGACAACAGGATTAGGAAATGAGCTGATTTGATTTGACCATTATCATCGCGGGCGCCGGCAAGGTGGGCGCCACCTTGGCCGAGCACCTCGCCGGCGAAGGCCACAGCGTCATCATCGTGGACGTGTCCGGCCCCACCCTGGACCGGCTGTCCAACCAGCTGGATGTGATGTGCATCAAGGGAAACTGCGTATCCAGGGACACCCTGCTGGAGGCCGGGGCCAGGGAGGCCGACGTGGTCATCGCCTCCACCGGCTCCGACGAGATCAACCTGCTGTGCTGCCACTGCGCCCACAACACCGGCGTACCCTACACCGTGGCCCGCGTCCGGGGCACCGAGTATGTCAGCGGGCTGGACTCTCTGAAAAATGACCTGGGCATCACCATGCTCATCAACCCTGAACTCACCGCCGCCGTGGAGATCTCCCGTCTGCTGCGCTTCCCCAACGCGGCCAAGATCGACTCTTTTGCCCGGGGCCGGGTGGAGCTGGTGTCCTTCACCGTCCAGGACGGGGACTTTCTGGCGGGGCGCACCCTGGCCTCCCTCTCCTCCAAGCTCCAGGGCCTGCCCATGCTGCTTTGCGCCGTGGAGCGGGGGGACGAGGTGTTCATCCCCAACGGCGCGTCCCTCATCAGCGCGGGGGACCGGGTATCCGTGGCGGGCACCCCCAACGGCGTCAACCAGTTTTTCAAGCTGCTGGGCCGGCAGACCCACCGCATCCGCGACGTGTTCATCATCGGCGGAGGGCGGATCGCCTTTTACCTGCTGGTCCAGCTGGAACGGCTGGGCATGAGCTGCAAGGTGGTGGAAAAGGGCGGGGACCGATGCCGGGAGCTAGCGGAAGAGTTCCCCCACTCCCTCATCATCCACGGGGACGGCACCGACCCCGAGCTGCTCACCGAGGAACGCATGGCGGCCAGCGACGCTTTTGTCGCCCTCACGGACCGGGACGAGGACAACCTCATCATCTCCCTCTACGCCCACCAGGCTGGGGTGTCCAAGGTGGTGGCAAAATCCAGCCGCCAGAACTACACCGCCATCGCCCGCTCCGCCGGGGTGGAGTCGGTGGTGTCCCCAAAGCAGGCCACCGCGGGACAGATTCTGCGGTTTATCCGGGGCCTCCAGAACTCCAAGGGCACGGTGATGAACGCCCTGTACCGCATCGCGGGGGGCAAGGCGGAGGCCATGGAATTCCTGGTCTCCCCCGCCACCCGGAACCTCAAGGTGCCCTTGAAGGACCTCAAGCTGCGCCAGGGTGTGCTCATCGCCGTCATCGTCCGGGGCAGCAAGGTCATTATCCCCGAGGGTTCCACCTGTCTGGAGCAGGGGGACGACGTGATCGTCATCGCCCGGGACAGCGGCATCCTTGACCTCAACGATATTTACGCCGACGGCGGGCTGGGCGCGGGGGGCTGATGGGATGAATTTCAAACTGGTGCTGCGCATCACCGGCTTTACCCTGTTCATTGAGGCGGCGGCCATGCTCGTCCCCATGGGAGTGGCCCTGGGCCATGGCGAAAGCCCCCTCCCCTTCCTGTCCTCCATCCTCATCATTCTGGCGGCCGCCTGTGTGCCGGTGTTCCTGCTCAAGCCCAAACACCAGGACTTCTTTGCCCGGGAGGGCTTTTTCACCGTGGGTCTGATCTGGGTGCTGTTCGGGGCGTTCGGGGCGCTGCCCTTCTGGTTTTCCGGGCAGTTCGGCCCTTACATCGACTGCTTTTTTGAGACCATCTCCGGCTTTACCACCACCGGGGCCACCATCCTCACCGCCATCGAAGGCCTGCCCATGGGGCTTCTGTTCTGGCGCTCCTTCACCCACTGGCTGGGAGGGATGGGCGTGCTCATCCTCACCGCCGCCCTGCTGCCCTTCCTGGGCATCAGCTCCAACTTCCTCATCCGTGCGGAGAGCCCCGGCCCGGTGAAAAGCAAGCTGGTGCCCCGGGCCTCCCAGTCCTCCAAGATCCTCTACTCCATCTACCTGGCCCTCACGGTTCTGGAGGCCCTGCTGCTGCGGGTGGCGGGCATGAACTGGTACGACGCCGTCACCCACGCCATGTCCACCGCGGGCACCGGCGGTTTTTCCGGCCGGAACGCCTCGGTCGGCGCCTTTGGCAGTCCGGCCATTGAGATCATTATCACCGTGTTCATGCTGCTGTTCTCCGTCAATTTCACCGTCTATTTCCTTATCCTCACCGGCAGGGCGAAACAGGCGCTGAAAAGCGATGAACTGCGGTTCTTCCTCATCATGGTTGCGGTGTCCGTCGCCGCCATCGCCTGGAACATCCGCGATGTGTACGCCACGGTAGGAGACTGCGTGCGCTACGCCGCGTTTCAGGTTTCGTCCGTTGTGTCCACCACCGGGTTCTCCTCCGCCAACTATGACCTGTGGCCGGAGTTTTCCAAAATGCTGCTGGTGGTGCTCACCTTTATCGGCGCCTGCGCCGGCTCCACCGGCGGCGGCATCAAGTGCAGCCGCATTCTGATCCTGATCCGTTCCGCCCACCGGGAGGTGCGCTCCATTATCCACCCCAGGTCCGTCTCGGTGGTCCGGCTGGACGGCGCCCCCCTGTCCGAGCGCACCCTCCACACCACCCAGTGCTACTTCCTCATCAATCTGTTTCTGGTGTTCGGCATGGCGGTGGTGGTCGGTCTGGACAACTTCTCCTTCACCACCACCCTCACCGCCGTCATCACCTGCATCAGCAACGTGGGGCCCGGCCTGGACATGGTGGGTCCGGCGGGCAATTTTGCCGCCTTCTCGGTGCTGAGCAAGCTGGTGCTGTCCTTTGCCATGATCCTGGGGCGGCTGGAGATGTACCCCGTCCTGGTGCTGTTCAGCGGCAGCGCCTGGAAGCGGTCATAGCCGCCGGTCGCGTCCCCCGGCCGGGGGACGCGATTTTTCAAAAAAACATGAAAAAAGTGTTGACAAATCCCCAGGTATCTGCTATTATCTATCTTGCGCTGAACAAGGCGCGGCAAATATGGGGGTATAGCTCAGCTGGGAGAGCGCTTGAATGGCATTCAAGAGGTCAGCGGTTCGATCCCGCTTATCTCCACCAGGAAACATGGGAACCGTGTTAGGGAAAAGACTTCAAATCACAGGATTTGAGGTCTTTTTTCTTGCTCTTTGTTTGACTTTCGGTTGTGGTAAAAAATCCGCCCCCGGCACAAGCCGGGGGCGGATTCACCTTATATTGTGTTCAGGAACCGCAAAAATGCGTCCTTCCCCTCCGGGTTGCGGGCATAGACCCCCGCGTGCTCCAATACCTCGGCAAACACCAGCCCCGTCTCTCTCTTCACGATGTCCAGGGCGTTGTCCGCCGTGATGGCGCAGCTTTTGGCGAAGCCCTCCGCCCAATCGGCGTGCTTCTCCGTCAGCTCGCTGGCGCGCAGGTCAGCCCCCTTGACCAGGGCGTCCGCCACCGCGGCCAGCTCCTCCTTCAGCCGGGCGGGGAGCACCGCAAGGCCCATCACCTCAATGAGGCCAATGTTCTCTTTCTTGATGTGGTGCAGCTCGGCGTGGGGGTGATAGACCCCCAGGGGGTGCTCCTCGGTGGTGATGTTGTTGCGCAGTACCAGGTCCAGTTCGAACTTCCCGTCCCGCTTCCGCGCGATGGGGGTGATGGTGTTGTGGGGTTCGCCGTCCGTCTCAGCGAAAATAAACGCCTTCTTGTCGGTGTACCCCCGCCAGGCGGCGAGGATTTTGTCCGCCAGCTCCACCAGCCGGTCCGGATTCTCACAGGCGAGGCGCACCACCGACATGGGCCACTTCACGATGCCCGCCGCCACATCCCCGAAGCCGGGGAAGGTGAAAGCCGTCTCCACCGGGGCCTTGGCCATGGCGAACTCGTACCGCCCGCCCTGGAAGTGGTCGTGGGCCAGAATAGACCCGCCCACGATGGGCAGGTCGGCGTTGGAGCCCACGAAGTAGTGGGGGAACTGGCCCACAAAGTCCAGCAGCTTGGAGAAGCAGGCCCGGTCGATCTTCATGGGGGTGTGGACGCTGTTCAGGCAGATGCAGTGCTCGTTGTAGTAGACATAGGGGGAATACTGGAGGAACCAGGGCGAGCCGTTGATGGTGATGGGCACGATACGGTGGTTTTGCCGCGCCGGATGGTTCACCCTCCCCGCGTAGCCCTCATTCTCCGCGCACAGCTGGCACCGGGGATAGGCGGAGGCGGGCAGGTTCTTGGCCGCCGCGATGGCCTTGGGGTCCTTCTCCGGCTTGGACAGGTTGATGGTGA
>CAJUOT010000004.1 GCA_910588135.1 uncultured Oscillospiraceae bacterium | reverse complement strand
TATTCCCACCCTCTTTGACATTTAGTAGTTGTCATTAAAGAGAGTTTATGCTATATTAACATTAAATTTGACATTCACTAAATGTCATTAAGGCTGGAATTGTCATGCGGATATGGAACGGCACAGAACAGCTTTTATTTGACGCAAGTCGGGAGCAGGAGCTGATGGAGATTTTAGGAATCCAGAGCATGGATGAGGTCACGATTATACCCTGGCGCTCTCCTGACACGCCGCCGCAGAACGCCCGCTATGTTTTGGTCAAATTCTATGACCCTTTCCTGGATGAGGAAGCATTTGACTTTTTTGCCTATGAAAACGGCGTTTATTCTTATCATACTTGGACGGCGCATGGGTCAACTATCCCAAGAACCTAATACTAGGCTGGGCATATCCCATCAGTATGCCAAAAGGTTAAAAAAGGGCCTGTCCGTATGGACAGGCCCTTTAAAGTTTCTTTTTTCGCTTCCTTTTTTCTTTTCAAAGAAAAAAGGAAGGCCCTTGACCTAACGTTGATACTCAAATTCCAGATTGTACAGGCACACCGCGTCCCCATCCCGGATGCCCCGGTCCTCCAGCTGCTGGTATACCCCCGCGTCCCGCAGCTTCCGTTCAAACCAGTTGCGGCTCTCATAGTCGTCAAAGTTCACGTTGGCCATGAGCTGGCGCAGCCACGGCCCGTCCACCAGCCACGCGCCGTCCTCCGCCCGCTCGATCTCCAGCGCCTCCGAGGTGTCCACCTCCGGGGGCCGCTCCACGTAGGTGGGCTCGTACACTCTCACCGGCGGCAGGGCGGACAGCTCCCGGGCGGCGGCGAACATCAGCTCCCTTGTCCCCTGGTGGGCGGCGGCGGACAGCTCGAACAGGGGGCAGCCCCTGGCCTCCACGTGGGCGCGCAGCTTGTCCAGCAGCGACCGGTCCTCCATGATGTCCACCTTGTTGGCCGCCACGATCATTCGGCGGGAGGCCAGCTCCGGCGACCAGCGCTGGAGCTCCTGGCAGATGGCGTCGAAATCGGCCGCCGGGTCCCGCCCCTCGCTGCCGGACACGTCCACCACGTGGATGAGCAGCCGGCACCGGTCCACATGGCGCAGGAAGTCGTGGCCCAGCCCCGCGCCGTCGGCGGCCCCCTCGATGATGCCGGGGATGTCGGCCAGCACGAAGGACTGGTTTTCGTCCACCGCCACCACCCCCAGGTTGGGGGAGAGGGTGGTGAAGTGGTAGTTGGCGATTTTGGGCTGGGCCCTTGTCACCACGCTCAGGAGGGTGGACTTGCCCACGTTGGGGAAGCCCACCAGCCCCACGTCGGCCAGCAGCTTCAGCTCCAGCAGCACCTCCCGGGCCTGTCCCGGCAGGCCCGCCTTGGCAAACCGGGGAACCTGCCGGGTGGGGGTGGCGAAGTGCTGGTTGCCCCAGCCGCCGTTGCCGCCCTTTGCCAGCACGAAGTCCGCCCCGCCGGACATATCGCAGATGATTTCTTTGGTTTCCAGGTCCCGCACCACCGTGCCGCGGGGCACCCGGATCACCAGGTCCGCCCCGTCCTTGCCGGAGCAGCGCTTGCCCTGGCCGTCCTTTCCGTTCTCGGCCGCGTATTTGCGTTTGTAGCGGAAGTCCATCAGGGTGGACATATGGGGGTCCACCCGCAGGATGATGTCCCCGCCCCGGCCGCCGTCCCCGCCGTCGGGGCCCCCGGCGTTGACGTACTTCTCCCGGTGGAAGGCCACCGCGCCGCCGCCGCCGTTCCCCGCCCGGACGGTGATCCGGGCGGTGTCGATGAATTGATTGGCCATAAGGGCCTCCTTTTGTCGTGAGAAATTACCGGCACAGCCCCTCGAAGAAGCGCCGGGCGTTCTCCAGATCGGCCTCGTCCGGGTGCCCCTTGGCGATGCCGCCCACCAGCTTGAAGGGTCCGAAGGTGTCGAAGCCCCTGCAGCCAAACTCCCCGGCGATCACGGCGGACTTTTCTTTGACCACCGCCGCGATGGATTTCGTATTGGGCCTCCCGCCGTAGGTGCACAGGAAAAACACCCGCTTGCCCTGGGGCAGGTTGTTTCTGGCGAAGTCCAGCACCGTGCGGTGGAAGCGCCCGCCGTAGACGCCGGAGGCAAACCCGATCAGGTCATACTGCCCCAGATCGGCCTGGCTTTGCGCCCCGGCGTCGATGAGGTCCACGTCATGGCCCCGGGCGATGGCGTCCACCACCTTCTTCGTGTTCCCGTGGTGGACGGATTGGTATACGATGGCTGTTTTCATAGCGCATTGCCTCCCGTCCCTATTCGCCGCCCCGATCCTTGGAGAGGCTGAGCGCCACTCCGATAATCCCCATAAGCAGCGCCAAAATATCAAAAATCAGCGCCAGACCCCAGCCATACAGACCGTCCAGCGAATCCCCGGCCAGCACCAGGAGGATTCCGAACAGGATAAAAACAACCCCCTGGGATTGCAGCAGATTTCTTCTCATATTCCATCTACTCCTTTTCGTAAAAAAGGCCGCAAACGGAGAGAACCGTTTGCGGCCTTTCAGGCATTCTTACTGGGCGATTTCAACAATAGAAACCTGCTTGCGATCCTTGCCCAGGCGCTCGAACTTCACCTTGCCGTCCTTGAGGGCGAACAGGGTATCGTCGCTGCCCTTGCCCACATTGACGCCGGGGTGGATATGGGTGCCGCGCTGACGCACCAGGATGTTGCCCGCCAGCACGAACTGGCCGTCGCCGCGCTTCACGCCCAGGCGCTTGGCCTGGGAGTCGCGGCCGTTCTTGGTGGAGCCGCCGCCCTTTTTGTGGGCGAAGAACTGGATGTTGAGCTTCAGCATAGTCGTTTCCGTCCTTTCTGTCAAAGGTTGAATGTCACGCTTCGTCATCATCCTCCATGAGGACGATGAGATTTTCAGGGTATTCCTCCCCCATGGCCTGGAGGTAGACCATCAGCCCCGCCAGCAGGTTCTGGCAGGTGTGCTCGTTGGCCTCGCCCAGCCCGCCGGGGAGCTTGAGGGAGATGCGGGCGTCCCTTTCGCTGGCCTTCACCGGGGCGCCCAGGCCCAGCACCTCGTTGATGGTGCACTCGGCCAGGCCCACGGCGGCGGAGACGGCGGCGCACACAATGTCCGCGCCCGCCTCGGCGTACCCGCTGTGGCCCTCCACCACGAAGCCGTCGATGCGGCCGCCGGCGCTGTGGAAGGTTACGGTGGTCATCCGCGCGCCCTTCAGGCGTTGACCTTGGTGATCTCCACCTTGGTATAGGGCTGGCGGTGGCCCTGACGGCGGCGGTAATTCTTCTTGGGCTTGTACTTGAACACCAGCACCTTCTTGCCCTTGCCGTTCTTCACCACGTTGGCGGTGACGGAGGCGCCGTCCACCGCGGGGGCGCCGAAGGTGGCCTTGTCGCCGTCCAGGACGGCCAGCACCTTGTCGAAGGTGACGGTTTCTCCGGCTTCCACGTTCAGCTTCTCGATGTAGAGGGTGTCGCCCTCGGCCACCTTGTACTGCTTTCCGCCGGTCTCGATGATCGCGTGCATATCTGCACTCCTTTCCTTTATTACGGGCTCGCTGTCGGGGGCGGGGAAAGTCCCTCTTCTCTGTGGAAAATACCACGCCCAGTCAATGCGGCCCGTACAGTATATCAGCCTGTTTTTGAAATGTCAAGCGTTTCCCCTCACCTTTTTTCAAGAATCAGCCTGTTTTTCCGGAAAAATGGTGGGCGCGGTAGTACTCCAGGTTCCGGAACCGGCGCACCAGCTCCGCCCGCTCCCCATCCAGGTCCGCGGCCCGGACCAGCTCTCCCCCGCTCGTGAGGCACATCCCGCCGTTGTGGATCATGGGCAGCGCCTGCCGGCAGGGCTCCACCGCCTGCATATAGGCGTCCCCCTCCCAGCCCAGCTGCGCGAACAGCTCGCTCATCAGGAAGCAGGGGGAGAGGTCCGGCCCCACCCCCGTCATGTCGTGGCCGATGGCCTCCCTGGCCGCGTCGTTGGCCCAGATGAGGTAGCGGGTACCCCAGTAATGGTAGAAGCTGTCCGTTGACATACGGGACAGGTCGATGCCCAGGGCGTCATACACCGCGTTGCCGTTGCCCAGCCAGGGCTTGTGGTCGCCGAACGCCACCACCACGATGGGCTCCTCGCAGGCCCGGAAGGCGTCCACCATTTCAGACAGGTAGTACTGCGTGCTCATCACCGACCCCAGGTAGTTGGCCAGGATGGTGCGCTGCTCCTGGGGCAGGTCGTGGTTGCCCACGAAGTCGTCCACCCCGCCCCACCAGCACACGTCGGTGCTGTACGGCCCGTGCCCCTGGTAGGACACGGAAAAGGAGAACTGGGGCGCGCCGCTTCCCGTTTTCTCCAGCACCGAACTGGTCAGCTCCGAGAAGAACAGGTTGTCGAAGGCGGTGTCCGCCCCGGCCAGCACCTTGTAGTGGTCCTCGCTGAAGCGGTACTCGTCAAAGCCCAGGTAGGCGTTGACGTTCAGCCGGTTGTAAAACCAGTTGTTGCTGGGGTGGTCGCCCGAGGTCTGGTAGCCCTGGCTCTTCAAATACCACGGGTAGGACGAGGTGTTTCCCCGGTAATTATTGTCGCTGGGGGCCATCCCGGTGAGAAAGGCCCGCTCGGTGTCCACCGTGCCCCCGGCGAAGATGTTGGTCAGCAGGTTCCCCGTGTAGCTCTCCGCCTCCAGGGCGTGGTACTTGGCGTACACGTCCTTCTGGAACTCGATGCTGTCGTATACCGACAGGTCGGCGAAGGCCTCCAGCATCACCCCCACGATGTTCACCTTTTTGTTCTCCGGGATCTCCCCGTCCTCATACCCGGCCAGCAGGGCGGCGGCCTCCTGTTCCGAGTAGCCCTCCGGCGGGTTGGGCATGGCGTCCTTCACGCTGTGGAGGAAGGGGTAAAGCAGCCCCCGGGAGACATACTGGTGGGTGGACGACCACTGGTTCAGATGCCCGAGGTTGGTGTTCTCGCTGTACACCCTGTCGCTGCCGTATACCGGGATCAGGGCGGCGGACAGGGCCAGCGCGGCGGCGGCGGTCCCCGCCCGGGCGCCCCGCCCAGGCCTGCCCCGGGCGAAGAGGGCCGGCAGGGCGATGCCCGCCGCGGCGCCCAGCAGCGCCAGCGCCAACTTGGGGGAGAGGAACAGGTGGTACTGCCCCGCCATCTTGCCCGCCTCCCCCAGAATGAGCAGGTCGGAGGCGATGACGGGGTCGTCCCGGAAGGCGAGCTTGTAATAGTTGCCCACGGACAGCCCCAACACCGGCAGCGCGGCCAGCAGGCAGGCCAGCCAGGCCCGGCCGGCGGCGGCATACAGCAGCGCCGTCAGCAGCAGGGGGGGCAGCAGGTTGAGCAGGAGCAGCACCGGGTGGCACAGGTAGTCCACAAACAGCAGCCGGGCGCTGCAGCTGCCCGTGGCCAGCAGCAGGGAGGCCAGCCCTACCGCGGCGGCCCCCGCGGCGGTCACGGCCGCGTTCCACAGCCAGAACAAAACCCGGCGGCCCCGGGACAGGCCGTCCTCCGGCCGGGTCTGGAACAGGAAGCAGGAAAAAAAGCGTTTCATCAAGCGTTCCCCATTTCTCTAGGTTCTCTTCCGTTTCGCCCAGTATAGCACAGCCGCCCCCGGTTTGCACCGGGGACGGCCGTTTTTTTACACAATTTTAATAAGCCAGTTTCTGGTCCAGCCAGCCCTTGAGCTGGTCGATGGGCACGCGCACCTGTTCCATGGTGTCCCGGTCCCGGATGGTGACGGCGTGGTCCGCCTCGTTCTCGCCGTCCCCCACGGTGGCGAAGTCCACGGTAATGCAGTAGGGCGTGCCGATCTCGTCCTGGCGGCGGTAGCGCTTGCCGATGGAGCCGGCGTCGTCGAAGTCCACCATGAAGTACTTGGACAGCTCCCCCTGGATCTCCTTTGCCTTGTCCCCCAGCTTCTTGGACAGGGGCAGCACCGCGCACTTGTAGGGGGCCAGGGCGGGGTGCAGGCGCAGCACGGTGCGCACGTCGTTTTTGGCCTCGTCCACCACCTCCTCGTCGTAGGCGTTGCACAGGAAGGCCAGCAGCATCCGCTCCACCCCCAGGGAGGGCTCGATCACGTAGGGGATATAGTGCTCGTTTTTCTCCTGGTCGTAGTAGGTCAGGTCCTTGCCGGAGGTGTTCTGGTGGGCGGTGAGGTCGAAGTCGGTCCGGCTGGCCACCCCCCACAGCTCGCCCCAGTCGGTGAAGGGGAAGGCGAACTCGAAGTCGGTGGTGGCGTTGGAGTAGTGGGACAGCTCCTCGGGGTCGTGGTCCCGCAGGCGCAGGTTCTCTTCCTGGATGCCCAGGCCCAGCAGCCACTGGTGGCAGAAGTTCTTCCAGTAGGCGAACCACTCCAGCTCCGTCCCCGGCTGGCAGAAGAACTCCAGCTCCATCTGCTCGAACTCCCGGGTGCGGAAGATGAAGTTGCCCGGGGTGATCTCGTTGCGGAAGGACTTGCCGATCTGGCACACGCCGAAGGGCAGCTTCCGCCGGGTGGAGCGCTGGACGTTGACAAAGTTGGTGAAGATGCCCTGGGCGGTCTCGGGGCGGAGGTAGACGGTGTTCTTGGCGTCCTCGGTGACCCCCTGGAAGGTCTTGAACATCAGGTTGAACTGCCGGATGTCCGTCCAGTTGAACTTGCCGCAGGTGGGGCAGGCGATCTGGTGCTCATCAACGAAGGCCTTCATCTCCTGCTGGCTCATGGCGTCCACGCTGCGGCCCAGGTCGAAGTGGTTCTCCTGGCACCAGTCCTCGATGACCTTGTCGGCGCGGAAGCGCTCGTGGCACTCCTTGCAGTCCATGAGGGGATCGGAGAAGCCGCCCACGTGGCCGGAGGCCACCCACACCTGGGGGTTCATGAGAATGGCGGCGTCCAGCCCCACGTTGTAGGGATTCTCCTGGACGAACTTCTTCCACCAGGCCTTTTTCACGTTGTTCTTCAGCTCCACCCCCAGGGGGCCGTAGTCCCAGGTGTTGGCCAGGCCGCCGTAAATTTCGGACCCGGCGAAGATGAAGCCCCGGCCCTTGCACAGGGCCACAATTTTTTCCATGCTCTTCTCGCTGTTTTTCATAAGACGGAACGCTCCTTTATATTGAGTTGGCTCGGTTCAGACAAGATAGGTTCTCACAATGGGGATGCGGCGCAGCACCTCCCAGGTGAGCCATCCCGTGACCAGCAGCAGCAGGGACACCGCGGGGACCCACACCAGGCAGGGGGAGGCCCCGGCGCTGAACCCCAGCCGGAGGAACAGCCGCTGGAACAGGATGTGCACCAGATAGATGCAGAAGGACGCCCGCGCCAGCCGTTCCACGGGCCGCGCCAGCCGGCCGGGCAGCCCCTTCCCGGTCAGGATCAGGCCGAACAGCCCCAGGGACATGAGCATGGGGCCGGGGGACATCCCCTCTAGGAAGATGTCGTTCAGCGCCCCGTCCCGCAGGGAGAGCGCCGCGCAGCCGCCGAAGGTGACCGCCAGCCCGCCCCCCAGGGCGAGCCCGTACCACCGGCGGGGGATGGTGTCCCCATACTGCCGGAGGTAGCGGCCCAGCAGGGCGTAGCCAATGCAGGAGTAGGCCTTGCCCATTTTATAGCGCAGCTCCAGCGGCTCCACCAGGGTGAAGGGCCAGAAGCGCACCAGCGTTGGCAGGAGGATGCCGGTGACAGCCCACACCGCCAGGAGGTATTCCACCTCCCGCCGGGACGCGGAGCGCAGGAACACCGCCGCCACAGGCAGAAAAACATAGACCAGAATCAGCATATGCAGGAAGTAGAAGTGGAACTCGTGCTGGAACAGCACGGTGCGCTTCACCGCGTCCCACAGCCCCGCCAGGGTGAACCCATCGTCCGCCAGGGCGGCGAGGCGGTAGAGGAAGGCCCAGGCGAACATGGCGCACAGGATGCGGGGCAGGTTGTGGGTGAAGATGCGCCGGGGGGTGACCTCCCGGCCCAGCATCAGCGCCCCGGTGCACAGGAAGAACAGCGGCACCGCCGGCCGGGCCGCCGCCCCCCACAGCAGGGCGCCCCACCAGTCCGGGGCGCCGGGGGGATACCCGGTCAGCCCCGCCCCCGCCGAGTGGATGACCAGCACCATCACAATGGCCAGCGCCCGCACTGTGTCCAGCGCCGGGTCCCTGCGCTTTTCCGCCGCCATGCCGTCCTCTCCTTTCCAAACAAAAACGCCCTGAGCCGCCTTGGCTCAGGGCGAACTGTCCCAGTCCGCGGTCCCACCTGAATTCGCGCCCACGGGCGCGCCCTCTTGCCCGGTAACGGCGGGGGCCGCCGGGCCATTTCCTGCCCGGGCTCGGGAGCGCCTTCCCGCCGCGCCCTTCGGGGGACTCGCACCGTCCGTCCCCTCTCTGATGCCCCGTGCGCGGGGTACTGTTCTCCGTCTGTGCTTCTTGTCCGTCACTGTACCATGTTTCGCGCCCGATGTCAAGGAGCGGGATGGCGAAAAACTGCCTTGATTTTATACTTTTTTCATTTCCTTTTTTCCAACGTTGTGATATAATGTTGGGTAAATCACTGTGCAGGAGGGAGCGCCATGCAAAACCGCGTCACCGTCACCGTGGGCGGGCTGAAGTACACACTGCTGGCCCCGGAGGATGAGAGCTATGTCCACCGGGTGGCCGCCTATGTCAACGACAAGCTGAGAGAGACCGGCAAGGCCGGCGGCGTGTCCCAGATGGACTGCGCCGTCCTCACCGCCATCAACATCGCCGACGAGCGCTTCAAGGAGCAGGACGCCTCGGAGAACCTGCGCCGCCAGATCAAGGAGCTGCTGGAGGAGAACTCCAAGCTGAAGTCGGAGCTGAGCGAATCCAAGCGGGAAATTTTCAAGCTTCAGCAAAAGCGCTGAACCGTCGTGAGCAGCGGGCTAAGCCCGGAGCGGAGGGAAAAGCCCAAGAAGGGCCAAAGGCCCGGATGGGTTTTCCCGGAGTCGGAGGGCTTAGAACCGCGTCGCGAACAGGTGAAGCGCGTCCATCATCGGTAAAATACCCACAGAAACGAGAGAACGATCATGGAGATACTATCCCCCGCCGGCAGCCCGGAGGCGCTGCGCGCGGCGGTGTGCGCCGGGGCAGACGCGGTCTACCTCGGCTTCGGACAATTCAACGCCCGCCGGGGCGCCAAAAACTTCACCCCCGACGAGTTCGCCTCCGCGGTGTCCTACTGCCACCTGCGGGGGGTGAAGGTGTACCTCACCCTGAACACCCTGTGCTCCGACCGGGAGATGGCCCAGGCGGTGGACTGCGCCGTCCAGGCGTCGAAGATGGGGGCGGACGCGGTGCTGGTGCAGGACATGGGACTGGTGCGCGCCCTGCGCCAGTGCGCCCCCGACCTGCCCCTTCACGCCTCCACCCAGATGACCCTCCACAGCCTGGACGGGGTGAAGCAGGCCGCCGACCTGGGCATCACCCGGGCGGTGCTGGCCCGGGAGCTGTCCCGGCGGGACATCGCCTATATCTGCCAGCGCTCCCCCATCGAGATCGAGGTGTTCGTCCACGGGGCGCTGTGTATGTGCTACTCCGGCCAGTGCTTCATGTCCTCCGTCATCGGGGGCCGCAGCGGCAACCGGGGAATGTGCGCCCAGCCCTGCCGCCTGCCCTACGGCTGGGGGGACGAGCTGGCCGCGGGCCACCCGCTGTCCCTGAAGGATATGTCCCTGGCGGGCCACCTCCGGGAGCTGCGGGACATGGGGGTGGCCAGCGCCAAGATCGAGGGCCGGATGAAGCGGCCCGAATACGTCTATATTGTGACCCGGGTATACGCCGACGCCCTGCGGGACGGCCGGGAGCCCACCCCGGAGGAGCTGTCCCGCCTGGAGCAGGCGTTTTCCCGCCAGGGCTTCACCGACGGCTATTTCACGGGGCAGAAGGGCCCGGAGATGTTCGGCGTCCGGGAGGAGGCCAAAAACCCGAAGGAGCTCTTCGCCCAGGCCCGGTCCGCCTATGAGAAGGGGGAGGGCCCCGGCGTGCCGGTGAAGCTCTACGCCCTGATCCGCGCGGGCGAGCCCATCCGCGTGGGGGTGGAGGATCCGGAGGGCCGCATAGCCACCGCCGAGGGCAATGTCCCCGAGGCGGCCCGCCGCCGCGCCACCACCCGGGAGGAGGTGGAGGGCCAGCTCATCAAAACGGGGGGCACCCCCTACCGGGCCGCCGACGTGCGCGCCCTGGTGCAGGACGGGCTGGCGGTGCCCCTGTCCGCGCTGAACTCCCTGCGCCGGCAGGTGCTGGACGGCCTGACCCGCCAGCGCACCGCCCTGCCCCAGCGCCGGCACGGGGAGTATAAAATGGGCGCGCGGTACGAAAACCACCGGGGGGAACCGGACATCATCGTCTCCCTGCGCCGGGCCGGGCAGATGACCTTCGAGCTGGTGAAGGCCCGGCCCGCCCTCATCACCCTCCCCGCGGAGGAGATCGCCGCCCGCCCGGATGATGTAAAGGCCGCCATCGGCCGGGGCGTCCCCGTGGCGGCGGTGCTGCCCCGGATCTGCTTCGACCGGGAACTGGACGGGCTGCGGAAGGAGCTGGAACTCTGCAAAGAGGCGGGGGTGGCGGACGCCTACGTGGGCAGCCTCGCCATGATCCCCCTGTGCAGGGAGCTGGGCTTCGCCCTGCGGGGGGATTTCGGCCTCCAGGTGTTCAACAGCCAGGGGATCAAGGAGTACAAGCGGTTGGGCTTCCAGTCCCTCACCGCCTCCTTCGAGCTGAAGCTGGCCCAGATCCGGGATTTGAACAAGGCGGTGGACCTGGAGCTCATCGCCTACGGCCGGCTGCCCCTGATGATTACGGAGAACTGCGCCGTCAAAAACCAGTCGGGCAAGTGTGTGTGCTCCAACGTGAACCTGCTCACCGACCGCAAGGGCGTGCGTTTCCCGGTGGAGAAGGCCTATGGCTGCCGCAACGAGGTGCTCAACGCCAACAAGGTGTTTCTGGCGGACAAGGCGGCGGACTGGAAAAGGGCCGGACTGCGCGCCATCCGCCTGCTGTTCACTACGGAGAACGGCGTGGAGTGCGCCCAGGTGCTGGACGCCTACCGGGGGACGGGGAGCTACGTGCCCAACAACTACACCCGGGGCTTATATTACCGGGACGTGGAATGAAGAAGAAGCGCGCAGAAGCGGACAGCGAGGAAGCTTGGAGTGGAGCGAGGGGAAAGCCCAGGGCCAGCGAAGCTGGCCTGGGTTTGCCCGAGTCGTAGCGAAAGCGCCCGAGCGCCCTGGCCGCTTCGCAGCGTGACAAAGAAGAAGCGCGGAGGAACACGATGAACATCATACTGGCATCAAATTCCCCCCGGCGGCGGGAGCTGCTGGAGCGGATCGGCATACGGGAGTTCCACATTGTCTCTCCCGATGTGGATGAATCCGTGGAGGCCGGGCTCTCCCCGGCGGACATGGTGGAGCGGCTGTCCCGGCGCAAGGCCCAGGCGGTGGCCGGCAGGGTCCCCGCGGGCAGCCTGGTCATCGCCGCCGACACGGTGGTGGCCCTGGACGGGGCGGTGCTGGGCAAGCCCCGCAGTGAGGCGGACGCCTTCGCCATGCTGTCCGCCCTGTCGGGCCGGGAGCACCATGTGTACACCGGCGTCACGGTGGTCCGGGGGGACAGGGCGCTCACGGAGCACGAGGAGACCGCCGTCGCCTTCCGGGACGTCGGGCCGGAGGAGATTCGGGCCTACGTCGCCACCGGCGAGCCCATGGACAAGGCCGGGGCCTACGGCATCCAGGGACGCGGGGCGCTGCTGGTCAGCGGCATCCGGGGGGACTACTGCAACGTGATGGGCCTGCCGGTGTTCCGGCTGGGCCGTATGCTGGGCGAATTTGGCGTGGACCTGCTGGGAAGCGCGGAGCCGTCGTAAACGGCGCGGATAGGAGAGCAAGTATATCTATGAGGCAATTTTTCCGGAATAACGGCGGGCTGCTGCTCGTCGCCGCCGCCCTGCTGGCGGCGGTGCTGGCCCTGGGCTCCCAGATCCTGGGGTTCAACCCCCTGTCCACCGCGCTGGAAGCGCTGGCCACCCCCTTCCGGGCGGTCTCCAGCACCGTCGCCGGCTGGACCCAGGCCCAATACGACAAGACCTTCCGCTATGAGGAGCTGGCGGCAGAAAACGAGGCCCTGCGCCAGCGGGTGGCGGAGCTGGAGCGGGACGCCATCGCCGGGCAGGATGCCGCCCGGGAGAACCAGCGCCTCAAGGACCTGCTGGGCCTGGCCCAGGCCCGGCCGGAGTTGCAATACCGGAGCGCCAGCGTGGTCCGGCGCCGCTCCTCCAACTGGTCGTCCGACCTGACCATCGACCAGGGCACCCTGGCCGGCGTGGCGGCGGACGACTGTGTCATCGACCAGTACGGCCACCTCATCGGCGTGGTCACCGAGGCCGGCCTGAACTCCTCCCTGGTCACCACCATTCTGGACCCGGACCTGAAGCTGGGGGGCCGCATCGCCCGCACCGACGAGGACGCCATCCTGGAGGGGGACTTCACCCTCATGCTGGACGGGCTGCTGCGGCTGTCCTACCTGCCGGAGGAGGCGCGGCTGGTCACCGGCGACCAGGTGACCACCTCCGGCCTGGGCGGGGTGTATCCCCCGGGGCTGGCGGTGGGTTCGGTGCGGACGCTCTGCGTGGAGGCGGACGGCGTCAGCCGCTACGCCCAGGTGCAGCCCGCGGCGGACATCGGCGGCGTACAATATGTCTACGTGATTGTGGATTACGGAAAGTAGGGGCGCACATTGTGCGCCCGCACAGAGACGGTCGCGCAAACGCATGGGCGGACAATGTCCGCCCCTACACCATATAAAGCCTTGCGCGGCGGGGAGTCCCCCCGCCGCGTATCAGAAAGAGAGCGTGTCGAAGATGGCCGAACTGACCCCCATGATGAAGCAGTACTGGCGGGTGAAGGAGCAGCACCCCGACTGCCTGCTGTTTTTCCGGCTGGGCGACTTCTATGAGATGTTCCATGACGACGCCAAGCTGGGCGCGGAGGAGCTGGGCCTCACCCTCACCACCCGGGACCGGGGCAAACCGGAGCAGGAGCGCACCCCCATGTGCGGCGTGCCCTACCACTCCGCCCAGAGCTACATCGCCCGCCTCATCAAGCGGGGGTACAAGGTGGCCATCTGCGAGCAGATGGAGGACCCGGCCGAGGCCCGCGGGCTGGTGGACCGGGACGTGATCCGCATCGTCACCCCCGGCACCGCCATGGCCGACGAGATGCTGGACGAGGGCCGCAACAACTATATCTGCGCCGTGTACGAGGACAGCGCCGGTGCGGCCCTGGCCCGGTGCGACCTGTCCACCGGCCAGTTTTCCGCCGCCCCCTTTCTGGGGCGGGACTATCTCCCCCACCTGACCAACGCCCTGGCCGCCTGCCCGCCCAGCGAGGCCATTTTGTCCGACTCCGCCGCCTCTAACGGGCAGCTGGCCCAGTTCCTGCGGGAGCGGCTGGGCTGCCTGTGCCAGTCCGCCCCCGAGGTCCGCTTCCGCCCCGCCCTGGCGGGGGAGGCGCTGGCCTCCTGCGGCCTGCGCGGGGCGGACGAGCCCTTTCCCCAGGAGGACGGCCCCCGGCTGTGCCTCCAGGCGGCG
Source organism: uncultured Oscillospiraceae bacterium (assembly GCA_910588135.1). Taxonomy (GTDB): domain Bacteria; phylum Bacillota; class Clostridia; order Oscillospirales; family Oscillospiraceae; genus Enterenecus. Next base: position 76,240 of record CAJUOT010000004.1, on the reverse strand, counting down.
GGGGCGCTGGCGGCCTACCTGAAGGAAACCCAGAAGACCGACCTGCGCCACCTGGGCCCCCTGGTGCTGGAGGAGGCGCTGGATCGCACCTATATGGAGCTGGACCTCACCGCCCGGCGCACCCTGGAGCTCACCGAGACCATCCGGGGCAAGGAAAAGCGCGGCTCCCTGCTGTGGGTGCTGGACAAGAGCAAAACCCCCATGGGCCGCCGCCTCATCCGCGCCTGGCTGGAGCAGCCCCTGCGCTCCCCCGCCGCCATCGCCCGCCGGCAGGACGCGGTGGCCGCCCTGGCGGGGGACGGGGTGGCCCGGGAGGAGCTGGTCCTCACCCTCCGGCGCGTCCCCGACCTGGAACGGCTCATCGGCAAGGTGGTGTACGGCTCCGCCAACGCCCGGGACGTGCTCTCCCTGGCGGACGGGCTGGCGGTGCTGCCCCAGCTGGCCGCCCAGGGTCAGGCCGTGGCGGGCCGCGCCCTGGCCCCCGTCCTGCGGGGGCTGGACGGGCTGGACGGGCTGGAGCAGACCCTGCACGCCGCCATCCGGGACGAGGACGGGGAGCACCGCCTCCCCTTCACCATCCGGGAGGGGGGCTTCATCCGCCCGGGCTACGACCCGGAGGTGGACCGCCTGCGGGACGTTCTGGATCACGGGGCGGACCTGGTGGCCGCCCTGGAGGGCCGGGAGAAGGAGCGCACCGGCATCAAGAGCCTGAAGGTGCGCTATAACAAGGTGTTCGGCTACTATATCGAGGTGTCTAAGAGCTACTACGCCATGGTGCCGGAGGACTATATCCGCAAGCAGACCCTGGTGAACTGCGAGCGCTTCATCACCCAGGAGCTGAAGGACCTGGAGCACGAGATTCTCTCCGCCCAGAGCCGGGTCACCGCCCTGGAGTACACCCTGTTCTGCCAGCTGCGGGACACCGCCTCCCAGCAGGTGCGCCGGGTGCAGGAGGCCGCCGCCTGCGTGGGGCGGCTGGACGTGCTGTGCTCCTTCGCCGCCGCGGCGGTGCAGAACGGCTACTGCCGCCCCACGGTGGACGCCAGCGGCGTCATCGACATCCGGGAGGGCCGCCACCCGGTGGTGGAGCGGATGCTGAAGGACTCCATGTTTGTCCCCAACGACACCCACATGGACGGCGGGGAAAACCGCCTGTCCATCATCACCGGGCCCAACATGGCGGGCAAATCCACCTATATGCGCCAGGTGGCCCTCATCGTGCTCATGGCCCAGATGGGCAGCTTTGTGCCGGCCAAGTCCGCCCGGATCGGGGTGGTGGACCGGGTGTTCACCCGGATCGGCGCCTCCGACGACCTGAGCGCGGGCCAGTCCACCTTCATGGTGGAGATGACCGAGGTGGCCAATATGCTCAAAAACGCCACCTCCCGCTCCCTGCTCATCCTGGACGAGATCGGGCGGGGCACGTCCACCTATGACGGTATGTCCATCGCCCGGGCGGTGCTGGAGCACTGCGCCGACAGGCGCCGCCTGGGGGCCAAGACCCTGTTCGCCACCCACTATCACGAGCTCACCGAGGTGGAGCGCTCCATCGAAGGGGTGAAAAACTACCACATCGCCGCCAAAAAGCGGGGGGACGGCATCGTCTTCCTGCGCAAGATCGTCCCCGGCGGGGCGGACCAGAGCTACGGCGTGGAGGTGGCGAAGCTGGCCGGGGTCCCCGCCCGGGTGGTGGACCGGGCCCGGGAGATTCTGACGGAGCTGGAGGCCCAGGGCCGGACGGCCCCCCCGCCCCCCGGGCCGGAGGCGGGGGCCCAGGTGTCCCTGGGGGACATGGCGGGGGCGGAGGTGCTGGCCGCGCTGCGCGCCGCCTCCGTGGAGACCCTCACCCCCATTGAGGCCATGAACCTGCTCTACACCCTGAAAACCCGCCTGTGACATCCCAAAACAGAAAGACGCCGCCCCGGACAGCCGGGACGGCGTCTTGTCTCTTTTCCCTCAGAACAGCAGCACCCACGCCAGCAGCGCCAGCGCCGTCCCGGCCACGGCCAGGATGGACGCCAGCTCGGAATATGCCCGGGCGGCGCGGCTCCGGCGGACCCTGGGCGCGGGAACCTCCACCGCCGGTTCCTCCTGCGCGTACGCATCCTGGCCGGCCTCGCCCCACAGCTCCTGGTTCGCCGCCCGCCACGCGGCCAGATCCACCACGTTGTCCCCGCCCGCAGGGCGGGCCTTCTGCGCGGGCTGGCGGACAATCACGGACTGCCTGCCGCTGTCCAGGCCGCCGCCAAACCCGGCGGCCAGCTGTCCCTGCTCCCAAGTGGTAAAGGTATAATACGCACTTTTCATGGCTCAAAGCCTCCTCGTATCAGGATAGGTCCAGCATAGCATCCATTGGGTCCCATAAACCGGCACTTATTTGCCTTGTGAACGTTCTCGCTTCGACTATATGTTTTATTTTTTCTCATAATAATATAATCGTTCGAGTTTGTCAAGAGCTTTTTGAGATTTTGTTCGATTTTTTTGAAAAAATTTCACCCCCGGCTTTTGCCGGGGGTGAAACCAAGCTCTGTTGTGCGGGCCGCCGCTCAGGGCAGGTAATTCCTGGGGTTGACGCTGGTGCCGTTCACCCGCACCTCGAAGTGGCAGTGGGAGCCGGTGGAGCGGCCGGTGCTGCCGGCCCGGGCGATGATCTGGCCCTGGTACACCTTCTGCCCCACGCTCACCGAGATGGAGGAGTTGTGGGCGTAATAGGTGACGGTGCCGTTGTCGTGCCGGATGGCCACCAGCTTGCCATAGGTGCCCTTCCACCCGGCGGTGATGACCGTTCCGCCGTCAGCCGCCTTGACCGCCGTGCCTGTGGGGACGGCGATGTCAATGCCCAGGTGGTAGCTGTTGCCCACGGAGACGTTGCGTCTGCCGAAGTTGGAGGTGACCCGTCCCCGCACCGGCCAGATATAGTGGCCGGTGGACGCGGTCTTGGGCCGTGGGGTGGTGCCGGTGTAGGTGTAGGTGGTGGTGGCTTCCTTCAGGGTCTCGGAGGAGACGATCTCCCGCTCTTCCTCCACGCCGTTGATATAGGTGACGTGGGCGTTGACCCGGGCCACACCGTCCTCGCCCTGCTCCTTCACGCGGGTGCTGCCCACATAGAGGTCGGCGGTCTCGATATACTCCACCGGGCTGGGGATTTCCTCCTCATAGGTCTCGTCGGTGACGTTCATCACGGACAGGTAGGGCACAGCCTGCTGAATCACCAGCTCCTGGCCCACCCAGAGTTTATCCACAATCACGTCGGGATTGAGGACGGACAGCTCGTTGGGCCACATATCCAGGGAGTAGGCGATGGCGTTGAAGGTGTCCCCCTTCTCCACCACGTATACCGCCTGCTCCACCTCCATCTGATGGAGGATGGTGCGGATGGCTTCCACATCATACTGGGTGTTGGCGGGCACCTCGATGGGGCACACCTCCACCGACTCCACAAACTCATAGCTGATGGTGTTCTCGGTGAGGTAGGGCTGGGCCACCTCGTCCAGCAGCCGGTACAGCTCCTCCTGGGTGGCCGCGCGGCCCAGCTCCTGGCCGTCCACCCGCAGGGAGTAGGCGGTCACCAGGGCGCCCACGTCCTCAAACAGCGTATCCTCCACCTGGGCGGTGTCGCTCAGCTCGCTGGGGGCGGCGTACACCGGGGTCAGGGAGATCTCCGCCTCATAGTCGTACTGCTCGCCCAGGATGTCGGAAGCCCGGGATTCGATGTTGCTGACGATGGCGTCCTTCTCGTCCGGGCTGGCCACCACGGCCACCTCCTGGCCGTTCACCTCCATCACATAGGCCCGGGCGTACGTCCCCTGGAAGGCGGCCACGCCGATGAACACCGCCAGCAGCGTCACGTACAGCAGCGGGGACACGGGATGCCGCTCCACCACAGAGCGCACCCTGCCCAGCGCGGCGCTGGCCCTGTCCCAGCCGCCGGCGGTGAAGTCGCACACACGCTCCCAGCCGGACCCGGCGGCCCGGGCCAGCGCCTGCCCGGCCTGGGCGGCCTTCTCCTTCAGCTGGCCCTGGGCGGCCTGCCCCTTCGCGGCGCCGGCGGCGGCCCGGACCCGCTCCGCCTGCCCCTTCACCGCACCGGCGGCAGCCCTGGCCTTCTCCGCCAGGGCCTTGGGCTGAAAACGCCTCTTGGCCGCCTTGATCTCGGCGGCCCGGGCCTTCGCGGCCTCCCGCGCCGCCTGCTTCTCCGCGGCCTCGGCCTGCTCAATATAGCTCCTCCAGGAGACGGGGCCGCCCGCGCCGCCCGCTTTGGCGGCGTCCCGGGCGCCGGACCCGGCCTCCTCGCTCCGCTTGTGTATCTTCTCGTGGTCTCTCTCGGCCTGCTTCACGAAAGGTCCCTCCTGTACGCGTTGGTTTTCGAGCAAACAAAACCGTAACAAAACTGCAATAATGGTTACAAATTGGTTACAGGCCTATCCTACACCATTTTCCCGCGTTCGTCAACCCCTGAATTTCCCCTGCGGCCGTCTCCGGCCCGTTTTCCGGGGGCATATCTTGTTGCCCCTGGCGGCTTTTTGCGGAAGGGAGGCACATTTTGTTGGGGCCCTGGCAAAACCGACAAAAATCCGCCCGTTTTTTCGTCCATTTGCCTATGGCTCTTGACAGCGCCGCCCCCATGGCATACAATAGGGACACCGCAAAGTGAATGGAATATCACAGGGGCGCTGGGAGCCATTCCCGGCTGAGATGTGGAACAAATTGCAGTTCCCGGTCCCTTGAACCTGATCCGGGTAATGCCGGCGTAGGAAGTGGAGCTGACAAGATGGGCCGTTGTCGTTTCTCTCACTTACCGCATTGCACCGTTTGCATTGCGGTATACTTATTTTTAAGGAGGAACGACAATGTCAAACAGCAAATCCCACAACACGGTGCGCTGGCTGGTGGAGAGCGCCATCATGATTGCCATCGGCACCGTGCTCAGCGAATTCCCCAAGATCGACTTTCCCTTGGGCGGCGGCCTCACCATCTGCTCCATGCTGCCCCTGGTGCTCATCTCCTGGCGGTACGGCGTGAGCCGTGGGCTCATCGCCGCCGTGGCCTACAGCCTGCTCCAGCTGGTGCTGGGCTTGAACAACGTGCAGTACGCCACCTCCGCCTTTATGGCGGCGGGCATTGTTCTGCTGGATTACGTCGTGCCCTACACCCTCATCGGTCTGGCCGGGATGTTCAAAGGCAAAACGAAGGACCCCCGGCTGGGCCTGGTGTTGGGTATTGTGGTGACGTTCCTGCTCCGGCTGGCCTGCCATTTCATCACCGGCTGGTGGATCTGGGACGCCCTGTGGCCCAACGAATACGGTTGGACCGGCCCCGTGTATTCCATTCTTTATAATGGCAGCTATATGCTGGCGGAGATCATGCTCACCAGCGTGGTGGCCTGGATTTTGTACACCACACCGCTGAAGCGGTATTTTGACGGGGAAGATTTGAAATAAGGACTGATTTACGTGGCCAAATTCGACGGCGTGCTGTTTTACAGCGACTACGACGACACCCTATATAACAGCACCCACACCGTCTCCTCCGAGAACCACGCCGCCATCCGCTATTTTCAGGAAAACGGCGGTCGCTTCTCCGTGGCCACCGGCCGGGCCCACCGCACCTTCACCCCCCAGATTGAGGCGGAGGGGCTGTCCCTCAACGCCCCGGTGGTGCTGTCCAACGGCGCCGCCCTCTACGACTACGATGAAGACCGCTATCTGACGCAGACCTTCCTGGACGCCGGCGCCCCCGCCCGGCTGGGGTCGCTGTTCCGGGACTTCCCCGACCTGGCCCTGGAGGCGTACCACGGCGACAGCATCTATGTCCACAACCCCAACGCGGTCACCACGGCCCACCTGGAGCGGGTGGGGGGGCGGCAGATCCTCTGCCCCATCGGCGAGATGCCCACCCCCTGGACCAAGGTGCTTCTGGAGCAGGACGAGCCCTGTCTGAAGGAGGTACAGGCCCGCCTCCTCCGGCTCTGGGGCGCGCATTATGAAGCCATCTTTTCCAACCCCTACCTGCTGGAGGTCACCGCCAAGGGCAGCCACAAGGGGAGCATGGTGGCAAAGGCGGCGGAGCTGCTGGGCGTTTCCCGGGAAAACCTCTACTGCATCGGGGACAACCAGAACGACATCCCCATGCTGGCCCTGAGCGCCATCCCCTTCGCCCCGTCCAACTGCTCCCAGCCCGTGAAGGACTGGGGGGCCCGGATTCTGGGCAGCTGCGACGAGCACGCCGTGGCCCAGGCCATCGAAATCCTGGACAAGCGCTATTGACCGCAAAGCTCCCCCGGCGAAAACCGGGGGAGCTTTTCCTATGCTTTTCCGGGAAGTACGGCGCCCCCCGGGCCGGCGCGGGCAAGACACTGCGCCCCCCCCCCCCGCGGAGCGGAGAGGGGCTTGCCCTATTTTCCTTCCAGGAAGTAGGACGCCTCCATGTCCGCCGTAGCCAGGGCGAAGGCCAGGGGATACTGCTGGAGCGCCTGGCCCACCACCCGGTCGTCCTCCGGGCCGGAGAAGCCCATGTGCCAGCGGATGGCCATGGCCTCCTCCCGGGTGAGGCGCATGAAGCCGGAGATGATGTACACGCTCTTCTCCCCGTGGCCATAGGGCAGCTTGTCCTCGTAGAAGAAGGTGGGCACCTTCTCCCACTTGCCCGTGGCCTCGTCCTTCACGTTCCGAGTGCCCGCCCTGTAGCAGCCGATCTTGCACAGGTCATGGAGCAGGCCGGCGATGGCCGCAGATTCCATGGGCGCCTCCAGCCCGTACACCTCCTTGACCCGGGGGCGCTCCAGGTACGCCTCCAGGCAGCGGAACACGTTCACGCTGTGGTCGCACAGCCCCCCGGCGTAGGAGCCGTGGAACCGGGCGGAGGCTGGGGCGGTGAAAAAGTCGCTCTTGTTTTCCAGATAGTCCAGCAGCTCGGCGGACCCCTCCCGGTGGATGTGCTCCTGATAGATCTCGATGAATTCCTCTTTTCCCGGCATGGTCTGACCTCCTGACAAAATGATCCTCCCGCCCACGCCCAGCGGGGGCGGCGCTCTGTGCCGCCTATTATAGCAAAAAAAGGCGCCGGGGGCAACCCCGGCGCCTTAGTCAGTCTTCCAGCGTCTTTTGCAGGTTCTCCATAATCTCTGCCAGCTTGGACGCTTTCTTTTCCGGATCTGCTTCCTCGTCCATATGCTTGAGGGCACTTAACAGGAGGCGCACCCAGCTCTGGAACTGTTTATCCGTCATGCCCATAGAAAGCACCCCCTTCTGGCTTTATTATAGCACGGCTGCCAGGGGAAGGCAAGAAGGTTTTCGCCGTCAATCCGCGGGCGCCATCCCCGGCTCGCCACCGGCCCACGCGTTCTGTCCGGTCTCTTCCAGCCTGTCCCCCACGGCGTGCTCCCACAGCGCCTCCAGCGCCGCCAGGGTGGACGTGGCCTCGCCGTCCCGCATGGTGATGTTCATCCACACCACACGGCCGTCGCCGTCCTGGGCGTAGAACGCCAGCGTCCGCCACTCCGCCGGGGGGAACCAGTCCGCGTTGTCCAGGGTGCGCGCGCCGATGCGGCCCGCCCAGAAGTCCTCCTCCACCGCGTCCAGCAGGGTGCGGGCATAGGGGGCGTAGAAGTAAAGCATCTCGTCATCGATCACCGTACTATAGCCGTACTTTTCGCTGTACTGGCAGGGCTCCAGCTCCGCCCGCTCCAGCCGCCAGCCCGGCTGGGCGAGCACCTCCTCCAGCTGATCGAACCGGTACGCCCGCCAGTAGAGCTCCCGGTCGGCGTAGAGCTGTTCCAGGGCCCAGGCCCCGGTGCCCTCCTCCCCCGCCTGGTCGGGATTGATCCACATATGCCGGTACCACCGGGTCAGGGTGGTGCCGTCCCGCAGGGTGTATTTCAGCTCCAGCCCGGTATTGGCTGTGTACCCCTGATTGTCCCAATTCCCTTCCCAGTCCCGCTGTTCCACCGCCTCCCGGTGGAGGGCGGTCAGCAGTTCGATCCGCGCCGGGTCGTCGACCTTCACCTGCACCCGGTCGCCGCTGTCCCCCAGGCGCACGGCGTCCAGTCCCGTCACGTCGACCGAGGCCACATTGTCCGGGTCGGGCACCCGGGTCTCGAACCCGGTGAGGTCCAGGCCCACCACCAGGGACAGGACCAGGAACGCCCCGGCCACCGCGGCGGCCCCCTTCCACTTGTGGAACACCTTGAAGGATTTATCCAGCAGCATCTGGGCGGCGAAGTACCCGATCACGCCCCAGATGAGGATGGCGGCCGCCAGGCCGGCGCCCTCCAGGCCGCCCGCCACAAAGGCGGTGCCCCAGCCCAGGGCCAGCCCCGCGCAGAAAGCCACGCCGTACTGGAACACCGGCCGCATGGCCTTGACGGACACCACGTCCCCGGCGCTCTCCAGCCGCCGGGCCCGGTAGAGGAAGAACGCGCACACCGCCAGGATGGCCGCCACAATGGCGTAAATCCCCACGATATCCAGGCCCTGGAACACCAGCGCGCCGGTGGGCTGGTAATCCGTCGCCCCGGTGGCCGGGTCGGTGACAAGCACCAGTTCCCGGAAGCCCATCACAGCGTCCCCTCTCAGCTTCAACACCGGGGTGAGCCATCCTATCACCCCGAACACCCCGCTGTTGAAGGTGGTGAAGCCGTAATAGAACTGCTGGAACACCACCAGCACCAGCCCGGTGACCCCGTAGGCCAGGACGTTGACAATGCCGTAAAAGGCGGGCAGGGCCAGGATGTGCCCGGTGAACATGGCGCAGAACACCGCCAGGGAATAGAAGAAGAAGCACTCCCCGCAGGCGGCGGCCAGCCAGAACAGCAGCCCCGTCCAGACCACGCAGCCCCCCGCCGCCTCCACCGCCAGGGTGAGCAGGAAGATCAGCGCGTTGGGCACGAGGAGGAAGCTGAGCCCCGCCAGATAGTGGGTGAGGAACAGCCCCTCCCGCCGGATGGGCAGGGAGCCGAAGAAGTTGGCCGAGCGGGGGTTGCAGAGGTGGCTGAACGCCGCCATGGCACACAGCACGCCGAACACCACCGCCAGAGGCAGCGCCATCTGCACGCGGTACTGGGGCACGGAGGTGTAGGCGAAGCTCTCCATATACCCGCCGGTGACGCCGGGGTAGGCGTTGGCCTCCAGCCGCAGGGACACCAGCCCCTCCAGGGGCAGCATGACCAGCCACAGGGCGAGGTACGCCCCCCACAGGGGCCAGAAGCGCAGGATGGTTTTCTTGAAAACCGTCCCATCAAAGTACGATGTCCCGGACCGCATAGTCCTCACCTCCCATTTCATAGATAAAGATCTCCTCCAGCGTCAGGGGCAGGGCCTCCAGAAACAGCGGGCTGAGCGGCTTGAACCGCTCCGTGACCTCCTCCGCCGCCCCCCGGACGATGTAGGTGTACACCCTCCCCACGTGGTCGGTGTGGATGACCTGGAGCCCCTGGGGCAGCTCCGGCGGCCGTTCCTCCTGGAACGCGGCCTGGAGCTTGACGGTGCCCCCCTGAAGGTCGGACAGGGAGCGCTCCAGCGCCACCTTCCCGTGGCTGAGCAGCCCCACGTGGTCGCACACGTCCTCCAATTCACGTAAGTTGTGGGAGGACACCAGCACCGTGGTGCCCCGCTCGGCCACGTCCCCCATGAGCAGGGACCACACCTGACGGCGCATCACCGGGTCCAACCCGTCCACCGGCTCGTCCAGCAGCAGGTAGTCGGGCTTGCAGCTCAGGGCCAGCCAGAAGGCGGACTGCTTCTGCATCCCCTTGGACAGGCGGCGGATGGGCCGGCGCTCGTCCACGGCGGGGAAGGCCTCCTTCAGCTTGGCGTACCGTTCCTGGTCGAAGGAGGGGTAGATGCCCTTGTAGAACTTCATCATGTCCTTGGTGGACGCGGAGGTGAAGTAGTACAGCTCGTCGGGTATGCCCGCTATGCGCCGCTTCGCCGCGGGGTTTTCATAGATGGGCGCGCCCTCCAGCAGAATCTCCCCGGAGTCCTGGCGGTAGGCCCCGCTCAAGTGCCGCAGGATGGTGGACTTGCCCGCCCCGTTGGGCCCAACCAGCCCGTAGATGGCCCCCTGGGGCACCGTCATGGTCAGCCCGTCCAGGGCGTGGAAGCCGTCGAAGCTCTTGACCACGTTTTTCACTTCAATCATTCCGTATCCTCCTTTCCCCGCCCCGCGCAGCGCGCGGCAATGTCGCCCCGGCTCATCCCCAGGTACGCCAGCTCCTGCACAATGGCATCCAGCTGCTTGAGCAGCTCCCCCCGCCGCTTGTCCGTCACGTCCTGGGGCAGGGCGGCGAAGCTCCCCTTCCCCGGCACCGAGTAGGCGTAGCCCTCCTGCTCCAGCGCCTCGTAGGAGCGCTGGATGGTGTTGGGGTTGATGGCCAGCTGGGCCGCCATGGCCCGGACGGAGGGCAGCCGGTCCCCCGGCGGGATGGCCCCCGTGATGATGAGACGGCGCAGGCCGTCCCGGACCTGTTCATAGATGGGCCGGCCGTCCCGGTAGTTCAGGCTGAGCATGGCCCCGCCTCCTTTTCATTGTTCTGCTTGTACTATATGTCCTAGTACAGTTATCATAGCACAGGGCCGCCCCCCTGTCAAGCGGGGAAAACCTCCCGAATTTTACAAATTAAAATTTACGAAAAGATGCTGACAAACTGAATACGGGCTGATATAATGAACTTGCGCGCACGCCGCGCCCGGGCCCCGGGCCCGCCTGTTTCCGGAAAGGAGTCTTTTCCTATGTCCAATCACGATTTGAACGCCGCCGCGTTTCTCCAGTGCGTGGGCCCCCTGCTGGACAGCAGCGAGGTCAGCTCCATGAAGCAGTGGCGGCATCATTTTTCCATCACCTGCTACCAGCACTCCCTGTTCGTGTCCTACGTGGCCTTCCGGCTGGCCCGCCGCCTGCGCTGGGACTACCGGGCCGCCGCCCGGGCCGGCCTGCTCCACGACCTGTACCTCTACGACCCCGCCGACGGCTCCGCCCACCCCGGCAACCAGTGCCTGGACCACCCGGAGTTCGCCCTGCGCAACGCCGCCGCCCTCTGCCCCGACCTGTCCGACAGGGAGAAAAACGCCATCGTGTCCCATATGTTCCCCCTGGCCGTCCACCTGCCCCGGTGCCGGGAGGCGCTGGTGGTCAACATGGCCGACAAGATCTGCGCCACCATCGAGGTGGTCCACCTCTACCGGACCCGGCGGGTGCAGCGCTGGCTGCCCCTGTCCGCCGCCTGAGGCGCCCCTCGACATTTTCACCGCTTTCCCCCTGCCGCTTCCCCTATTTTTTGTCAAAATGCGACAATTTTCCAGAACTGCGAAAAATTCTTTCAAAAAACCGCGGTTTCTGTTATAATGTCCCTCGTGACAACCCGCTTCCCGCTCCGCGCTGGAAGTCAGGATATGGACGGGCTTCAACGATTACGGTCCCTATTTACAAAGTAGAAGAGAGGAAGATGGGAAGCATGATATCACACGGCAAGGACATGAAGATTTTCTCCGGCAGTTCCAACAAGGCCCTGGCCCTGGAAATCTGCAAGGAGCTGAGCATCCCCCTGGGCAACGCCGAGACCGGCGCCTTCTCCGACGGCGAGCTGTTTGTCTCCATCTATGAGACGGTCCGCGGTTCGGATGTGTTTGTGGTGCAGTCCACCAGCTCCCCGGTGAACGACAACCTGATGGAGCTGCTCATCATGATCGACGCCCTCAAGCGGGCCAGCGCCGGCCGGATCACCGCCGTCATCCCCTATTTCGGCTATGCCCGGCAGGACCGCAAGACCAAGCCCCGGGACCCCATCTCCGCCAAGCTGGTGGCCAACCTGATCACCCGCGCCGGCGCGGACCGGGTGCTCACCATGGACCTCCACGCCAACCAGATCCAGGGCTTCTTTGACATACCCGTGGACAATCTCATGGGCTCCCCCGTGTTCGTAGAGCACTTTTTCCGCCGCTTCGCCTCCGTCCATGACCAGACCATGGTGGTCTCCCCCGACGTGGGCAGCGTGGCCCGGGCCCGGGCCTTTGCCCAGAAGCTGGATATGCCCATGGCCATCGTGGACAAGCGCCGCCAGAAGGCCAACTACTCCGAGGTGATGAACATCATCGGCGACGTCACCGGCAAGAACGTCATCCTGCTGGACGACATGGTGGACACCGGCGGCTCCCTGTGCCACGCGGCCAAGGCCCTGGTGGAGATCGGCCACGCCAAGTCCGTCACCGCCTGCGCCAGCCACGGCGTGCTGTCCGGCCCCGCCATCCAGCGCATCAACGACTCTGCCCTGGACGAGGTGGTGTTCCTAGACACCATCCAGCCCCGGGACAACATCGGCGAGCTCTGCCCCAAAATCAAGTACCTGTCCGTGGCCCACCTGTTTGCCGAGGCCATCGAGCGCATCTATCAGGAGATCTCCGTGTCCAAGCTGTGGTCCTGAGCGGCACCACAACCACATAGAATAAAGAGAGAAAATCCGCTCCGGGGCAGCGCGCCCCGGAGCGGTTGTGGCCTTAAGCCCTCCCCCTTGCAGGGGGAGGGTGGCACCGGCGCAGCCGGTGACGGGTGAGGGTTTGCAGGACACACGCGGCGGTTCCCATGATGGCCCCCTCATCCGTCAGCCTCCGGCTGACACCTTCCCCCCTGTGGGGGGAAGGCTTTCCCGCCGGTTCTTTCCCGAGCCTTTTTCGAGGTGATTTTATGTTATTCCAAAAAAAGCTCCCGGTAACCTGGCTGGTGGCGGGCCTGGGCAATCCGGGGGACAAGTACGAGGGCACCCGCCACAACGCGGGCTTCCTGGTGGCGGACGAGCTGGGCAGGCGGGGGGACTTCCCCATTCAGCGCCTGAAGTTCAAGGCCCTCACCGCCACCGCCGTCATCGGCGGCCAGGGCGTGCTGGTGATGAAGCCGGTGACCTATATGAACCTGTCTGGCGAGGCGGTGGGGGAGGCGGCCCGGTTCTACAAGCTCGCCCCCGGCCGCGTGCTGGTCATTTCGGACGACGTAGACCTGCCCCTGGGCAAGCTGCGCCTGCGCACGGCTGGCTCCGCCGGGGGGCACAACGGCCTGAAAAGCGTCATCCAGCACCTGGGCTCCGACCAGTTCCCCCGGCTGAAGGTGGGGGTGGGGGCAAAGCCCCACCCGGACTACGACATGGCCGACTGGGTGCTGGGCAGGCTCCAGGGGGAGGACAAGAAGGTCATGGACGAGGCGGTGAAACGGGCCGCCGACGCGGTGGAGTGCTTTTTGCGGGACGGCCCGCAGAAGGCCATGAACCAATTTAATTGAGGGTTTCCCCATGAAACAGCTGCTCAACATCTTAGATACCGTGCCCGAGTTCGCCCGGCTGGCCGCCGCCCTGGAGGCGGGCCGCTCCCCGGCGGAGGTGTCCGGCCTGTCCCCGGTCCACCGGGCCCACTTCGCGGCGGGCCTGCGCGCGCGGCTGGGCGCCCCGGTGGTGCTGGTGTGCGCCGACGAGGGGGAGTGCCAGCGTCTCGCCGCCGACGTGACGGCGCTGACGGGGGAGCCCGCCGTTCTGATCGGGGCCCGGGAATTTCTGTTTCACGAGGGGGCGGTGGCGTCCCGCCAGTGGGAGCACCAGCGCCTTGCCGCCTTCCACGCCATGGCCCAGGGCAGGGCGGGACTCATCGCCGCCACGGTAGAGGGCCTTATGCAGCGCACGCTCCCCCCCGGGGAGCTGGCCGCCCACGTGGTGGAGCTCAAGGCCGACGGCAGCTATGACCCGGAACAGCTGGCCGGCCGGCTGGCCGCCCTGGGCTACACCCGGTGCCAGCAGGTGGAAGGGGTGGGCCAGTTCGCCCTGCGGGGCGGCATCCTGGACGTGTTCTCCCCCGGGGCGGACAACCCCGTCCGGGTGGAGTTCTGGGACCGGGACGTGGACTCCATGGGCCCCTTCGACGTGTCCTCCCAGCGCCGGGTGGGGCGGCTGGACAAAGCCGTGTTCCTCCCGGTGAGCGAGCTGCTGCCCGTGAAGGACGAAGCCGGGAACTGGCAGCGGCTGGGGGACTGCCAGCTCCCCGCCCGGTACGAAACCCTGGCCACCGCCGCCCACCACCTGCCCCCGGACGCCGTGGTGTGCCTGTCCGAGTCCGGCCGGGTGGCGGAGCGGGGCAGAAACTGGCTGTGGCAGCTGAACGAGGACGTGAAAACCCTGCTGGAAGCGGGGAAGCTGGACGGGAAGCACGCCCGGTTTTCCGCCACCCTGGACGAGCTGATGGCCGTGCTGGCCGACCACGCCCTTTGCTTCCTGGACTCCTTCGCCACCTCCGCCACCCCCCTGCCCCCCCGCGAAATCCTCACCGCCCAGGGCCGGCAGCTGTCCTCCTTCGGGGCCAGCCTGGACGCGGCGGCGGCGGACCTGACCCAGCTGCAAAACGCCAGCGCCGCCGCGGTGGTGCTGGTGGGCAGCGAGCAGCGGGCGCTGAACCTCCAGTCCCTGCTCCGGGAGCGGAAGATCCGCTCCGCCGTAGACTTCCAGCTCCACGAGCTCCCCCAGCCGGGGGGCATCACCATTGCCGTGGGCGGGCTGTCGGCGGGGTTTGACTACATCGGCTGCCCCTACGCGGTGCTCACCGAGGGGGGAAACGAGCCCCGCCGCCGGGGCAAGCGCCTCAAGCACGCGGCGGACCGCCGTAAGGTCGATTCCTTTACAGACCTCTCCCCCGGAGATTTGATTGTCCACGAGCACCACGGCATCGGCCGCTTTGTGGGCATGGTGAAGATGACGGTGGACGGGGTGGACAAGGACTACGTGAAGCTGGCCTACGCCGGGGCGGACGTGCTCTACCTCCCCGCCACCCAGCTGGACGCCATCGCCAAATACATCGGGAGCGGGGACGACCCGGAGACCAAAAAGCTGTCCAAGCTGGGGGGGACAGACTGGGAGAAGGCCAAGACCCGCACCCGCAAAGCGGTGAAGGACCTGGCAAAGGGCCTCATCCAGCTCTACGCCCAGCGCCAGCGCCAGCCGGGATACGCCTTCGCCCCCGACTCCCCCTGGCAGAAGGAGTTTGAGGAGGATTTCCCCTACGACGAGACGGAGGACCAGCTGCGCTCCATCCGGGAGATCAAGCGGGACATGGAGGCCCCCCGGCCCATGGACCGCCTGCTGTGCGGCGACGTGGGCTACGGCAAGACGGAGGTGGCCCTGCGGGCGGTGATGAAGTGCGTGCTGGACGGCAAGCAGGCCGCCATCCTGGTGCCCACCACCGTGCTGGCCCGGCAGCACTACCTCACCGCCCGCTCGCGGTTTTCCAAGTACCCGGTGGAGATCGAGGTGGTCAGCCGCTTCCGCACCCCCGCCCAGATGAAAAAGGCGCTGGCCGGGGTGGAGGACGGCTCCGTCGATCTGCTCATCGGCACCCACCGGCTGCTGCAGAAGGACGTACGGTTCAAGGACCTGGGCCTGCTGGTGGTGGACGAGGAGCAGCGCTTCGGCGTCACCCACAAGGAGCGCTTGAAGGAGCTGTCCAAGCAGGTGGACGTGCTCACCCTGTCCGCCACCCCCATCCCCCGCACCCTGAACATGGCGCTGTCCGGCATCCGGGATATGTCCGCCATCGAGGAGCCCCCCGCCGACCGCCAGCCGGTGCAGACCTACGTTTTAGAGCACGACTGGTCTGTCCTTGCCGACGCCATGCGCCGGGAGCTGGAGCGGGGGGGGCAGGTGTACTACCTCCACAACCGGGTGGACACCATCGAGCGCACCGCCGCCCGCATCAAGCAGATGCTGGGGGACGGGGCGGAGGTGGCCGTGGGCCACGGCAAGATGAGCCAGGAGGAGCTGGGCGACGTGATGACCCGGGTGTCCGACGGGGAGGTGGACGTGCTGGTGTGCACCACCATCATCGAGACGGGCATCGACATCGCCAACGTGAACACCCTCATCATTGAGGACGCGGACAAGATGGGCCTCAGCCAGCTCCACCAGATCCGGGGCCGGGTGGGCCGGTCCGCCCGGCGGGCCTACGCCTACATGACCTACCGCCAGGGCAAGGTGCTCACCGAGGTGGCCGCCAAGCGCCTGTCCGCCATCCGGGAGTACGCCGAGTTCGGCTCCGGGTTCAAGATCGCCATGCGGGACCTGGAGATCCGCGGCGCGGGCAACCTGCTGGGCCCGGAGCAGTCCGGCTTCCTGATGAGCGTGGGCTACGATTTATACCTCAAGCTGCTGGAGGAGGCGGTGCTGGAGGAAAAGGGCGAGAAGCCCCAGCGCCTGCCCGAGTGCACGGTGGACCTGACGGTGTCCGCCTCCATCCCGGACAAGTACGTCCCCGACCCGGGCCAGCGGATGGACCTGTACCGCCGCATCGCCCGCATCCGCACCCCGGAGGACGGGGACGACATGACCGACGAGCTCATCGACCGCTTCGGCGACCCGCCCCGGCAGGTGAACAACCTCATCGCCGTGGCCCTCCTCCGGGGCAGCGCCGCCGCCTGCGCCGTCTCCGACATCTCCCAGAAGGGCGCCTCCCTGGTGTTCACCCTGGACAGGTTCGACCTGGAGCCCATCGCCGCCCTGGCGGGGCAGTACCCCGGCCGGATGCTGTTCTCCCCCGGGGAGCCCCCCGCCCTCACCCTGAAGCTGCGCCGCACCGACGACCCCCTGCGCGCCGCCTCCCAGGCGGTGGAGCGGTACGCCGCGCTCCTGCCCGCCCCGAAAAGCTGATTTGCATTTTCATGCTTTTTGATGTATAATACCCCCCAACGGCCCCGTGGCCGCGAAATTTCGCCCTGTGATTGGAGAATACCATGAAAAATTGGAACCGACTGCTGGCCCTGCTCTTGTCCGGGGCCATGGCCCTGTCCCTGTTCGCCTGCAAGCCCGACGGCGGCACAGACCCCTCCGATGGGCCCAGCCCCAGCCCCTCCGCCCCCGAAGAATCCAGCCCCAGCCCCTCCCCCGAAATCGTGGCCGACCTGAGCCAGGGCGTGCTGGAGTTCTCCGCCGGGATGTCCGCCGGGGACACGGCCCTCACCATCGGCGGCGAGGAGGTCCCCGCCGACCTGTTCCTCTACTGGCTGAACTACAGCTGCTACTATTTCATGATGAACTACGGAATGTACGGCCTCAGCATCAGCGACTACGCCCCCCAGCTGATGGACGACGCCGTCACCTTCTGCACCAACGAGGCCCTGCTGCGGCAAAAGGCGGCGGAGCTGGGCTGCCTGCCCACCGACGCCCAGACCCAGGCCGCCAAGGACAGCATATCCGCGGACACCAGGGAGCTGCTCAAGTCCTCCTACGGGCTGTCTGACGGCTCCATCCAGTACCTGACCCTCTCCGACGCCTACTATGACAACCTGCTGGCCGCCGTCACCCACGCGCCCAGCGAGCAGGAGCTGGCGGACTACATCAGCCAGACCGGGGTGTTCCGCGTCAAGCACATCCTGCTCAAAACGGTGGACGACAGCAACCAGCCCCTGGCGGAGGATGTGATTGCCGAAAAGAAGGCCCAGGCGGAGGACCTGCTCTCCCAGCTCCAGGCCGTGGGGGCGGACGCCCTGCCCGCCAAATTTGACGAGCTGATGATGGCCCACAGCGAGGACAACCCCCAGAACAACCCGGACGGCTATACCTTCGACAGCACCGCCTCCCTGGTGGGCGGCTTCCGGGAGGCCGCGCTGGAGCTGGCCGAGGGCGGCCTGTCCGGCGTGGTGGAGACGGACTACGGCTATCACATCATGCTGCGCCTGCCCCTGGCGGACGAGGCGGTGGAGCAGTGCCGGGAGAACTTCCGCGCCGACGCCCTGGGGGCGCTGATCGAGCAGTGGACGGACGAGACGGAGATCACCCGCGCCCCCGCCCTGGACGCCCTGGACGTGGCCGCCGTCTTTGAGCGGCAGACCGCCTACCAGCAGGCCCTGGCCGAGCGGGACGCCCCCGCCGAGAGCGCCCCCGTGGAGAGCGGCGGGGTGGGGTAGGCTCCCCTGCGCGGCTATCTTCGCGCTTCCCTGCTGTCACGCTCCGATTGGCCGCACGGCCGGGTCGCTTTCGCTCCGACTCGGGCTGGTCTCCGGCCCGCCTGCGCGGGCCTGCGCTCGCCCTCGCTCCGTTCCAAGCTCCCCTGCGCGGCTATCTTCGCGCTTCCCTGTTGTCACGCTCCGATTGGCCGCGTTTCCCCCTTGACATTGCTCCCCGTTTCTGGTATCATCTTCCCAATGTGATAGGGGAGTAACCGGCGGGCTTGTCCCGCGGCGGCGATCAACAGCAAGAGGGGAGTTCCCCTCTGGTTCCGCATGAAACGGTAAGACCTATCCACAGCACAGTGCTGTGGATAGGTCTTTTTTTCGTTCCCTCCCCCGGCCTGTCCCCCTTCCCTATCATTCGACCCCTGCGATCAGTATCATAGAATTGTGTACAGAAAAGGAGTTGTTGGACTATGAGCCAATGGTATGCCAAGACCCCCGGCCAGACCCTCAGCGGGCTGGACACCAGCCGTTCCGGCCTCTCCCCCCGCCAGGGGGCGGAGCGGCTGGAGCGGTACGGCCCAAACCGGCTGGCCGGCGCGCCGAAGAAGCCCCTGTGGGCCCGGTTCCTGGACCAGATGAAGGACCCCATGATCCTGGTGCTGCTGGCCGCGGCGGCGCTGTCCCTGGTGTCCTCCGCCGGGGAGGACTGGATCGAGGCCGTCATCATCCTGGTGATCGTGGTGGTGAACGCCTGCATCTCCATCTCTCAGGAGGACAGCGCGGAAAAGGCCCTGGAGGCCCTGCAGAAAATGTCCGCCCCCCTGGCCAAGGTGGTCCGGGGCGGGGAGCAGATCCGGCTGGAGACGGACCAGCTGGTCCCCGGCGACATCATCGTGCTGGAGGCGGGGGATCTGGTCCCCGCCGACGCCCGCATCCTGGAGTGCGCCAATTTAAAGGCGGACGAGTCGGCCATGACCGGGGAATCCGTCCCCGTGGAGAAGCGGGCGGACGAGGTTCTGCCCGAGGGCACCGCCCTGGGTGACCGGAGCAACATGGTCATCTCGTCCACCGTCATCACCAACGGGCGGGCGGTGTGCGTGGTGACGGACACGGGGATGGACACCGAGGTGGGCCGCATCGCCGGGATGCTCATGGGGGAGGAGGACGCCTCCACCCCCCTCCAGCGCAAGCTGGCGGAGATCTCCAAAACCCTGTCCTTCGTGTGCCTTGCGGTGTGCGCCGTGATGTTCGGGGTGGGGCTGCTCTACCACCGGCCCATTCTGGAAATGCTCATGGCAGCGGTGTCCCTGGCGGTGGCCGCCATCCCGGAGGGCCTGCCCGCCATCGTCACCATCGTGCTGGCCCTGGGCGTCCAGCGGATGGTGAAACACAACGCCATCGTGAAAAAGCTCCCCGCCGTGGAGACCCTGGGCTGCGCCGGGGTGATCTGCTCGGACAAGACGGGCACCCTGACCCAGAACCGCATGACGGTAAAGCAGGTGTGGAGCTCCGGGGACCGCCACCGCAAAGAGGCGCTGACCATCGGCGCGCTGTGCAACGACACGGTGCTCTCCCCCGACGGAAAGACCACCGGCGACCCCACCGAGACCGCCTTTGTGGACGCGGCGCTGCTGGACGGCCTGGACAAAAACCAGCTGGAGCGGGAGATGCCCCGGGTGTCCGAGCTGCCCTTCGACTCGGAGCGCAAGCTGATGAGCACCGTCCACCCCCTCCCCGGCCAGCCCGGGAAATACCGGGTGATGGTGAAGGGCGCCCCGGACGTGCTGCTGTCCCGGTGCACCCACATCCTGGCGGGGACGGCGGTTCCCCTCACCGCCGCCTTCGCCCGGGACGTGGAGAACGCCAACGGCTCCATGGCGGAGCAGGCCCTGCGGGTCCTCGCCTGCGGGTATAAGGACATCGAGGCACTGCCCTCCGGAGAACCCACCAGCCAGGAGCTGGAGACCGGGCTCACCTTCGCGGGGCTGGTGGGCATGATCGACCCGCCCCGCATGGAGGTGAAGGACGCGGTGGAGCAGTGCTACGCCGCGGGCATCCGCCCGGTGATGATCACCGGGGACCACAAGCTCACCGCCGTGGCCATCGCCAAGGAACTGGACATTTTCCGGAGCGGCGATCTGGCCATCACCGGGGAGGACCTGGACTTCATGCCCCAGGAGCTGCTGGAGCAGGACGTGGACAAATTCGCCGTCTACGCCCGGGTGTCCCCGGAGCACAAAATGCGCATTGTCAAGGCGTGGCAGAAGAAGGGCATGGTGGTGGCCATGACCGGGGACGGCGTCAACGACGCCCCCGCCCTGAAGGTGGCGGACATCGGCTGCGCCATGGGCATCACCGGCACCGACGTGGCCAAGGGCGCGGCGGACATGATTCTCACCGACGACAACTTCGCCACCATCGTCAAGGCGGTGGAGCAGGGGCGGGGCATCTACTCCAATATCAAGAAGGCCATCCACTACCTGCTCTCCTGCAACATCGGGGAGATCGTGACGCTCTTCCTGGCCACCCTCTTCAACTTTCACCAGCCGCCCCTGGTGGCGGTGCAGCTGCTGTGGCTCAACCTGGTCACCGACTCCCTGCCCGCTCTGGCCCTGGGCATGGAGCCGGTGGAGCCCTCCGTGATGGAGGAAAAGCCCCGCCCCGCCAACCAGCCCCTGTTTACCAAAGCGTTCTCCCTCCGTCTGGCGTGGCAGGGGGCCATGGTGGGCCTGCTGACCCTGGCGGCCTACTGGCTGGGGGAGTATGTGCTCAGCGACCCCGGCGTGGCCGACGCCACCGCCAACACCATGGCCTTCGCCACCCTCACCTTCTGCCAGCTGTTCCACGCCTTCGACGTGCGCAGCGAGACCCAGTCCATCGCCCGCATCGGCCTGCTCACCAACCCCGCCATGAACAAGGCGTTTCTGGTGGGCATGGCCCTCCAGCTGTCCGTGCTGCTGGTTCCCCCGCTGATGGCGGTGTTCCAGGTGTGTGCCCTGAACGCCACGGAGTGGCTTGTGGTGCTGGCTCTGTCCCTCACCCCGCTTGTGGTCTGCGAGATTGAGAAGGCCGTCCGGCGCTCCGCCCCGTAGGGGCGGATATCATCCGCCCGCGGGATGGCAGGGTACGCCCCTGCCGGGGTTCTCGCCTTCGGCTCGGTCGGCGCTGGACGAGCGCCACCGGCGCTCAGCGCCGTTACTTTCTCTCGCGCGAGAGAAAGTAACCAAAGAGCGCGCTTAGGGGGCGGCCTATACGGGAAAGGGGTGTAACCCTTCCGGCGCGCGGGGCCGGGACTGATATCCCCCTATTGGCGCTGCCGCCAATGTCCTGGTACTGAAACATGGCGGGGCCCACGAACAGCGCCTCCATGGTGCGCCGTTCGGCCCTAGCTCCGCCGCGGGGCGCAGCCAGCACCATTTAGGCGTTGTCGGGAGACGCGGAAGTTTCCGTTTCATTGCCCATACAGGCCCCTGTGGGCCGGAAATCGAAGGAAAATCTGTGCGTAATCAGCGCAAGCCGGTCATTCCCCCACGCTTTGAAAGCGGCGTGCCCTTAAAAACCGGGGGTTCTTAGGGGGAGGCCCGACTGTAAACGCGGCCCGCCTATGGGGCCGCCTCGAACCGGCGGCCACCCCCTAAGCGTCCTTTTGGGTACTTTTCCCACGGGGGAAAAGTACCCCGCCGGAGGCCCGAAGCGGGGCTTTGAAAAAATATCGCCCCCGGCAGGGCCGCCGATGGCGGACCCGTCTAAATTTTGGGCGAAACCCCCTCTTTCCCTGTTGCATTTTCCTCCCCCTCCGTTTATAATGTTAGTTAGAATCTTAACAAAGAGGGATTCAACAAGAAAAATGATTTTGGAGGTCGATTCCCATGAAAGATTTGTATGTCGTCAGCTGCTGCCGCACCGCGGTGGGCTCCTTTGGCGGGAGCCTGAAGGACGTCCCCGCCACCGACCTGGGCGCCGCCGTGGTGAAGGAAGCCCTGAACCGCGCCAACGTGAAGCCCGAGCAGGTGGACGAGGTCATGTTCGGCTGCATCCTCACCGCCGCCCAGGGCCAGAACCCCGCCCGCCAGGTGGCCGTCAAGGCCGGCGTGCCCTACTCCGTCCCCGCCTACACCGTGGGCATGGTGTGCGGCTCCGGCATGAAGTCCGTCATCGAGGCCGGCCGCGCCATCCGTTCCGGCGACGCGGAGATCGTGGTGTGCGGCGGCACCGAGAACATGAGCGCCGCCCCCTTCGCCTCCATGGACGCCCGCTGGGGCGCCCGCATGGGCGACAAGAAGCTGGTGGACACCATGATCAAGGACGGATTGTGGGACGCCTATAACAACTACCACATGGGCACCACCGCCGAGAACATCTGCGACATCTGGGGCATCACCCGCGAGGAGCTGGACGCCTTCGCCGCCTCTTCCCAGCAGAAGACCGAGGCCGCCCAGAAGGCCGGCAGGTTCGACGACGAGATCGTCCCCGTGATGGTGAAGAAGAAGAAGGAAATGGTGGAGTTCAAGGTGGACGAGTTCCCCAAGGCGGGCGTCACCGCCGAGGGCATCGCCAAACTGCGCGGCGCGTTCCCCGTGGGTCCCGAGGGCGTTGAGGACGAGGTCGTCCACACCTTCGAGGTCACCCAGGTCCACGAGGCCGACACCCGCAAGCACGTCCAGCGGGTCACCGCCGCCAACGCCTCCGGCATCAACGACGGCGCGGCCGCCATCGTGCTGGCCTCCGGCGAGGCGGTGGAGAAGTACGGCCTGAAGCCCATGGCCAAGCTGGTGAGCTGGGGCCACGGCGGCGTGGACCCCAAGATCATGGGCGTGGGCCCCGTGCCCGCCTCCCGGGACGCCATGGCCAAGGCCGGCCTGACCATCAAGGACATCGACCTGGTGGAGGCCAACGAGGCCTTTGCCGCCCAGTCCATCGCCGTGGCCCGTGAGCTGGACTTCGACATGAGCAAGGTGAACGTCAACGGCGGCGCCATCTCCATCGGCCACCCCGTGGGCGCCTCCGGCGCGCGGATCATCGTCACCCTGCTCCACGAGATGGCCAAGCGGCCCGAGGCCAAGAAGGGCCTTGCCACCCTGTGCATCGGCGGCGGCATGGGCGTTGCCACCATCTTCGAGAAGTGCTGAGTTCCGGGGTCTGATATGGATTACCAGGCACTTTATAAAGAAAAACTCACCACCGCCCAGGAGGCGGTGAAGGTGGTCAAGTCGGGCGACTGGGTGGACTACACCTGGTGCACCAACCACCCCGTGGCCCTGGACGCGGCCCTGGCGGCGCGCAAGGACGAGCTGTACGACGTAAAAGTCCGCGGCGGCGTCACCATGTGGATGCCCGAGATCTGCAAGGCGGACGACGCCGGGGAGCACTTCACCTGGAACGCGTGGCACTGCTCGGGGGTGGACCGCAAGATCATCTCCAAGGGCATGGGCTATTTCTCCCCCATCCGCTACTCCGAGCTGCCCCGGTTCTACCGGGAGAACGTGGACGTGGACGTGGTGATGGTGCAGACCACCCCCATGGACGCCCACGGCAATTTCAGCTTCGCCCTGGCGGCCTCCCACCTGAAGGACATGATGGACAAAGCCAAGACCATCATCGTCGAGGTGAACCAAAATATGCCCTGGGTGTACGGCCTCACCGGCAGCGAGATCAATATCCAGGATGTGGATTTCGTGGTGGAGGGGGACAATCCCCCCATCGCCCAGCTGGGCGGGGGCGGCGAGCCCTCGGACGTGGACAAGGCGGTGGCCAACCTGATCGTGCCGGAGATTCCCGATGGGGCCTGCCTCCAGCTGGGGATCGGCGGTATGCCCAACGCGGTGGGCTCCATGATCGCCCAGTCCGACCTGAAGGACCTGGGCGTCCACACCGAGATGTACGTGGACGGCTTTGTGGACATCGCCCTGGCGGGCAAGATCACCGGCAAACGCAAGAACCTGGACAAGGGCCGGCAGGTGTACGCCTTCGCCGCGGGCACACAGAAGCTGTACGACTACGTCAACCGCAACCCGGACGTGATGGCGGCTCCCGTGGACTACACCAACGACGTGCGGGTGCTGGCCCAGCTGGACAACTTCATCTCCATCAACAACGCCATCGACCTGGACCTGTTCGGCCAGGTGAACGCGGAATCCGCCGGGCTCCGGCAGATCTCCGGCACCGGCGGCCAGCTGGACTTCGTCATGGGCGCGTACCTGTCCAACGGCGGCAAGAGCTTTATCTGCCTGTCCTCCACCGTCACCGGCAAGGACGGCAGCGTGAAGAGCCGCATCGTGCCCACCCTGACCCAGGGCTCCATCGCCACCGACCCCCGGTCCTGCGTGCAGTACCTGGTCACCGAGTACGGCATGGTCAACCTCAAGGGCAAATCCACCTGGGAGCGGGCGGAGGGCATCATCTCCATCGCCCACCCGGACTTCCGGGAGGAGCTCATCGCCAACGCGGAAAAGATGGGCATCTGGCGCAGGAGCAGCAAGCGCTAAGCCTACATACCCAGCACATCAAAAAGGTCCCGCACGGTTTGCGCCGTGCGGGACCTTTTTTCAGCTCTTCGCCTTGACCACGGGAATCCACACCTCAAACTTGGTGCACTCCGGATTGAGATACACCTCCACGTCCGGCCCCTCGGCGTACTCGTAGCCCGAGGTGGGCAGCCACTCCGTCACCACCCGGCGCTCCAGGGCCTGGACGGCGGCGGCGCTGTCCCCCTCCCCGGGGAACACGGCCCAGGTGAAGGCGGGGACGGTGTACGCCTCCAGCCCCTCCCCCGCCGGGGCAGAGGAGGCCACGGCGATATAATACCGGGCGCTGTCCAAGCCGTCGCACACCCCCAGCAGCCCCCTGGGCTCCCCGTCCATCAGGGCGGCCAGCCGGGGGATGGTGCCGTCCGCCGCCGCCCTGCCCCACAGCTGGGGCACGCATGCAAAGTTCTCCTCCAAATCCTTTTTCAGCGGGGCGGACACCCCCACGATGCGGAAAGCCTCTTTTTTCTCGATCCGATACTCCATTTTTTCCACTCCTTGTACGGTGATGGCAAAGCGCAGGGGCGGATAGCTCTTGAGGACCGCTCCCGGCGCTTTTGCCGCCGAGGGCGGCAGCCCGTGCACCGCCTGAAAGGCCCGGTTGAAGGCGGTGGGCGAGCTGTAGCCGTATTTCAGCGCCACGTCCACAATTTTCTCCCCGCTCTGCAGGTCCGCCGCCGCCCGGGACATCCTCCGGCGGCGGAGGTACTCCGACAGCGGCGCCCCCGCCAGCAGGGAAAACATCCGCTGGAAGTGGTAGGGGGAACAGCAGGCGATTTTCGCCGCTTCCCCCAGGTCGGGTTCCTCCAAATGCTCCTCCAGATACTCCACGGCCTGGTTCAGCCGGTCGATCCATTCCATGTGCCTCGCTCCTTTTTCGTTACGTAACTGGACATAGTATACCGCAGTCCCGCCCTTTTGTCCTCTCTTTTTTGAGACAAAAATGGAGAGGGCAAGGCCCTGCCGGGGGCGGTGCTTTCTCTCACATGAGAGAAAGTACCCAAAGAGAATGCTTGGGGGGCATCCCGCCCCAGTGAAGCAGGCCCCAAAGGCGGGCCAGCTCCACAGGCGGGCCTCCCCCTAAGAACCCCCTGTTACGGGGGACGCCCGATACGGTGGCTGGGCGCGGACCCTTCCGGCGCGCGATGCGTTCGCCGCGTGGGTGCGCTGCAACCCGCTGCCGCTCGTGGGCGCGACGCTGAAAAGCGGGCGAAATTACGGTCCCGCGCCTGGGCGACGGACCGTCTGGCAGGTTGTTTTTTTGAAACCAAACCCGCTGTTTCTGTGTTATGATAGGCGAAAGCAGCTTTCGACCTCACAATGAAAGGGGGAACCCCTTTGACGGAAGAACAATTGGTCAAGGCCCTGCGCCGGGGGGAGCTGCCCGCCCTGGAGGCGCTGATGGACCGCTACACGCCCTACGTGTCCTCCATTGTCTCCCGCATCCTGCGGGGGCGGGGGCCGGACACGGAGGAACTGACGGCGGACGTGTTCCTGGCCGCCTGGGACAACCGGGACAAGCTGCGCCCCGGCAAGGTCA
The DNA here is from genome assembly GCA_910588135.1 of uncultured Oscillospiraceae bacterium. GTDB lineage: Bacteria > Bacillota > Clostridia > Oscillospirales > Oscillospiraceae > Enterenecus. The sequence continues at coordinate 50,269 of CAJUOT010000004.1, read as the reverse complement.
AGGGCTGGCTGGGGGCGGTGGCCCGCAACCGGGCCTTCAACCTCCTGCGGGCGGACCGGGAGGCCCTGCCCCTGGAGGAGGACGTACTGCTCCTGGAGACGGACGGCCCCGACCGGGAGCTGGACAAACAGGAGACGGCCCGGGTGGTGAACGCGGCCCTGTCCCGGCTGGACAGGCCCCAGCAGGAGCTGTTTGTCCGCCACTACTACTACGGCCAGACGGTGCAGGAGGCGGCGCTGGCCATGGGGCTGAACCTGTCCACCGCCAAAACCTGGCTGCGCCGGGGGCGGGAGACGCTGAAAACGATTCTGGAACAGGAGGGCTATGGACATGAAACAGCTGGAGATTTCCAGGCTCATGGATGAATATGTGGACACCGAGTTTTTCCCCGAGGGCGGGAGCGCTGCCGACGCTGACGCGGTAAAGGCCCGGGTGCTGGCTCAGGCGGCCCCGGCGAAGCGGCGGCGCGCGCCGCTGAAGCTGGCCCTGCTGGCGGCGGCGCTGGCGGTGGGCTGCGCGCTGTGCATCGCGGCGACTGTGGGCGGGCCAGTCATCCGCTATCTGTCCGGCGCTTCTTTTGAAAACGGCATTTTTGACAGCAGAGACGCGGTCCCGCCCATGGTGGTAGAGGATGGCCGGGTCTGGTTCACTGCCGACGGGCAGCATACGGACATCACAGACTTGATTGACGCCAACACCCCTTATCTCTACACCTACACCGACCCGGAGACCATGGCCGTCACCCACACCGCCGTGGGCGGAACGATGGAGGACCTAGGGTGGTTTGAATACGCCCTTTGGAACAACAACTACGGCGACGCCGGTCAGGTAGGTGGGAACTACTATACAATGTACGTCACCATCGACGGTGTGACCTATCCCTCAGACGAGCTGACCCCGGAACAAGAGGCGTATCTGCACAGCTTGGGCGAATGGCCGATAGACATCGTATACCGGCCCTGGGCGCTTTCCGCGGCACACCAGCTTGGCATTGGTATTTTTGATTGACCATTTGTCCGGCTCATGATAAAATGGGCTCCCCAGATGGGGAGTCCATTTTCGTTTCACGTGAAACACTCCCCAAACGGCGCAACCCCAAAGGCGCACCGCCCCTCAGCCATATGCCGTGTAACGGAGGCGCTTCGAGGGAAGCGTGAAGCCTTCCAGTGCCGCGCCCGCCCAGGCCCCTGTGGGCCGGAAATCGAAGTGACACCCATTCGTAACCCGCAATAGCCGGCTATCCACGGCCCACTCAAAAGCGGCGTGCCCTTGACCTTAACAGGGGATTCTTAAGGGGGAGGCCGTCCTGAGAGCGCGGGCCGCCCTCTGGCCCGCGCGAACCGGCGGCATCTCCCTTAAGCGTGTCTTTGGTTACTTTCTGCACGAGCAGAAAGTAACGCCCCCGGCAGGGCCCCCTGCCAAAAAGGAGGAATCCCCATGACCCACGAGGACTATATGCGTGAAGCCCTGACCCTGGCCCGGGCGTGCGTCCCGGACGGGGATATACCCGTTGGCTGTGTAATAGTTTCTCCTGACGGGCAAATCATCGGCCGGGGCCGCAACCGCCGGGAGGCGGACCGCCGGGCCACCGCCCACGCGGAAATCGAAGCCATTAACGCGGCCTGTGCCGCGCTGGGCTCCTGGCGGCTGGAGGGCTGCACTCTGTACGTCACCTTGGAGCCCTGCCCCATGTGCGCCGGGGCCATCATCAATTCCCGCATCGCCACGCTGTACTTCGGCGCCCGGGAGCCCAAGTCCGGCTGCTGCGGCTCCATCCTGAACCTGTTCTGCGAGCCCTTCAACCACCACCCCCGGGTGTACGGCGGGCTGCTGGAGGGGGAGTGCCGGGGGCTGCTGGAGGGATTCTTCACAAAATTGCGGAAGATTTAATAGTTTTGTAACAGAAAGGCTTAAACTTTCGTAACGTATCTGCGGTATCTTAAATCCTGCAAGAGATATCCTTTCTTTTTCATTCTATCCTCCATCCTTAAGAAACCGGGGCCGAAAGGCCCCGGCTTTCTTGTTCCCCTCAGCAGAACTCAATCCGCCCCGGCGACATGGATTTGATCCTGGCCAGGGATTCCACCCGCACCCCCTGGGCCCGGATACGCTCCCCTCCCGGCTGAAACGCCTTCTCCACCGCGATGCCCGCCCCCGCCACGGCGGCCCCGGCCTGCCGGGCCAGGGCCAGCAGGCCCTCCAGCGCCGCGCCGCTGGCCAGGAAGTCGTCGATGAGCAGCAGCCGGTCGTCCGGCCCCAAAAACCGCCTGGACACCACCGCCGTGCTCACCCCGCCGTGGGTGTAGGACGGCACCTCCGCAGCATATACGTCCCCGGCGATATTCCTGGTGCGGCTCTTTTTGGCGAACACCACCGGAACCTGAAATTCCAGCGCCGCCACGCAGGCGATGCCGATGCCCGACGCCTCGATGGTGAGGATTTTGTTGACCCCCTCCCCGGCGAACCGCCGCGCCCACTCCCGCCCCATGGCCTGGAACAGCTCCACGTCCATCTGGTGGTTCAAAAAGCTGTCCACCTTCAGCACATCCCCGTCCTCCGCAATGCCGTCCCGGCGAATGCGCTCCTCTAATTCCCGCATAACGCTCTCTCCTTTCTGCCTCTCCCCCCATTCTACCAAAAAACGCGGCGCTTTTCCACTGGTTTTCCCCATTTCCCCCCTTGCCCTTTCCCCTGTTTTCTGCTACAATAGCGGCGGTTCAAATGGTTTCACAGCTGGCGTTTTATGTTTCACGTGAAACGCCTCGGGGCAGACCCCGCCTTTGCGGGGGCCCCAGAAATGCTCCGAAGGAAGGCGTTTGCCATGCAGCGCGTCAAGCAGACCCTGCGGGAGATTCCCCTGCTCACCCTGGGCACGTTCCTGGTGGCCGCGGGGGTCTACTTCTTCAAGTTCCCCAACCACTTCAACACCGGCGGCGTCACCGGCCTGGCGGTCATCCTCAACGCCATTGTCCCCGCCGTCAGCCCGTCCACCTTTGCCTCCCTCATCAACATCGCCTTTCTGGTGGTGGGCTTCCTGTTCCTGGACAAGAGCTTTGGCATCAACACCATCTACTGCTCCGTCCTGTTCTCCGCCCTGCTGTCCGGCTTCGAGTGGCTGTTCCCCCTGGCCGCCCCCCTCACCGGGCAGAAAATGCTGGAGCTGTTTTTTGCCGTCATCCTCCCCTCCCTGGGCTCCGCCATCCTGTTCAATATGCAGAGCTCCACCGGCGGCACCGACATCCTGGCCATGATCCTCCGGCGGTTCAGCAGCCTGGACATCGGCATGGCCCTGCTGTGCGTGGACGTGCTCATCGCCGCCTCCACCCTGTATTTCGTGGGGGTCGAGGCAGGGCTGTACTCCGTGCTGGGCCTGGTGCTCAAGTCGGTGGTGGTGGACTCGGTGATTGAGTCGCTCAACCGGCGCAAAAGCTTCATCGCCGTCACCGCCCGCCCCCAGGAGACCTGCGACTTCATCACCCACACCCTCCACCGCTCCGCCACCTACTGGCAGGCGGAGGGGGCTTACACCCACGAGCCCAAGTGGATCGTGCTCACCGCCCTGTCCCGCTCCCAGGCGGTGGCCCTGCGGCTGTTTCTGAAATCCGCCGACCCCCACGCCTTCATTCTGGTGACCAATTCCAGCGAGATCTTCGGCAAGGGGTTCATGAGGGCGTGAGCGCGAGGGCAGACACATAGGGGCGGATGGACCGGCGCGAGGGCAAAAGCCCAGCCGCCGCATAGCGGGGGCGGGTTTTGCCCAAGGCAGAGGGAAGCCGCCCCGTAATGTGTCCAGCCCGAGCGTGACAAGGCGGCGCCGAACGTTTCACGTGAAACGGCGGGGGCCCAGTGCCCCTATTGGTGCTGCCGCCTGTGTCTGAGCCTTGAGAAGTGGAAGGGCCCGCCGCCCGCGCCTCAGTGGCGGGCCGTCCGCTCCGGGGGTGCGTCCGTTTCACGTGAAACATCGCGCCCCCCTTCGATGGAATTCGCCCCTCTGCCCGTGATATGCTTGTCCATATCACAAAAGCAGGGAGGCGTGTTTTTATGTCCCTCTTCCCCAAAACAGCGCGGCGGCAGGTGCTGGAGCTGCCGGTGGACGGCATCCGCCCCAATCCCCGCCAGCCCCGGCGGGAGTTCACCCCCGGCGAGCTGGCCGAGCTGGCCCTGTCCATCTCCCAGGTGGGGGTGCTCCAGCCCCTGTCGGTCCGGCAGACCGGCAATGGCTGGGAACTGGTGGCCGGGGAGCGGCGGCTGCGGGCGGCCCAGCTGGCGGGGCTGCCCCGGGTCCCCTGCCTGCCGGTGGAGACGGACGGGGACGGCTCCGCCCTGCTGGCCCTGGTGGAAAACCTCCAACGGCAGGACCTCACCGTGTGGGAGGAGGCCGCCGCCCTGCGCCAGCTCATCGACCGGCACCACCTCTCCCAGGAGGAGGCCGCTCGCCGGGTGGGGAAAAGCCAGTCCGCCGTGGCCAACAAGCTGCGGCTGCTGAAGCTGCCGGAGGATGTGATCGACAGCCTGCGGGCCAGCCGGCTCACCGAGCGCCACGCCCGCGCCCTGCTCCGGCTGGACAGCCCCGAGGCCCAGCGCGGGGCGCTGGCCCACATTCTGGAGGGGCGGCTGAACGTGGCCCAGACCGAGGCGTACATCGACCGCCTGTGCCGTCAGGCGGCCGCCCCCCGCCGCGCCGCCCCCGTCTACCGCTTCCGGGACGTGCGCCTGTTCCTCAACACGGTGAAAAAGAGCCTTGCGGTGATGCAGTCCGCCGGGGTGGACGCCCGGTGCGGCAAGGAGGAGACGGACCACGAAATCACCCTGACCATCCACATCCCGAAATAACGGAGAACCAGCGAAGATGAACGGGACTAGGAGGGGCGGCGGAATGGGTGAGCTTGCGTCGGCGCGTTTCACGTGAAACATAAAAGACAGGCCGGATGGCCTGTCTTTTTTGTCTCTTTCATGGGTACAATCTTTTCGCAAAACAGTTGAAATTGAATTGTGAAAAAGCTATAATGTTTTTTACCTGCCGCCGGCAGGAAAAACCGGAGCTGCGCGCCGGATCAAGGGGGAGCCTCCCATGGGCAAAACCATCGCCATTGTCAACCAGAAGGGCGGCGTGGGAAAAACCACGTCCTGCGTCAACCTGGCCGCCGCCCTCACCGCCCAGGGGGCGAGGATTCTGGTGTGCGACTTTGACCCCCAGGGCAACGCCACCTCCGGCTTCGGCCTGGACAAGGCCCACTCCCCCAGCGTGTACGACGTGGTTTTGGGCGCCGCCCCCCTGTCCAGGGCCATTGTGCCCACCAAATGGGCGGACGTGGCCCCCGCCAACAAGGCCCTGTCCGGCGCCACCGTGGAGCTCATCGGCCTGGACCGCCGGGAGTACCGCCTGCGGGACGCCATCGAAGAGGTGAAGGGGCGCTACGACTTTATTTTCATCGACTGCCCCCCCTCCCTGGAGCTGCTCACCCTGGACGGGCTGTGCGCCGCCGACACCCTGCTGGTCCCCGTCCAGTGCGAATACTACGCCCTGGAGGGGCTGAGCGACCTGCTGTACACCGTCCGGCTGGCCAAGCAGCGGCTCAACCCCGCCCTGGAAATGGAGGGCGTGGTGCTCACCATGTACGACGGGCGCACCAACCTCTCCCTTCAGGTGGCGGAGGAGGTCAAGCGCCACTTCCCCGGCAAGGTGTACGCCTCGGTGATCCCCCGGAACGTGCGCCTGTCCGAGGCCCCCAGCCACGGCGTGCCCGTGTCCGTCTACGACCCCCTGTCCCGGGGGTCGGAGGCCTATGAGGCGCTGGCCAGGGAGTTCCTGCGGAAGAATCCGATCGCTGTAAACAAATAAGAAAAAATGGGGCCCCCACGCGAGCCCAGCGAAGCGGGCCGCGCGGGGAGAGTCGGAGCAAGGGAACGGACGAAGCTTTCGCCGAAGGCGGAAGCGCCGGTAAGCGGACTTTGCGACGGCGAAGAAAGGAATGAATCAAATGCCGAAAGCCAAGGGCCTGGGCAAAGGGCTGGACGCCCTCATGGGGGACACCGCCCTGCACAGCCAGGAGGCCGGCTCCGTGCTCCTGCCCATCTCCCAGGTGGAGCCCGGACTGAACCAGCCCAGAAAACGCTTTGACGACGGGGCGCTGGCCGACCTGGCCGCCTCCATTGAGGAGCACGGCGTCATCCAGCCCCTCACCGTGCGGCGGCTGTCCACCGGGTACTACCAGATCATCGCCGGGGAGCGCCGCTGGCGGGCCTCCAAACTGGCGGGCCTGAAGGAGGTGCCGGCGGTCATCATCGAGGCGGACGACCGCAAGGTGCTGGAAATCGGCCTCATCGAAAACCTCCAGCGGGAGGACCTGAACCCCATCGAGGAGGCGGAGGGCTACCTGGTTCTGCTGGGGGACTACGGGCTGACCAAGGACGAGCTGGCCAAGCGGATGGGCAAGTCCCGCCCCGCCATCTCCAACGCCCTGCGGCTCACCGCCCTGCCCCCCGAGGTGCGGGAGCTGATTGCCGGGGGCAGGCTCTCCGCCGGGCACGGCCGGGCCGTGCTCATGGTGGAGGGGGAGCAGGCCCAGGCCGCCTTCGCCCAGAAGATTGTGGACGAGGGGTGGAGCGTCCGGCAGGCGGAGGCCAGGGCCAAGAATTTCGTCCTCCCCTCCAAGTGGGACCTCCCCCCCGAGGACTCCCCCGACCCCCACGCCATCTATACCAAGGCGGTGGAAAAGGAGCTCTCCCTGCGGCTGGGCCGGAAGGTGACCATCAAAAACGGGGCCAAAAAGGGCAGGCTGGAGCTGGAATTCTACAACGTGGACGACTTGAACGACCTGCTGGACCTGCTGGAGCAGCTTCACCCCGCGGCAAAGGAGGGGACTGAGGCATGAGCGAAAAAGAGCACTCCGGGGCCCCCATGGAAACCCGGCCGGGCGGTTTCGATGGGGAGCGTCAGGACGGCGGGGCGGACGGGCGGAGCCCGGACGTTTCACGTGAAACACGTCGGGGCGAAATCCGCTCTGATTCGGAACGCCCTGACGGGCATTCCTCATCCCGCTCCTTTGCCCCTCCTCCCCCCACAGAGCCAAAGGGCGGCTCTGCGGGGACCCCTTTGGGCGGCAACAAGCCCTCCTCCTTCTTTGTCTATCTGGCGGTGCTGTTCGGGGCGGCGTTCCTGATGCTGCTGCTGGCCTACTTCGTCCAGCGGCGCAACAGCGAAACCGCCATGAGCGACCTGCGCAGCTCCATGAACCTCTCCCGGGAGGAGCTGATGGAGGAGATTGAGGCGCTGAAAGAGGAGCGGGAACAGCTGAACGCCGTCCTCCAGGCCGCCGCCGACGCCCAGATGAAAGCCGAGCAGGCGCGGGACGCAGCCATCGCCGACTATGAAGACTTGAAAGACGGCTATGACAAGTACGTGGGCTATACCTCTATTTTACAGGCGCTGTACGCCGCCGAGGTCAAGCTGTCGGACAAGGACTATGACGGCGCGGCGGCAGAACTGACCGACATCGAATACCAATACTTTGTGGACACCATGGGGGACTACGACGCGGAGATGGAGCACTACAGCCCGGAGGGGTTGTTCCTGCGGCCCCGCTTTGACGCGCTGGCGGAGGAGCTCACCCGGCACGGCGCGTTGGACGAGGGCTGGGCCGGACAGGAGCAGACCCCTTAACGGGGCCCCCGCGAAAGCCCAGCGAACCCACCCTCCCGGGGTCCCCACGAAAGCGGTTCTCAGCTTTCGTGGGGAGAGGAGACACAGCGGAGCGGGAGAGCTTTCCCCAAAGGGGAAAGCGAACAAGCGCAGCTTGTGTCGACGACGTGGGGAGAGGAGGAGCAAGGAAGCGAACGCAGTTTTCGCCGGAGGCGGAAACGGAGTAGAGCGGACTTTGCTCCGACGACGTTTCACGTGAAACGCCAATCTGAGAGATAAGGGTGATACCATGTTAGACATCAAATTTATCCGGGACAACCCGGAGACCGTCAAGGAGAATATCAAGAAGAAGTTCCAGGACGAGAAGCTCCCCCTGGTGGACCGGGTCATCGAGCTGGACCGCCGCAACCGGGACGCCATGACGGAGGCCAACAACCTGCGCTCTGAGCGCAACAAGCTGTCCAAGCAAGTGGGGATGCTCATGGGGCAGGCCAAAAAGGACCCCTCCAAGCTGGCGGAGGCCGAGGCCGCCAAGGCCCAGGTGAAGGCCAACGCCGACCGGCTGGCCCAGCTGGAAGCCCAGGAGACCGAGCTGGCCGCCGAGATTCGGAAGATCATGCTCACCATCCCCAACCTCATCGACCCCTCCGTCCCCATCGGCAGGGACGACAGCGAGAACGTGGAGGTGGAGCGGTTCGGCGAGAACGTGGTCCCCGAGTTCGACATCCCCTACCACACCGACATCATGGAACGGTTCGACGGGGTGGACATGGACGCGGCGGGCCGGGTGTCCGGCGCGGGGTTCTACTACCTGATGGGGGACATTGCCCGCCTCCACGAGGCGGTGCTGGCCTACGCCCGGGACTTCATGATCTCCAAGGGCTTCACCTTCTGCGTGCCCCCCTTCATGATCCACGGCAACGTGGTGGAGGGGGTCATGTCCCAGACCGACATGGACGCCATGATGTACAAGATCGAGGGGGAGGACCTCTACCTCATCGGCACCAGCGAGCACTCCATGATCGGCAAGTTCATCGACCAGATCATCCCCGAGGAGAAGCTGCCCCAGACGCTGACCTCCTACTCCCCCTGCTTCCGCAAGGAGAAGGGCTCCCACGGCATTGAGGAGCGGGGGGTGTACCGCATCCACCAGTTCGAGAAGCAGGAGATGATCGTGGTGTGCCGCCCCGAGGACTCCATGGACTGGTACGAGAAGATGTGGCGGTACTCCGTGGAGCTGTTCCGCTCCATGGATATCCCGGTGCGGCAGCTGGAGTGCTGCTCCGGCGACCTGGCCGATTTGAAGGTGAAGTCCTGCGACATCGAGGCCTGGTCCCCCCGGCAGAAGAAGTACTTCGAGGTGTGCTCCTGCTCCAACCTGGGGGACGCCCAGGCCAGAAGGCTGAAAATGCGCGTCAAGGGGGAGCAGGGCACCTATCTGCCCCACACCCTGAACAACACCGTGGCCGCGCCTCCCCGTATGCTCATCGCCCTGCTGGAGAACAACCTTCAGGCCGACGGCTCCGTCAAGGTGCCCGCCGTCCTGCGGCCCTACATGGGCGGCACGGAGGCCCTCGTCCCCACCCATTGAATCCCTGCCCGAAAAAACTGATAAGGAGAGATTCCCATGAAAAAGCTGTTGAAAGCCCTGGGCCTCACCGCCCTGGCCGCCGCCGTCATCCCCTACCGCGTCCGCACCGACGAGGAGGCCAAGACCGTCTCCGTGGACGCCCTGCTCTGGCAGCTCTCCCGCGGCCCCGGCGAGGACGAGGCCCACGACCAGCTGGATATCAGCCTGGGCTTCAAGTCCCCCTTCCAGGCCAACCGGGAGGAGCGCGCCCTGTTTGCCGACGACGAGCCCGAAGCCGCCGTGGTGGACCCCGCCGAGCCCCAGACGGAGGCCAACTCCGGCCAGGAGCCGGAAGCCGGCCCCGAGGAGGCCGGTGAGGCCGATTTCGACCCGGAGCTGTAAGAAAGGGCTGCACCAATGAAAAAGTTTCTGAACGAATTCAAGCAGTTCATCGCCCGGGGCAACGTGATGGACATGGCGGTGGGCGTCATCATCGGCGGGGCGTTCAACGGAATCATCACCTCCCTCATCGACTGCATCATCAACCCCCTGCTGGGCATGTTCGCCGGGGACGGGACGGCGCTGGCTGGGTCGCTGGCCTTCCGCCTGCCCGGCGGCGGGGAGCTGCTGCTGGGCAGCTTCCTCACCTCCGTGCTCAACTTCCTGGTGATGGCCTTCGTGGTGTTCTGTCTGGTGAAGGGGCTGAACAAGCTCCACCGCAAGAAGGAGGAGGCCCCCTCCGCCCCGCCCGCGCCCTCCAACGAGGAGAAGCTGCTCACGGAAATCCGGGACTTATTAAAGGAGCGGCAAAATGGCTGAGAAGCGAAGCGTTTGAGCCGTCGCGAGCAGGCGAAACGTGACAAGGAGAACAATATGTCGGATAGTGGACAAAGCAAAGAAAGCTTTACCTTTGCCCCCTTTGAAAAGCGGGCCGCCGCCTGGATGGGCGTGGCCTACGTGCTCATGCTGCTGTTCATCCTCAACTTCACCCTGTTCACCGGGGGGCGGGAGCTGCCCGGCACCTTCCCCCTGTTCCTGGTGCCGGTGTGCGCCGCCCTGGGGGTGGTGATCATCCGCCGCCTCAAGACGGGGGCCCTCCCCGGGGGGCGGGCGGGCGGCGTGCTGGCCCTCCTGGGCTGCGCCGCCGGAACCGTGCTGGGGCTGGCCCTGGGCGTGCCCGCCCTGCTGGCGGCGCTTGGAGGCTGAGCCATGGAGGCGCTGATCTGCTCCGGCCTGGCGCAGCTGGGGCTGGCGGGGCGCGTGCCCCGGGACGCCCCCGCCCTGCTGGCCCGGTATGGGGAGCTGCTGCTGGAAAAAAACCGGGTGATGAACCTCACCGCCATCACCCAGCCCGGGGACGTGGCCAGCCTGCATATGCTGGACTGCGCCGCCCTGCTGAACTGCGCCGATTTTGAAGGCAAATCCCTGATTGACGTGGGCACCGGGGCGGGTTTTCCCGGCATGGCGCTGAAGATTCTGGTCCCCTCCCTGCGCGTCACCCTGCTGGACAGCCTGAACAAACGGCTGGACTGGCTGGAGGAGACGGGGCTCCGGCTGGGCCTGGAGGGGCTGGACACCGTCCACGCCCGCGCCGAGGAGGCGGGGCTCGACCCCGCCTTCCGGGAACGGTTCGACTTCGCCTCGGCCAGGGCGGTGGCCAGCCTGCGGCTCCTGGCCGAGCTGTGCCTGCCCTTTGTCAAGCCCGGCGGGTATTTCCTCGCCATGAAGGGCCGCTGCGACGGGGAGCTTGACGCCGCCCTGCCCGCCATCCGCCTGCTGGGCGGAGCGGTGGAACCGTGCCGCGACTACGCCGTCCCCGGCACGGACGCGGTCCACCGGGTGGTGGTGGTGAAAAAAACCGCCCCCACCCCGGCCAAGTACCCCCGGCGCTGGGCAAAAATGCAGAAGTCGCCGCTATAAACGGCCGCCTCGTGGGTCCAAGTGGATATTTGCGGAAGTATTTTCAATATTTGCGAAAATTTTATTGCAATTTTCACAAGAAGATGATATGATTTTGGGTAAGTCGGAAGGAGGCGTCCCATGGGAACCGCCATCATGGTCACATCGGGAAAGGGCGGCACCGGAAAGACCTCCCTCACCGCGGGGGTGGCGTCCTGTCTGGCGGCGCTGGGCCGCCGGGTGCTGTGCATCGACACCGACATCGGCCTGCGGGACCTGGATCTGGCCCTGGGCCTGTCCGACCGGGCGGTGATGGACTTCTCCGATGTGATGGCATACCGCTGCTCCCTGCTGGGCGCGGCGGTGGAACAGCCCGAGATTCGGGGCCTCTACCTGCTCACCGCCCCCCTGGGCACCGAGGCGCTGGACCGGGAGCGGTTCCGCGCTGTGGTGGACGAGGCCAAAGAGGTCTTTGATTTTGTCTTTATGGACTCCCCCGCCGGGCTGGGGGACGGCTTCCAGCTGGCCATCGCCGCGGCCGACCGGGCCGTGGTGGTGTCCGCCGTGGACCCCGCCGCCCTGCGGGACGCCCAGCGGACGGTGGCGGAGCTCCACAGCCTGCCCCAGCTCCATCTGGTGATGAACCGGGTGCAGCCCAAGCTCATCTCCCAGCTGCGCACCTCCATCGACAACGCCATGGACACCGCCGGCCTGCCCCTGCTGGGCGTTGTCCCGGAGGACCCCGCCGTCACCCTGGCCACCGCCGCCGGCGTGCCGCTGGTGCTGTCCGCCCACAAGGGGGCCGCCCCAGCCTATCTCAACATCGCCAAACGCCTTCTGGGCCAGCGGGTGCCGCTGCTGCGCATCCGGTGACCCCAGGGCCCACCCCGAAGAAAGGACGATCCCCATGAATATTGCCCTGATGAGCCACGACAACAAAAAAGAGCTGATGGTCCAATTCTGCATCGCCTATTGCGGGATTCTGTCCAAACACACGGTATGCGCCACCAGCAACACCGGCCGGCAGGTGGCGGAGGCCACCGGCCTGCCCGTCCAGCTGTTCCTGGCCCACGCCCAGGGCGGAGCCCAGCAGATCGGCGCCCGCATCGCCTACGACGAGATCGACATGGTGCTGTTTTTCAACGACCCCACCTCCGACGACCTGGACCAGGACGTGAGCTATATCATCAACCTGTGCGACCAGCATAACGTCCCCGTGGCCACCAACTCCGCCACCGCTGAAATGCTCATCCACGGTCTGGCCCGGGGCGATTTGGACTGGCGGCTCATCAGCCACCCCACCGCGCCCTTAAAAGTGTAATCAGATCCGCAATTGAATACGCCGCGTTGAGGCCGGATGAGTACCGCCCGCGCCGCCGGACAGAGAAAAGCGCCATGGCTGGAAGCGCTTACGGCAGGGGGACGGGAAAGACGCCGGCTGAGCGGGCCCGGAGACGGGCCGGTCCCCTTCCCGCACCAGAAGGCCAAAGGGTGGGCTGTGCCCGCCGAATGTGGGTGGCACCACGAAGTGTTTGCAAAAAACGCTCTCGTCCCATAAGCTGTGGGGGGAGAGCATTTTTTTGCCTGGAGGCGGTCTTTTGAAAAAAATACTGATTGGAACGACCAACCCATCCAAGGTGTCCCGCTTTGAGGCGCTGCTGGCCGCCTACGACGTGGAATTCTGCACTTTGGGCGGCCTGGGCATTGCAGAGGAGCCGGCAGAGCGGGGAACCACGCCGGAGGAAAACGCCATCCTCAAGGCCGCGTTTTACGGAAGATACTTCGACACGGTGATCTGCAACGATTCCGGGCTGTATTTCGACGGCCTGCCGATGGACGACAGCCGCCAGCCGGGGCTGAACGTCAGAACCCCCAGCGGGGGCCCTCGGCTGGATGATGAAGAGATGATCCAATATTACACCCAGCTGGTCCACTCCCTGGGCGGAAAGGTGCTGGCCTATTACCTGGACGGAATCGCCGTCTACAGCCGCGGAACCATATCCTCCTTCATGGAGGACAGCGAGGCCACCCGGCAGAGCGCCTTTTATCTGGTGGACAAGCCCGCCAAGGAGCGGCACATGGGATGGCCCCTGGATTCCATCTCGCTGAACCGGAACACACTGACCTATTTTGTCCACCAGGGAAACAACAAATATGATTCCCAGCAAGAAAACATCATGCTGGGCCAATACCGGGAGCGCTTGATCCGCTTCCTGGCCCAGGCGCTGGCGCTGTGAGCGCATATACCGAAAGGAGAAACCACCATGGCGAAACAAAAACCCCGCACCCTGTCCGGGTTCATGGAGCTGCTCCCCGCGCCCCAGGCGCAGTTCGAGCGGATGACGGAGCTGCTGCGCCGCTCCTATGCCCTGTACGGCTTCACCCCCCTGGACACCCCGGTCATCGAGGCCAGCGAGGTGCTGCTGGCCAAGGCCGGGGGCGAGACGGAGAAGCAGATCTACCGCTTCACCAAGGGGGACAGCGACCTGTCCCTGCGCTTCGACCTCACCGTGCCCCTGGCCAAGTACGTGGCCCTGCACTACAGCCAGCTGTCCTTCCCCTTCCGCCGGTTCCAGATCGGCAAGGTATACCGGGGGGAGCGGGCCCAGCGGGGCCGGTTCCGGGAGTTCTATCAGGCGGACATTGACGTGATCGGCGACGGAAAGCTGGACATCGTCAACGAGGCGGAGATCCCCGCCATCATCTTCCAGACCTTCACCAGCCTGGGGCTGAAACACTTCCAGATCCGGGTGAACAACCGGAAAATCCTCAACGGGTTTTACGCCATGCTGGGCCTGTCGGATCAGGCCGGGGCCGTGATGCGCACCGTGGACAAGCTGCCCAAGATCGGCGGGGACAAGGTGCGGGAGCTGCTCACCGGGGAGGAGACCGGCCTCACCCTTGAGCAGGCGGACGAGATTTTGAAGTTCATTTCCATTACGGGCAGTAATAAAACGGTTCTTGATTCCCTGGAGGCGTACCGCGGGCGGCACGAGCTCTTCGACCAGGGGCTGGACGAGCTGTCCACCGTGGTGAAATACCTGGGGGCCTTTGGCGTGCCCGAGGAGAAATTCGCGGTGGACCTGACCATTGCCCGGGGGCTGGACTACTACACCGGCACCGTGTACGAGACCTTCATGACCGGCCACCCCGAGATCGGCTCCATCTGTTCCGGCGGGCGGTATGACAACCTGGCGGAATATTACACCGATAAACAACTCCCCGGCGTGGGCATCTCCATCGGCCTCACCCGGCTGTTCTACGTGCTGGAGGAGCAGGGCCTGCTCAACGACCAGCTCGTCACCGCCCCCGCCGACGTGCTCATCCTGCCCATGACGGACGACCTCTCCCCCGCCATCGCCTTCGCCACCCGGCTGCGGGGGGCGGGCGTGCGGGCCCAGCTGTACACCGAGCAGAAAAAGTTCAAGCAGAAGATGGCTTACGCCGACAAGCTGGGGGTGCCCTTCGCCGCATTCCTGGGGGAGGACGAGATCAAGCAGTCCAAGGTGTCCCTGAAGGACATGGCCACCGGGGAGCAGAGGCTGCTGGACGCGGGGGAGGCGGCCTCCGCCGTGCTGGCCGCCCTGGAGGAGGGGCGGAACGCCGCGCCCATCCGGGAGAAGGACTGACAATAACAATCCGCTGTATCCCCGCCTGATATTACAAACTGGAAAGAGGTATGCGCATGAAAAAGTGGAAATGGCCGATTGCCGCGGGCGCGGCGCTGGCCGTCCTCGCCGCGTTCTGCCTGTGGTACACCCGGCCCAGGAGCTGGCGGGACATCGCGGGCGCGCAAAATGAGGAGATCACCAGCCTGGCCGCCTCCAACGTCGCCTCCTATTGGCGGTCGGCGGAGGATTTCGGCTTCGATGTCTGGAAGATGGACGCGGACCAGGCGGAGGGGGCGGCTATCGAGGCCGTCACCCGGGCTTTTGACGGCCACTCCTACCGGGCCAGCCTGGGCAACCTGTTTCTCCCTTTCCAAGACGGCTACTCCATTGACGACCCGAGGGGCAGCGTCCACCTGTCCATGGTGCTGCGGAATCCCCACTGGGAGACTCCCTCCGTCTACGGCAACGGGCAGGTGTATTTCAGCAGCGGCTTCTACTACACCGACCAGGGGCTGTATGAGGAACTGGCCCGGATTATCCAGGCGTATGGGACATTCCAGGAGGGTTGAGGTGAGGGGGCTGGTTTTAAAAAAGCGCGCCATAGCCGCCGCGATTCTGGCGGCGATGGTCGCCGTTGTATGGGTTGTCTGGGGTCGTCTGTCCACACCCAGTCTGACGTTTGACCAGCTGGGAGACCGAACGGGGGGCGTGGAATTTGTCCCTGTGCCGGCGCGGGCGCTCTCCTATGGCTGGAGCGGCGAGCCCCCGACAGCGGATGGGGCATCTCACACCTGGAAGGAACCGCTGACTGACGAGATCACGGCACTGCTGGAGACCAGCCGCTACCGCAGGGCGCGGAACGCCCGGCCCTCCGGGGCGGGCGTGATATTCCAACGGTGCGAGGGCTGCGTTGTCACCTATACCGCCTACTGGGACGGAAACGCCCTTTGGGTTCCGGGAAAAGACGGACGGTGGAATCCCTATGTTCCAACCGCCGGGTTCGAAGATGCGGCGGAACAGCTTTTGAATACAAATTGAAGTATATTTCTGCAATATTACGAATTGGAGTTGATTATCATGGTTCAATCGCGTACCCACACCTGCAATGACCTGCGCCTGGAGCACGTGGGACAGCAGGTGAAGCTGGTGGGCTGGATGGAGAACGTCCGGGAGGTGGGGCAGACCCTGGCCTTCCTGGTGCTCCGGGACTTCTACGGCGCCACCCAGGTGGTGCTGGAGACCGGGGAAACACTGGCCGCCGTGAAGGGGCTGAACAAGGAGTCCACCATCTCCGTCGAGGGCGTGGTCCGGGAGCGGGACAGCAAGAACCCCAATATGCCCACCGGCGACATCGAGGTGGTGCCCGCCAAAATTGAGGTGCTGGGCCGCTGCCGCCACAACGAACTGCCCTTCCCCATCAGCCGCTCCCGGGAGGCGGACGAGGCCACCCGGCTCAAATACCGCTATCTCGACCTGCGCAACCCCGAAGTGAAGCAAAACATCATCCTGCGCTCCAACGTGGTGGCCGCCCTGCGCGCCGCCATGATCGGCGAGGGGTTTTTGGAGATCACCACCCCCATCCTCACCGCCTCCTCCCCCGAGGGGGCCAGGGACTACCTCGTCCCCTCCCGCAAGCACCCGGGCAGGTTCTACGCCCTGCCCCAGGCCCCCCAGCAGTTCAAGCAGCTGCTGATGGCCTCCGGCTTCGACAAGTACTTCCAGATCGCCCCCTGCTTCCGGGACGAGGACGCCCGGGGCGACCGCACCCCCGGCGAGTTCTACCAGCTGGACATGGAGATGTCCTTCGCCACCCAGGAGGACGTGCTGGCCGTGCTGGAACGGGTGCTGGTGCCGGTATTCCGGCAGTACGGCCTGTATGACCGGGTCACCCCCGCCCCCTTCCGGCGCATCAAGTTCAACGACGCCATGGAGCTCTACGGCACCGACAAGCCCGACCTGCGCATCGACCTGCTCATCCAGGACGCCACCGGCGCCCTGTCCGGCTGCGGCTTCGCCCCCTTCGAGGGGAACACCGTCAAGGCCATTGTGGTCACCGGCTTCGAGGGCACCCGGAAGCAGATCGACAAGCTGTGCGCGGACGTGGAGGTGCAGGCGGGGGAGAAAGCCTACTGGTTCCGCTATGACGAGGGCGGGGAGATCGTGGGCGGCATCGCCAAGTTCGTCCAGCCCATCAAGGACGAGGTAGTCAAGGCCCTGGGGCTGACACCCGGGTGCTTCGTGGGGCTGGCGGCGGGCAGGCTGGCCGCCGCCCAGAAGACCGCCGGGGTGCTGCGCAGCAAGCTGGGGGCCTTCTGCCCAAGCCACATGGACAAGGAGCAGTACCAGTTCTGCTGGATCGTGGACTTCCCCATGTACGAGGTCGGCGAGGAGAGCGGCGAACTGGAATTCTGCCACAACCCCTTCTCCATGCCCAACGGCGGGCTGGACATCCTCCAAAAGGCAGCGGCGGGGGAGGTTGACCCGCTGACCATCACCGCGTTCCAGTACGACCTGGTGTGCAACGGCTATGAGACCGCCTCCGGCGCGGTGCGCAACCACGACCCAGAGATCATGGTGAAGGCCTTCGAGCTGGTGCGCCTGGGCGAGGCCGACGTGAAGGCCAAGTTCCCCGCCATGTACAACGCCTTCACCTACGGCGCGCCCCCCCACGCGGGCGCCGCCCCCGGGGTGGACCGGATGATCATGCTGCTCACCGGCGAGGAGTCCATCCGCGAGGTCATCCCCTTCCCCATGAACCAGCGGGCCCAGGATTTAATGATGGGCGCACCGTCCACCGTGGAACAGAAGCAGTTGGATGAACTGAATATCGCGGTCACCGCGAAAGAGGAAGCGTAATCCAAACGCCCATCACCGGGGCCCCCGCAAAGCCGCTTTTAATGGGGTCCCCGCAAAAGCGCACCTCAGCTTTTGTGGGGAGCGGAGCCGCAGCGCAATGAGCGAGCTCCCGCCAAAGGCGGGAGCGAGGGATATGGAGCTTGCGGCGACGAGGGCGCACCGTCCACCGTGGAGCAGAAGCAGTTGGACGAGCTGAACATCGCGGTCACCGCGAAAGAGGAAGAATAAAACAAGCCCCCGTCTTCCGACGGGGGCTTGCTTTCTCTCTCACAGCGAGGGCCGGGGCCCTGTGGGGCGCTCCCTTGGCTTCTGGTTATATCCCTTCCGGCGCACGCGGCTTTCGACTGGCTCCCCCCTATTTGCGCTGCCGCCTGTCTCCAGACACGGAAGCCAAGCGGGGCCCACGGTTTTGCGCCTGAGCTTGCGCAGCGCCGCTACCCCTTCTCCGCCTTTATAACGTTCCCGATATCCGAACCCAGCGCCGCCCGCCAGCCGGCGGCAAAGGCGGCGCGGATCAGCTGATAGACCGTCTCGCTGGCCCGTTCATACTGTTCGTCGTCCAGAAAGTCCGAGAGCGCCTTGTCAAATTCATGCTCGTTCATGGTATCACCCTGTCATATTGTATATGATCTGATATGAGTTGTCAATATTAGGTTGATGAAAATGCTATGATGAGGCAGGTGATGTTATGAAGCCTTTGAAAGTTCGGATCAGTATCACGCTGGACGACCCA
The DNA here is from genome assembly GCA_910588135.1 of uncultured Oscillospiraceae bacterium. Taxonomy (GTDB): domain Bacteria; phylum Bacillota; class Clostridia; order Oscillospirales; family Oscillospiraceae; genus Enterenecus. The sequence goes on along the minus strand of CAJUOT010000004.1, from coordinate 31,958 downwards.
GTCTACCAGAAAATCAAGGGACTGGCTGAGTACGATGACCGCTCAGTTTCCAGCTATATCAACCTCGCCCTGCGGGACCACCTGGAACGGCTGGAGCGGGAGGAAGCGGAATAAGAGAAAGCGCCGGGGCAGCCCGGCGCTTTCTTGTCTGCTCACGCTTCCTCCACCACCACGCTGGCCTCGGGGGCGTTTTTGCCCACGGAGGCGATGCCGTTCAGGGCGCTGGCCTTGGCCTTGTAGCCCTCGCTGCGGCCGATGTTCTCCCCGTTGCGGGCCTTGAGGCGGAAGCGGGTTTCCCCCGCCTTGTCGGTGTACAGCTCGAACTTGGGGTGGGTGAGCTCCTCAAAGCCCTCCTTGGTCTGGTCCTCCACGTGGGCGGTGGAATTCTTGCGCACTGACTCCACGCCGTTTTTGCAGCTGTCCAAACTGGCGTAGGTCTCGGAGGCGGAGAGGATCACCTCGCCGTTGCCCGCTTTCAGGTTGAAGGTGTACTCGCCGTTCTTTGCCTTGGAGATCACAAACTTGCCCATGGGTCATTCCTTCTTTCTCTTTATTTGTTCCGCACCGCCAGGCGCGAAGGGTTACGGCTTCAATTTCTTCCACTCGGCCACCGCCAGCTCATCGCAGCGGTTGTTAAACGGGTTGTCGGCATGGCCCGCGTCGTCGCAAAGTCCGCTTCGCTTCGTTTCCGCCTGACGGCGAAATCTTCACGTGCTTCCTTGCTCCTCCTCTCCCCACGCGACCCGCTCCGCTGGGCTCGCGCGGGGGCCCCGACCTGTGGGTCAAGGGCCTCATTTTTTCAGCTTTTGCCACTCCCCCACCGCCAGCTCATCGCAGCGGTTGTTGAACGGGTTGTCGGCGTGGCCCTTGACCCAGTGGAGGGTGACGGTGTGGCGCTCGCACAGCGCCAGCAGCCGCTCCCACAGGTCGGGGTTGAGGGCGGGCTTTTTGTCTGCCTTAATCCAGCCCCGGGCCCGCCAGCCCCGGGCCCAGCCCTTCTCCAGCGCGTCGATGACGTATTTGGAGTCGGAGTAGAGTTCCACGGCGCAGGGCTCGTTGAGCGCCTCCAGCCCCCGGATCACCGCGGTGAGCTCCATGCGGTTGTTGGTGGTGCTGCGCTCGCCGCCGCTGAGCTCCTTCTTGTGGGGGCCGTACATCAGGATGGCCCCCCAGCCCCCGGGGCCGGGGTTGCCGGAACAGGCGCCGTCGGTGTATAACGTCACGGTTTTCATGAACAGGGATTCCTTTCTAAAGCTTCCTTCGGAGACCTACTTTCTGCTTGTGCAGAAAGTAGGCAAAGACACACTCAGGGGGCGGCCTCCGAATGGAATCGGCCCCGGGGGGCGGGCCGCTTCCATAGTCGGCCTCCCCCTAAGAACCCCTGTTTACGGGGGACGCCCTATACGACAGCTGTTTTGTGACTTTCCGGCGCGCGGGGCCGGGAGTGATCTCCCCCGATTGGTGCTGCCGCTGATTTGCGGGCACTGAAAAATGGCGAGGCCCACCAAATGCGCCTCCGTGGTGCGCCGTTCGGCCCAGGGTCATTTCAGCTTCCGCCTCTTCACCAGAAGATACACCAATGACAGGCCAAAAGGGATCACCGTCGCACAGCATATGAGCCCACAGACCAATGCGCCCCCCGCTGCCATAAAATAGGAGAACTTTAGCATCATCACCAAAGGGCCAAGGGACAGAAAAGATATTAAAACAGCAAGTTCAAGCAGAAATCTGGCATTTGGCCGCATCTTTTTGTTATGAAACAAAACTAAAGTACCGCCAAAGCCCACAACCATCGCTGTCCCGGTAAACGCGCCAAATATCCGCTCCCAGGAGCCGCGAAGTGCATATTCCCCATAGCCCACGTCAAAAATTCCCTCAATGACCAGACACAAACCAAATAATGCGGCACAGCCAAATAATTTGTTTCCATACTGGCTCATATAAAATTTTTGCAAGCCCTGCTCGACCTCCCCGCACTTTCCATCTGCAAGGACATTTACGGGTTCCCTTTTCTCACGCGAGAGAGCATTCCGCCCCCGTTATTCCTCCGCAGGAGGCGTCTCCTCCTTCTCCGCCAGGGACAGGGCGATCACCCGGTCGCCCTCCTCCTTGAAGCGCATGACAATGACGCCCTGGCTGGCACGGCCGCAGGTGCGGATCTCATCCACATCGGTGCGGATGATGGTGCCCGACTGGGTTACCAGCAGCAGGTCTTCGCTGCCGTCCACCACCTTGACCCCCACCACGGCCCCGGTCTTGTCGGTGAGGCCGTAGTTCTTCACGCCGTAGGCCCCCCGGGCGGTGATGCGGTAGTCCTCCACCGGGGAGCGCTTGCCGTAGCCGTTCTCCGTGATGGTGAGCACGGCTTTGCCCGGCTTTGCCCGGGCGGCGGCCACCACGTAGTCCCCCTCCCGCAGCTTGATGCCCCGCACGCCCATGGACGTGCGCCCGGTGGTGCGCACCTCCTCCTCCGGGAAGCAGGCGGCCATGCCGTCGTGGGTGGCGATGAGCAGCCGCTGTTCCCCGTCGGTCTCCCGCACCTCGATGAGCTCGTCGCCCTCCTCCAGGGTGATCACCCGCAGGCCGTTGTTGCGCAGGTTCTTCAGCGAGGAGGCGTCCAGCCGCTTCACGGTGCCCTTCCGGGTGAACATGGTGAGGTAGCGGGGGTTCTCCCCCTCAGAAATGTCCCGGGTGTGGATCATCACCGCCACCCGCTCCCCCGGCTCCACCTGGAGGACGTTGACGATATTGGTGCCCTTAGCGGTGCGCCCCGCCTCGGGAATCTGATAACCCTTCTTGCGGAACACCCGGCCCTTGTCGGTGAAGAACAGGATATGGTCGTGGGTGGAGGCGGTGAACACCGTGTTCACATAGTCCTCCTCCCGGGCGGTCATGCCCTTGCGGCCCATGCCGCCCTTGCCCTGGGCGGCGTACTCGCTGGCGGAGGTGCGCTTGATGTAGCCGTTGGCCGTCATGGTAAAGACGGACTGCTCCTCCTCGATCAGATCCTCAATGTCGATGTCGTTTTCCGCGAAGCCGATCTCGGTTTTGCGCTCGTCGCCGTACTTGTCCCGAATTTCCGTCAGCTCGTCCTTGAGCACGCCCCGCAGCTTGCCCTCGTCGGCCAGCAGGGAGTTGAAATAGGCGATGCGCTCCTCCAGCTCCTTGTACTCCGCCTCCAGCTTCTCCCGGTTCAGGCCCTGGAGGGCGATGAGGCGCATATCGCAGATGGCCTGGGCCTGCACCTCGTCCAGCCCGAAGCGCTCCATGAGCCGCTCCCTGGCGTTGTCGTAGCTGGAGCGGATGATCTGGATGACCTCGTCGATGTTGTCCTGGGCGATGAGCAGGCCTTCCAGCAGGTGGGCCCGCTCCTGGGCCTTCCTGAGGTCAAACCGGGTGCGCCGGGTGAGCACCTCCTCCTGGAAGGCGATATACTCGTCCAGAATCTGCCGCAGGGTGAGGATGCGGGGCTGCTTCTGGTCGTCCACCAGGGCCAGCAGGATCACGCCGAAGGTGACCTGCATCTGGGTCTGGCTGAACAGGCGGTTGAGCGTCACCTGGGGGTTGGCGTCCTTCTTCAGCTCGATGACGATCCTCATGCCCTTTTTTCCATCGGACTCGTCCCGCAGGCCGGACACGCCCTCCAAGCGCTTGTCCTTCACCTGGTCGGCGATGTTCTCCACCAGCCGGGACTTGTTCACCTGGTAGGGCAGCTCGGTGACGATGATGCGGGTGCGGCCCTGGCCGAACTCCTCCATCTCGGTGCGGGCCCGGACCTGGATGCGGCCCCGGCCGGTGGCGTAGGCCGCCCGGATGCCCGACCGGCCCAGGATGATCCCCCGGGTGGGGAAATCCGGGCCCTTGATGTGCTCCATCAGGTCGTCCAGGGTGGCGTTCTCGTTGTCCAGCACGCAGATCACCGCGTCGATGACCTCCCGCAGGTTGTGGGGCGGGATGTTGGTGGTCATGCCCACGGCGATGCCGGACGAGCCGTTCACCAGCAGGTTGGGGAAGCGGCTGGGCAGGACACGGGGCTCCTTGATGGACTCGTCGAAGTTGGGGTCCCAGTTCACGGTGTCCTTTTCGATGTCCCGGAGCATCTCATTGGCGATTTTGGACATACGGGCCTCGGTATAACGGTAGGCCGCCGGGGGGTCGCCGTCCACGCTGCCGAAGTTGCCGTGGCCGTCCACCAGCATATAGCGCATGGAGAAGTCCTGGGCCAAGCGGACCAGGGCGTCATAGACAGACTGGTCGCCGTGGGGGTGGTACTTGCCCAGCACCTCGCCCACGCAGGTGGCGGACTTTTTGAAGGGCTTGTCCGAGGTGAGGCCCGTGTCGTACATAGAGTACAGAATCCGGCGGTGGACGGGCTTCAGGCCGTCCCGCACGTCGGGCAGGGCCCGGCCCTTGATGACGGACATGGCGTACTCGATGTACGCGTTCTGCATCTCGTGCTCCAGGTTGATCTCAACAATTTTCTGGTTGGGAAAGCTGATATCCCGGGTCATATACTCGTCGTTTTTAGCCATCTATTAGGAATCCTCCTGTTGTCACGCTGCGCCTGTTCGCGACGCGCGGCTTCCCGACCACTCAGGCAAGACCCAGTTCCACTGCGTGGGCCTTGGGCTCTTGCCTTCGCTTCGGTCCATCCGCGCTGCTCACAACGGCTCCGCGCTTCTCAATAATCCAGATTGACCGCTTTCAGGGCGTTCTGCTCGATATACTCCCGGCGCGGCTCCACCTTCTCGCCCATGAGCAGGGTGAAGATGGCGTCCGCCTTCACCGCGTCCTCCATGGTGATCCGCTTGAGGGTGCGGCGCTCCGGGTCCATGGTGGTCTCCCACAGCTCCTCATAGTCCATCTCGCCCAGGCCCTTGAAGCGGCTGATGTCCACCTTCACGTTGGGGTTGCCCCCGCGCATTTCGGCGGAGATGGCGTCCCGCTCCTCCTCGGAGAAGGCAACCCGCACCTGCTTGCCCCGCACCAGCTTGAACAGGGGGGGGACTGCGGCGTAGACGTATCCCCGCTCAATCAGCGGCCGCATGAACCGGAAGAAGAAGGTGAGCAGCAGGGTGCGGATGTGGGAGCCGTCCACATCGGCATCGGCCATGATGACCACCTTGTGGTAGCGCAGCTTACTCTCGTCAAAGTCCTCGCCCAGGCCCGCGCCCAGGGCGGTGATGACGGGCTGGAGCTTGTCATTGCCGTAGATCTTGTCCGCCCTGGCCTTCTCCACGTTGAGCGTCTTGCCCCACAGGGGCAGGATGGCCTGAAACCGGGAGTCCCGGCCCTGCTTGGCGGAGCCCCCTGCGGAGTCGCCCTCCACGATATAGATTTCCGTCAGCGCTGGGTCGCGCTCGTTGCAGTCGGACAGCTTGCCAGGGAGGGTGGAGCCCTCCAGGGCGTTCTTGCGGCGGATGTTCTCCCGGGCCTTGCGGGCGGCCTCCCGGGCGCGGTTGGCCATGAGGGCCTTTTCCAGAATGGCCTTGCCCACGGCGGGGTTCTCGTCCAAAAACTGCTCCAGCTTGTCGCTCACCACGGCGTTGACCAGAGTGCGCATCTCGGAATTTCCCAGCTTGGCCTTGGTCTGGCCCTCGAACTGGGCCTCGGTGAGCTTGACGGAGATCACGCAGGTCAGGCCCTCCCGGCAGTCGTCTCCGGACACCTTCTCCTCGCCCTTGAAAATATTGGCCTTTTTCCCGTATGCGTTGAGCACATTGGTGAGGGCCCGCTTCAGCCCCTCCTCGTGCATACCGCCCTCGGGGGTGTGGACATTGTTGGCAAAGGAGACGATGATCTCGTTATAGCTGTCCTCGCTGTACTGCATGGCGATCTCGGCCATGGAGTCGTCCCTGGAACCGGACATATAGATGACCTGCTCATGGAGCGGGGTTTTGTTCTTGTTGATGAAGGTGACGAACTCCCGGATGCCCCCCTCGTAGTGCATGGACTCCTCTGTCTCCCGCCCAGGGCGGCGGTCCGCGATGAAAATGCGCACCCCGGCGTTCAAAAACGCCTGCTCCCGCATCCGGCGGTGGAGGGTCTCGTAGTCGTACACCGTGTCGTCAAACATCTCGGGGTCCGGCTTGAACACCACCTCGGTGCCCGTCTTGTCCGTGGTTCCGACCACGGTCATCTCCTGGGTCATATTGCCCCGGGAGAACTTGACCTCGTAGATCTGCCCGTTTTTGTGCACCCGCACCTCCATCCACTCGGACAGGGCGTTAACCACGCTGCCGCCCACGCCGTGGAGGCCGCCGGACACCTTGTACCCACCGCCGCCGAACTTGCCGCCGGCGTGGAGCACGGTGTACACCACCTCCAAGGCGGGCCGGCCGGTCTGGGCCTGGATGTCCACGGGCACACCCCGGCCGTTGTCGGTGACGCGGATCACGTCACCCTCCAGAATCTCCACGGTGATATAGTCGCAGTAGCCCGCCAGCGCCTCGTCGATGGCGTTGTCCACGATCTCATACACCAGATGGTGCAGCCCGGAGCTGGAGGTGGAGCCGATATACATGCCCGGGCGCTTCCGGACGGCCTCCAGCCCCTCCAGCACCTGGATTTCCGACGCGCCGTACTCGTGGTCGGTCTGGGTGGTGTTCAGTTCGTTCTGTTCGTTGCGTTCTTCAGCCATGATGTTCCTCCGCTAATCTATGCTTGTGCCGTCGGCCGGCCCGCCCAAAGGCGGGGCCGCCGTGGGGCCGGGTCAATCTGCGTCGCAGTCCTCTTCCGGGACAAAGTCCAGCTCGTCCCCGTCGTGGTAGTCCGGGCCGTCCTCCCTGCCCAGCAGCTCGGTGGTGCGCATCCGCCTGCGCTCCTTGGCCTCCTCCACGCTCCGGTGGATCAGCTCCTTCACCTCCCGGGGACGCTTCACGTTTTTCAGGTCCAGATGGGGCATACTCTTGTCAGAGGAGTGGACGCACACGGTGCCCACCCCGAACATACGCTGGCCCAGGGTCATGGTCAGCTCCAGGTCCTGCACCCGGTAGAGCAGCACCTCGTCCGCCTTCAGGTTGAAAAAGCCGGTTTCATAAAACAGCCTGTCCTCGCTGAGGGAATAGCGGGTAAAGGACAGGGGCAGTCCCAGGCGGCGCTTGCGGTCCTTCCACAGGTATTCGATCGGTTCCATGTCATATCCTCCTGTCATTACTCAAAGCTGCCCCGCTCCGTCCGGGCGGAGAGGGCGGCGGAAGAGAGAGCTGTGATATAGATATCCGGGCCCGCCCCTCCGCGGCCGGTCAAAACAAAGGAGCGGGGCAGGTCGTCCCCCACCGTAAACACCCTGCCCTCCCGCTCCGCCCGCTCCAGAAAACGGCGGGTGCGGAAGGACCAGGTGGTGTTGTCCAGGTCAAAGATGCCGATAATGTCCTGGTTTCTTATCATGACGTTCTGGCCTAAGTGGAGGTACATCTCCACACCTCCTCTCCCCGCCGGGGGAGTTTTTATGGGGTTCCGCCCCCAGGGCGGCCTACTTTTGCCACACGGCAAAAGTAGGCAAAAGCGTGCACAGGGGCTTCGCCCCTATGTACCCCAAACGCGCCTGGGTGGCCCGACGCATACGGGGCGGGCCGCGGCACGGCGGCAAATGGCCCCGTTCCGTGTCCAGGGCCCCGGAGGCGCTGGCAGGAGAGCCGCCGGCGCCCGTCCCGGCACCCAGGTAGGCCCCTGTGGGCCGGAAAATAAAAGAGAAAGCCGTTCGTCGGGATCAAAAGCCGTATCGACCACCCACTTGGCGGGGAAATGCCCTTCGTCCCTGGGGATTCTTAAGGGGGCCCGGCCTTGAGCGCGGAGCGCGGGCCGGACGGGCCCCCTTAAGCGCGCTCTTTGGTTACTTTCTCTCGGGAGAGAGAAAGTATAATGCCCCGGCCGGGCCGCAGCCCTGCCCTGCTTTTCTAAACGGGAAGCAGCGTTCCTTGTTTCACGTGAAACGCTTTGCCTCCTTTTAAGCGGGCCAGCTTCTCCTCCTCGCAGCAGGTGATGAACTCCCCGCGGGTCAGGCCCCGCGAGGGCCCCTTAATTTTAATGCTCGGCGGAAATAAATTCCGCCTGCGCCAAAGTTTTGCTGCGCAAAACACTTAATACGGCGCACTTGCGCCGAACCAGGTGTTCATCACAACAGCCGCCCCTCTTTTATATGAAACGCTTTACCTTCTTTCAGGCGGGCCAGCTTCTCCTCCTCGCAGCAGGTGATGAACACCTGGCCGGAGGTGATGCGGTTCAAGACAAATTCCTGGCGGCGGGCATCCAGCTCGCTGAGCACGTCGTCCAGCAGCAGCACCGGCCACTCCCCCGTCTCCTGCCGGAAGATATCCCGGGCCGCCAGCTTCAGCGCCAGCGCCGCCGTCCGGGTCTGCCCCTGAGAGGCGTAGGCCTTGGCGGATTCCCCGTTGACCTCCACCGCCAGCTCGTCCTTGTGGGGACCGGACAGGCAGGCGCGGGAGGCGAGCTCCGCCGCCCGGTGGGCCTCCTGGTGGGCCAGCAGCTGGGGCAGTATCTCCTTTGGACTGGCCTCCGGGTCGGTGACGGAGGACACCGTCACATACCCCAGCCCCAGCTGTTCCCGGCCGCCGGAGCAGTCGGCGTGGATGGCGGGGGCGGTCTCCCGCAGGCGCTTGACAAAGTGGGCCCGGTAGTGGACCAGCACCGCCCCGCACTGGGCCATGCGGAGGGAGAAATCGTCCAGGGTGTCCAGCAGGCTGGGGTGCTGCTCCGCGTCCTTCAATATGCGGGTCTTGTGCTGGTACAGCCGCCGGTACTCCGCCAGGGCCTGGGCATACCGGGGCCGCAGCTGGCAGATGCAGCCGTCCAGAAACCGCCGCCGGGCCTCCGCCCCCTCCCGGATGAGGTACAGGTCCTCGGGACAGAACAGCACGGTGTTCAAAATGCCGGACAGCTCCGCCGCCGTTTTCAGCCTCACCCCGTTGGAGCGCAGCTGGCGGCGGGAGCCCCGGTGCAGGTCCGCCTCCACCACCATGGCCCGCCCCCGGCTGGTGACCCCCGCCTTGAGAAAGGCGTGGTCCACCCCGTGGCGGATCAGCTCCCGGTCGTACCGGGCCCGGTGGGAGGAGGCGGAGGACAGGTAGGCCACGGCCTCCAGCAGATTGGTCTTGCCCTGGGCGTTCTCCCCCGCGATCACGTTGACGCCGGGGTGAAATTCGGCCTCCCCGTGGAGATAATTCCGGAAAAAATCCAGGGTGATTCGATCGACGGTCATTCCACCACCAGCGTTAGGCCGGACAGCTCCGCCCGGTCGCCCGGGTACATCTTCCTGCCCCGCATGGCGCAGGGCTCGCCGTTGACCCTGACCTCCCCGTTCTGGATGGCCAGCTTGGCCTCCCCGCCGGTGCCCACCGCCCCGGCAAACTTCAAAAGGGCGTCCAGCTTGATATATTCCGTGTTGATTTTAACACGCTGCTCTTCCATGACAACCTCCTTGGCCGCTTTGCTGCCACGCTTTAAGACGGCCTGTTCTGCGTTTCTTACTCCGCCGCCCGCAACCGCACGGGAAGCACCATGTAGAGGAAGTTGTCCTCCCCGCCGTCCTGGGGCAGGATGAGGCAGGGGGAGGTGGCGGTGTTCAGCTCCAGCCGCACCCGCTGGGCCGGCGCGGCCTTTACCGCGTCCATCAGAAAGCGGTTGTTGAAGCCGATCTCCAGCCCCTTGCCGTCTCCCGTGATGGGGCAGGTGTCAAAGGCGGACCCAATGGCGGTTTTGGAGGTGATGGACAGCACGCCGTCGTCAAACTTGCAGCGCAGGGGGCTTTTCAGCTTGTCGTTGATGATAAGGGAGGCGCGGTCGATGGAGCGTTGAAGGTCGGCGCAGTCCGCCTCCAGCGAAATGGCGTTGTTCTGGGGGATGGTCTGGCGGTAATTGAGAAATTCCCCCTCCAGCCGCCGGGCCACCAGCAGCGTGCCCCCGATCTGAAACATGACATGGCGGTCCCCCTGGGTGACGGTGACCGGCTCGTCACAGTCGGCGCAGATCTTCTCCACCTCGTTGAGGGCGGCGCCGGGCACCACAAAGGACAGCTTCCCCGGGACCTCCTGGCCCAGCAGCTTCTCCCGACGCAGGGCCAGCCGGTAGCCGTCCACCGCCACCATGGTGAGCTGTCCGTCCTCCGCCTCAAACAGCGCGCCGGTATGGATGGGACGGCTCTCGTTGTCGCTGACGGCAAAGCTGGTCTGGCCGATCATGGCACGTAGGCTGCCCTGGCTGACAATCAGGCTGCTCCCGTCCTCCACCTGGGGCAGCTCGGGAAAGTCCTCGTCGCTGCTGCCCATGATATCAAAGGAGGTGGGGCCGCACTGGATATGGACGGAGCAGCCGTCGGTATGGATGGCCACCACGTCGTCCGGCATCCGCCGGAGGATCTCCCCGAACAGGCGGGCGGAGAGCACAATGGCCCCCCCCTCCTTCACCTCGGCGGGGACGCTGGTAATCACACCGGTCTCCAGGTTGTAGCCGCTGAGGCTCAGCCCGCCCTGTCCGGCCTCGATGAGCACACCCTCCAGAGCCTGGATGGAGCTTTTTGGGGCCACCACCCGGCCGGCGGTGGTGACGGCGGATTGGAGGATGGCCTTTTCACAGGAAAATTTCATATCGGTTCCTTTCTCCCTTCTCCGCAGGAGAGGAGGGGTTTAAAAATTCGTAGTAGTCCGTAGGGAGTGTGGGGGGTGTGGAAAAGCGGGAAAAGGGTTGAAACGGCGGCGTTTGCCCGTCCACAGCGGGGTGCACAAAATCTGCACAGCTTCCGGATTCTCCCGCGGCTTTGGAAAACCTTTCACAGAGTTCCACAGCACAGGCCGCAGGATTGTGGAAGATCAGGGCATAAAAACCAAGTGCCGAACGGTGCGCAGCTGAGGCGTATCGTCGTGGGCTCCGCGCTTTTCAGTGTTTGGATACCGGCGGCAGCGCCAATGGGGGAGGATGCGTCGAAAGCCGTTGACGCCGGGAGGGCTCCCGTCTGCCCTTCGTATAGGGCGTCCCCCGTGAAGGGGATTCTTAAAGGGGGGAAATCCTGAGAGTGGGGCCCGCCCTTTGGGCCTCACGAACCGGATTTTTTCCCTTAAGCGTGCCTTTGGTTACTTTCCGCACGAGCGGAAAGTAACGCCTTTAATAGGCTGAGTTCACCGCGTTGGTGATATCCCGGATGATCTCGGTCATTTCAGGCTGCTCCTTCATCATCTTCTCCACCCGGTTGATGGAGTTGAGCACGGTGGAGTGGTGCCGCCCGCCAAACTGCTGGCCGATCTCCGCCAGGGACAGCTGGGTCATCTCCCGGATGATATACATGGCCACGTTCCGGGCGGTGCTGATCTCCTTGTTCTGGCTCTGCCCGCAGATGGCGGAGGCGTCCAGCTCGTAGAACCGGGCCACCTCCTGAATGACGGTGTCCGCCGAGGGGAGGAAGTTCTCCTTTGCCTTCAGGATGTCCCGCACCGCCCGGATGGTGGTCTCAATGTCCACCTGCTCGCCCATCAGCTCCTGGAAGGCCATGATCTTGTTCACCACGCCCTCGATCTGGCGGACGTTGGAGGTGATGTTCTCCGCCACATAGGAAAGCACCGGCTCGGGCAGGGAGATGCCCCGCTCCACCGCCTTGTTTTTCAGCAGGGCAACCCGGGTCTCGTAGTCAGGGGGCTGGATGTCCGCGGGCAGGCCCTGCTCAAAGCGGGTGCGCAGCCGCTGTTCCAGCCGGAGCATTTCGTGGGGGGGCCGGTCGGAGGTGAAGACGATCTGCTTTTTCTGCTCATACAGGGTGTTGAAGGTGTGGAACAGCTCCTCTTCGCTGGAGTCCTTGCCGGCGATGAACTGTACGTCGTCCATGAGGAACAGGTCAACCTGGCGGTATTTGTCCCGGAAGCCCTGCATATCAATGCCCCGGCGCAGGTTGCCAATGAGCTCGTTGACAAAGTCCTCGCTCTGGACGTACATGATGCGGCTGCCGGGGTTGTCCTGCCGCACCCGGTTGGCGATGGCGTGGAGCAGGTGGGTTTTGCCCAACCCCGACTGGCCGTAGATGAACAGGGGGTTGTACGCCCCCCCCGGCTCCTCCGCCACTTTTTTGGCGGCGGTGTAGGCGAAGCGGTTGGTGGAGCCCACCACAAAGCGCTCAAAGGTGTAGCGCTCCGCGTCCCCCCCGGCGGAGGCGGGGCCGGCGCGCTGGGCGTCGTAGGCGTCCCGCTCCTCCGGCAGAAGAAGGGCCACGTCCACGTCGAAGGAGAACAGCTCCTTCAGCGCCTGCTCCACCGTGCTCTGGAACCGGGTGCGGATGATGCTCCGTTTGAAGTCGGTGGGCACGCACAGCACCAGCCGGGTGTCCTCCAGGGCCACGGCCTCCACATCTCCAAACCAGGTGTCAATGGCTACGGCGGTCATGCCGCCCTCCATCAGGCTCTTTACTTTTTTCCAGACGTCGGCGGCCGATCTCATGGGCGCAAGCCTCCCAAAAAATGAAATATATAACTAAACTATTATACCAAAATATAGGGTGGGAGACAAGGGTTTTGTGAATTGTTTTTTATAATGTAGGGCGGGGCGGAGAAAAATCCACAAGATATTGTGCTGCCGCGGCGGAAGAATAAATATTGCAGGGAGATTGGCGTTTTTTTGTTGACAGGGCGGGCAAATCAAGATATAATCATCCATACGCGATTACGCGAAATGACTGCCGACCGCGCCCCGCAGGGGCGTTGTGGAGGGCGCCGCCCGGCTTTGGGCGGCTGCCAAATTGTACAGGAGGTGTTCCCGCATGGTTCGTACCTATCAGCCCAAGAAGCGCCAGCGCTCCAAGGTCCACGGCTTCCGCAAGCGCATGGCCACCGCCAATGGCCGCAAGGTTCTGGCCCGCCGCCGCGCAAAGGGCCGCGCCCGCCTGAGCCACTGATGGCGCACACATCGGGATAGACGATAAACACCGGGGCGCGGGAGATATCCCTCGCCCCTAGGCGTTTATGCGCGGAGAAGCGTGAGCTTAGGCGCGCCGCCCCTTCGCAGCGCAGCAGCGTCGGAGCAAGCTGCATATCGCTCGTTTCCGGCGTTGCCGAAAACTCACTCATTGTGCTGCTCCTCCTTTCCCCACAAAGCCTGAAAGACGGCTTTGCGGGGGCCCCAGGAGCGCATATCGCTCGTCTGCTGTTATCCCCTACGGAGGTCGTATGAAGAAAACCGTCTCCCTCAAGGAAAACCACCTGTTCCGCCGGGCCTATAACCGGGGAAAGTCCGCCGCCGACAGCCGTTTGGCCCTCTATGTCCGGGACAACGGCCAGAAAAGCTGCCGCCTGGGCCTCACCGTGTCCACCAAGGTGGGGTGCGCCGTGGTGCGCAACCGGGTGCGCCGCCGCCTGCGGGAGATCTACCGCCTGCATGAGGAGCAGGTGGTGGGGGGCCGGGACGTGGTGGTGGTGGCCCGGGTGCGGGCCGCGTCCAGCGATTACCACCAGCTGGAAAAGTCCTTTTTGAAGCTGGCGGACAAGCTGGAGCTGCTGAAAAAGGAAGGGTCCAGGTGAAAAGGCGGCTGCTGTCCCTGATCCGCTGGTACCGGCGGGACATCTCTCCATACCGTCCCCCCTGCTGCCGGTTTGTGCCCACCTGCTCCACCTACGCCCTGGAGGCGGTGGAGGTCCACGGGGCGGTGAAGGGCGGACTGCTGGCGGTGTGGCGCATCCTGCGCTGCCACCCCTTCCACAAGGAGAAAACCTTCATCTACGACCCGGTGCCCCCCAAGAAAATCAAACGAATTTAGGAGGCCAAACATGGATATTTGGCAAATCCTCATGACCCCGTTCAGTCTGCTGCTTAAAACGTTCTGTCAGGTGTTCGACAGCTACGGCATCGCCCTGATCCTCTTCACCGTGGTGGTCAAAATCATCCTCTTCCCCCTCCATCTCAAGGGCAAGAAGAGCATGATTAAAATGAACATCATCAACGGCCAGCTCCAGGAAATCCAAAAGCGCTGCGGCAACGACAAGGAGAAGTACAATCAGGAGGTCCAGAGGTTCTACGCTGAAAACAATGTCAGCCCCTTGGGCGGCTGCGGCTGGAACATGATCCCCATGCTGATCCTGTGGCCGCTGTACGCCATCATCCGCCGCCCGCTGAAGTACATGATGAACCTGACCGAGGCGGCCAGCGTCAAGGTGGCCGAGGCCCTGGGCTGGTCGGCCCGGATGAACACCCAGTTCATCCCCAACAGCCACGAGCTGATGCTGTCCTCCATGATGAACGCCTCGAACCTGGAGGCCGCCAAGGCGGAAGTGGCCGCTCTGGGCGTGTCCACCGCGGGAATGTTTGTCATCAACTTTGACTTCTTCGGCATCGACTTGTCTAAAATCCCCCAGCTCAAATTCTGGGAGGGCGGGCTGGAATGGGCCTCCGTGGGCCTGTTTCTGCTGCCCGTCATCTCCGCCGGCCTGTCCGTGGTGTCCATGTTCGTCACCCAGAAGACCAACCAGATCAACAAGGACCAGGCCCCACCCAAGATGAACCTGTCCCTGATCCTGCTGGGCCCCATCATGTCGCTGTTCATCGGCTTCGGCCTGCCCGCCGGAATGTGCCTTTACTGGATCATCAACTCTCTGCTGATTATGGTGCAGGAGGTCATCTGCGGCCGGATGCTCCGCAAGGACTATGAGGCCGCCCAGAAGGAGATGGAGGAGCAGCAGAAGAAGGCCAAAGAGGCGGAAAAAGAGCGCCGCCGCGCCGCCGCCGAGAAAAAGGCCGCCGCCATCGCCGCCGGAAAGGACCCCAAGAAAGCCCACCAGAAGAGGAAGCAGGAGCCGGGGGTGGACCACACCGCCAGCCGGGAGGGCCTGCGGGCCTATGCCCGGGGCCGGGCCTACGACCCCAACCGCTATCCCGTCACCCCTTATATTGACCCCAACGGCCCCGCCAAGCCGGAGCCGGAGGAGCCGGCGGCCCTCACAGAGGAGGAAAAGGCCATTGTGGCCCAGTCCAACCCCGAGCTCGCCGCCCGGGCCCAGGCCGCGGAGGAGAAGGCCGGAAAGATGGAATCCGCCGCCGGAGAGGCCACGTCCGGAGGGGACGGAGACTATGAGGAGGCCTATGCCGGAGACGACGAGGAGAACTGAGCGCCGTCCGGACAAAAAAGCAGTATGAATCACATGAGACAAAGGAGTGCGTTCCCTTGCTGAAATACATGGAATTCACAGCCAAGACCGAGGACGAGGCCATCGCCAAGGGTCTGGCCCAGCTGGGTTTGGACCGGGACGATGTGTCCGTGGAAATTTTGGACCGGGGCAAGACCGGCTTTCTGGGCATCGGTTCGGTGCCCGCCAAGGTGAAGCTCACCTACGAGGCCCCGGACGAGCCGGAACCCATCCCGGAGCCCGCGCCCGCCGCGGAGGTCAAGCCCGCACCCCGCCCGGAAAAGCCCAAGGCTCCCCCCCGCCCCGAGCGCCCCGCCCCCAGGGCGGAGACCAGACCCCAGGCGGCCCCCGCGCCCAAGCCCGAGCAGCCCGCGCCCCCCGCCGCGCCCCAGGCCGTCCAGGCGGACGACGGCGTGGCCGGGGCCATTGTCAAGTTCCAGACCGGCCTGTTTGCCCACATGGGGGTGGAGGCCACCCCTGTGGTCACCCGGGAGGGGGACACCTATCAGGTGGTGCTGGAGGGGGAGGACATGGGCGCCCTCATCGGCCACCGGGGGGAGACCCTGGACGCCATCCAGCAGCTCACCGGCTACGCCGTCAACAAGGGCCGCGCCCACCGGGTGCGCATCCATGTGGACGCCGAGGGCTACCGGGCCCGCCGGGAGGAATCCCTCAACCGTCTGGCTCGCAAAACCGCGGGCAAGGTGGTGAAGTACCGCCGGAACATCACCCTGGAGGCCATGAACGCCTATGAGCGGCACGTGATCCACACCGCCCTCCAGGACTACCCCGGCGTGTCCACCTTCTCCACCGGCACCGAGCCCAACCGCCGCACGGTGGTGGCTTACGACCCCGGAAAAAAGTAAAAACGCCTCCCCAAGGGGAGGTCTGGGAAAGGCCCAATGCTTCCGCATTGGGCCTTTTTCTGAAAGCAAAATTGGTACAAAAAAGTGTTAAAAAGAAAGAAACAGGGCGATGTAAACCAAAGTTTACGCGGAAAGCAAACCAAAGTTGGTTTACAAATTCAGGAAGGGATGATACCATGAAGGTCAAGGAGAGGCTCACAGAGCTGAGGGAGAGGTGTGGGTTAACGCAGTCCGAGCTGGCCGGGCTGCTGAATGTGTCCCGGCAGACCGTCTCCAAGTGGGAACGCGGAACAGCCGCCCCGTCCGGCAAACACCTGTCTGCGCTGAGCCGCCTGTACGGCGTCCCGCTGGAAGAGCTGATCGGCGGTGAGCCGCAGCCCGGGGAGGAACCGCCTGTGCCGGAAAAGGCGGAGGCCCCGCCGCCTGTGGACGGGGAGGCCCCCAGGAAGCGGGGGCGGAACATCGCGGTACGCATCGGATTGGCGGCGTGTCTGCTGGTAGTGGTCATTGCGTCCGTCATCACAATTGTGACCGCTGTCTTGAAGGAACCCGCGCCGCCAAAGGACCGCGTCACAATTGTTGATCAGGATGATTTAGAAGGGGAAGATATTGACTTATCGAAAGTAATTAATGGAACCGATGGAACCACCATTGTAGAGCCTTAAAAAGGCCAACACTTTGAGAAAGGAACGTACCTATAAAAATGAAACGATTGATGTGTATGCTGATGGTCTGCGCTCTGATGCTGGCTGGTATCATTCTGTCTGCCGGAGCGGCGGAAGCCCCTAGTGAGGTTATTTGGCTGGAGGATATGGAATGGGAATGGGTTGACCTGTCCACAGTTAGCTGTTTGCAGGAGAATATTGCGCCTCAGACCATTTGCTCAATTGACAAAGCTTTCTCAGAGAATTCCATGTACTTTATAACCCAATTCCTTTCTCTACAGGCCGATGATATGGTCACCTTTAACTGTTCCTACTCGCCATCGCCTGCCAGCGTGGACTTTGGCGTTATCGCTTCCAGTGGTAAATTCTACTCTATCAATGTAAAGGGGGGCAGTATCAACCAGGCAATCAGAATCAGCCAAGCCGGGAGTTACGCGGTGGCGGTCAGGAACAATTCTTCACAGACTGTACGTGTGGTTGGGTTTGTGGAGTATTGACCTTATGTGTCCCACACAACATTTAGAAAGGAAGAAAATTAAAAATGAAGCGGAAAATGATTAGTCTGCTCCTCGTGCTTGCCATGATGATTGGCATTTGCCCCTCCGCTTTCGCGGCGTCCGCCGCCGAAGAACCAAAGATGGTCGATATTGAACTTACCATTACGGATAATTACGGCGTTGTCGTTTCGGTGCCGGAGGATAAGGCGGAGGAGTACCGCCAGCGGCTGGAAAGTGACCCTGAGTTCCGCCAGTTGGAAATTGACACCGCACTTTCCTTCACGAGCCCCTCCCGTTACACAAGGCCAGAAGGTCATATTGAATGTCAAAAATATATGTACGAAAAAGATATCAAAGCCGTTGTAGATGCATATTCTGGTGGGGGCGTATATAACAAGTGGAAGGAAGCCTGCGGATATGTCATCAGCACTCTTGATATATTTTTGATTACCAAAGCAGGGTGCAAAAAGGTTATTGATTTCACCGAAAGTATTATGCAGCTTGGGATAGCGATTGTCAGCTCATATGAGGAAGCGTGGTGGACGGAGTCTCACCGCCAGATTTGCAATGGAGAAATCTCCGCGGTGTGCTATCTGATTATTCAGAGTACCGTGGAATATCCCAAGGCGTGGCGGGTGTTTGAAAGGGTGCCTTAAGCTATGAAACTGAGTAAAACCTGGGCAAAAGCGTTATATATCTGCGGGTTTGTGTTTGCGGGCCTTTACGGGGTGGTCGTTCTGGCCGCCCTGCTGCTGGGACAGGAATACCCCCTGTTCATGTGGATCTTTCAGAGGAAGATCCCACTGGCTGTACTGGGTCTGGTACTTGTCCTGATCTTGTGGTACGGGGAGTGGCAGTACCGCGCCTATCTCCCGGATCGTAAACTGCCTCAGTGGATGGAAATGTCAGAAGGTGTATTAAAGATTGTGTGCCTGACCCTTGAAATAGTACTTCTCCGGCAGGCAGCGCTTTCACTATAGCGAGTGAGACCCGCCCCCGCTCTCCGGAGCGGGGGCGCTTTTGTATTTACAAACCCGCCCAAATGTCGTATGATGAAGGGGATATTTGAAATCCTGTTTCGAGGTGATTTTATGGAGATCAGCGTACTGCGGCTGGGCCAGATCGGCACCAACTGTTATATCTTCCGTAAGGACGGCGGGTATCAGTGCGGCATTGTGGACCCCGGCGACCAGGGGGAGCAGGTGGCCCGGTGGATGGTGGAAAAGGGGCTGGAGGGGGCGGCAGTGCTGCTCACCCACGGCCACTTTGACCACATCCTGGGCATACCCGGCCTGCGGGAGGAGTGGCCGGACCTGCCGGTGTACTGCCACCCCGCCGACATGGGGGAGGGGGACACCGCAGCGATTTTCGGGGACAGCTTCCCCACCGTGCGCTCCTTCGGGGACATCACCCCTTACCGGGAGGGGGACGTGGTGAACGTGGCGGGCATTGACGTGGAGGTTTTGGAGACCCCGGGCCATACTCCCGGCTCCGTGACCCTGCGGGCGGAGGACGTGCTGTTCACCGGGGACACCCTGTTTGCCGGTTCCATGGGCCGCACCGACCTGCCCGGGGGCGACGAGGGGGAGATCATGCGCTCCCTCAAGCGGCTGGGGGAGCTGGAGGGGGACTACCGGGTGCTCCCCGGCCACGAGGGGCAGTCCACCCTGGAGCGGGAACGGCAGGGGAATTACTGCCTGCGCGCGGCCATGAGGGGCTGAGATGAAGCTCTGGTTTTCACAGGCCAGCTGGCCCTGGGCCCCCGGGCGGTTCCGCTTCCCCGCCGAGCAGATGCTGCTCACCCTGTTCCCCGGCGAGCGGCCGGAGTACCCGGACGGCTGCCCGGAAGGGGACGGGGTGGTTATTACCTTGCGCCGGGGGGAAGCTTCCGCGGAGGTGGCCGTCCTGGTGGAAGCCGGAGGCCGCCGGGAAGAGGGCGTATCCAGCTTTCCCCCGGAGAAACTGGACGAGCCGTGGGAGGCGGTATACCACACTGTGTCCCACGCGCTGAAGCAGGCGTTTTACCAGGCCGGGACGGCCCTGCTGGGCCGCGGGCTGCCCTGGGGCTCGCTGACCGGGGTGCGGCCGGTGAAGCTGCCCACAAAGGCCATGCTGGCGGGCAAAACGGCGCAGGAGGCGGAACGGGAGCTGCGGGAGGTGTACCGCGTCTCCCCGCCCCGGGCGGCGCTGGCGGCGGAGTGCGCCCAGGCGGCGCTGGTGGTGAAACGGGGGCTTGCGCCGGACGGGATGGCCCTCTATCTCGGCGTGCCCTTCTGCCCCACCCGGTGCGCCTACTGCTCGTTCATCTCCGCCGACGTGCGGGGCTCGCTGGCCCTGGTGGAGCCCTATGTGGAGGCGCTGTGCCGGGAGATTGAGCTGGCGGGGGAGCTGCTGCGGGAGCGGGGGCTGCGCGTGTCCTGCGCCTATATGGGGGGCGGCACCCCCACCACCCTGTCGGCGGCACAGCTCCACAAGGTGCTGTACGCTGTGGAAAACTTTCTGCCCATGGGGGGGTGCCCCGAGTTCACTGTGGAGGCGGGGCGGCCGGACACCATCACCGCGGACAAGCTGGAAGTCCTGAAACAGCACGGCGTTCACCGCATTTCCATCAACCCCCAGTCCATGGAGGACCACGTCTTGCGGGCCATGGGGAGGGCCCACACCGCCGCGGAAATTGTGGAAGCAATGGAGCTGGCGGGGCGGCATTTCGGTGGCATGGTAAACATGGACCTCATCGCGGGGCTGCCCGCCGACACCCCGGAGGGCTTTGGGCGGACGCTGGACAGGGTGCTTGCCATGGACCCGGCCAATATCACGGTGCACACCCTGGCGCTGAAAAAGGGTTCCCGGCTCACCGAGGAGGGCGGGGCGCTGTGCGGCCCGGAAGAGGTGGAGGCCATGCTGGCGCTGGCCACGGACCGCCTGCGGGGGACGGGGTATGCGCCCTATTACCTCTACCGGCAGAAATATATGTCGGGTTCCTTTGAGAACGTGGGCTGGACAAAGCCGGGGGCGGTGTGCGCCTATAACATCGTGATGATGGAGGAGCTGCAAAGCGTGCTTTCCCTGGGGGCGGGGGGGATCACCAAGCTGGTGGACCCGGGAGCGCGAAAGATTGTCCGCCTGAATAATCCCAAATACGCCAGGGAGTATTTGGAGCGCTGGGACAAAATTGCCGCGGGAAAGCGGAAGGCGGCGGATTTCCAGGGGATGCTGGCGGGCCGGAACAGCGCGCGCGGGGATGGGCGCTGAAGCGGCTCAGCTTCTAAGGAAAAAAGGGTTGACATTTGCGCGGAAATGATGTATATTAACTCTTGCCCCTGTCGGGGCGGCAATGTGGCGGCGTAGCTCAGTTGGCTAGAGCACTCGGTTCATACCCGAGTTGTCACCGGTTCGAATCCAGTCGCCGCTACCATCCCGAAGAAGCGGCGCTGACCGCTTCTTCGGGCCCCCGCTCTGATCTCCGCCCGCCTTGGGCATCCGCGGCCCGGTGGTCAAGCGGCTAAGACACCGCCCTTTCACGGCGGTAACACGGGTTCGATTCCCGTCCGGGTCACCAATATGGAGGCTTAGCTCAGCCGGTAGAGCGCTTGCTTCACACGCAAGAGGTCACAGATTCGAGTTCTGTAGTCTCCACCAAATCAACATTATCCGAATCTATTCCCCATCGGGGACGGGTTCGGATTTGTTGTTTACCTGGACAATCTCAGCGCATAAGGAAAGCGGCCCCTGCCCATGTGGCGGGGGCCGCTCCTGTTATGTATGCTCCTGCTGGCGCTTCCATTCCTCAAAGGCCGCTTGCCCTTCCGGGCTGGCGTAAAAGGCCCGGAGCGCCGGGAGTAAGACACGGGCCATTGCTTCTATCTCAAAGTCGGGTATGACCGTCTGTGTATCTTCCGTCCACTTTAGATCTGCCGGGGACACCGTTACCACCTCCCCATTTTCGGTTTTCAAAGGTGCGGCCCTGCGGGGCCGTTATTCCATGGGGGCTTCCTCTGCTCCCATCTGCGCCGCTCCTTCTTCTTGCGTCATGAAGTACGCTTGCGCTTCCGTTATATCCCTCACCGTCTTTATTTTTACATAGTCGTTTGAATAATCTTCCTCTATATCTTTTATCAATTTCCCCTGGTAGATGATTTCCGCTCGGTTCAAGCCTTGTGAGCAGTAATATAAATGTTCGTTCAATCTTATCCCTGTTTTCGCTAAATCCTTTGTGATATATTTCGTTATGTATTTTGAAACACTTTCTACGTGTCTTATTTCCGATATTGTGATGTAGCCGAATGCTTTTCCGTAGGCTTCCCAAGTATAGACCTTATGACCCCTTTTTAATTCTATCAATATTTTTATGGGTAGTCGTTCTTGCTCTGTAAATTCTCGTAAGTGTTCTTTGGGCAATCCCATCATTAGTCCGTGTATGTGCCAGCTTCCATCTTTGTGATTTTCAGGTATTAGCAAATATTTAATATTCGTTTTGTGTAGCCGATTGTAATTTTTTATCCATGTTAAAAGTTTTATTTTATAACTTTTTAAGTCTTTTCTGTTGTGGTATTCTGAATTTAATGTTAGTGTTGCGAACCATTCCCAATTATTCGATATCGCCAGCTCGAATATTTTTGATTTTGTCCTCGATATGCTTTCCTCTAATTTCCCTTCATTTTCTGCTGTGTTCTTCTTTCCGCTCCTATGTTCTTCCTCGCCGTCTATTGCCTCATATCCTGCCCGTCGTATCTGCCTGTGCAGCGTTATCCTGTAGTAGTCCTCCCGGTACTTTTTCAGCGTGGCAAAATCGCTTTCATAAACTGTCCCCCGGTCTACGTGTAGCCCATTCATTAGGCATCACCGCTTTCCAGGTATCCAAATATGTTAATTAGTCAAGTAGCGCCGCCTTCGGCGGCGGGCGGTTCCGGCGGCTCCAGCTCCGCTTCGCCGCCCGAACCGCCATCCCCGCCATTATCACGAAAACTATTATCTTTATCCCTGTGTTCAGAGATGGGCAGATAGTAGGCTTGGGTTTCCTCGCCGTTTACGATAAAACGGCCTTTGATTTCGGGCGGTAGCTTAGTGGCTTGGTCATTATCCAGCACAATGCGGGAAGCTGCTGGATCGGCAAAGTAACCACAGGCACGCCACAGAAGATTGTTTTTTATCTGCCCGTCCAGTACATCCGATGATGGACGAATAAAACCCATGAGGATATGGACACCTGCCGCCCTGGAGGTGCGGGCGAGTGCCCGCAGGGTTTGCTCAATTTCTATATACAATTCTTTTTCTTCTTTGCTCTTAGGTTTCACATCTAAAATTTCGGCGGCTTCGTCTATTATAAGTAGCCAAGGTAAAAATTGTTTCTGACCAAGAGCTTTAAATTCATCTATATTGGTCACGCCCGCTCTTTTGAATTCTTCTAACCTTCCTCGCACTTCAACCAGAAGAGCCACAAGAATATTACGGGTTTCCTCTGGCTCTGAAATGACGATAGGCCCATAGTTTTTCGTGATATCCTGGTATTCACGTTCTACACTGACATAATCGCCACCGCATTTCCAATCAAGAACTGAAATATTCCATTTTTTTACAATTGCCTGGTGGATAATGCATCGCAAAATTGAGGTCTTGCCCGCTGACGTTGCACCTGCAACCATGCCATGGGGTAAAACAGTACAATCCCAAACCACTTTGCCACTGTAACTTTCTCCAACGGAAAATTTTCGCCCTTCTTCTAAATAAGAATCTTTCCATAGAATATAGGACGGCAATAGTTTTTGTATCAAAAAAATATCTACAGTTCTCATATCTTGATTACTTTTAATTTTGAAAATTTGCTTGTTGTAAAAAATCTCAATATCTGACTTCGCTTCTTCCCATTTATCAAATGGTATTCTGGATTTGAAACGAATTCTCTTTAGAAACCCATTTACTGTACGTTGCCCTTGGTATTTTGGCAATCTTCCGTCATATCCTCGGAAGCAAATACTTGAAAAGAATCGCTGGCACTTGTATCGCGGAATGCTGATTGCGGCCAAAACCAGCAACAGCAACACCGGAAGCCATAGCCAACCCACAATCATTTGTAAATAACTCATTTAGCGACTCTCCTTTTCCTGTTAAGATTCTCCGGCTGGCCGTATAACGACCAGCCGGGGAACCTTGTGGAATTACTTCTCAGGTGGAACAATTTCCAGCGAAAGCAGGTAGCCCTTTTCATCAAAGTCCATGAACACAGTGTCTCCCAGCTTAAACAGTGGGGGCTTGTCCATATCAAGGAAATTCACGAATTGTTCCCTTGCCGCATGACCTTCAACCTCTCGCTTTTCGCAAAGCATGTGAATTGTCTGCCCATGGTAAGGATTCCCAGTTTTTTTGCTCGTGCCCTCCACTACTCGGCCCACCCCGACCACTTTTCCATACACTTCCTTTCACCTCCTTTCCTATTTTGGTTAATAACAGTCACCTCCTTTCTGTCCTGAAGAATACCACACAGAAATGGTATTGTGAAGGTATATAATTATGATTGACATGTGTGCATTAAGTATGTTATAATAATACCTGGAAGGAGGAATATATATGTCGAGGACTTTGAAAAAATCTCCAAATGACAAGATTGGACAACGGCTTAAAGAATTGAGAACTGAACGCTATCTATCACTAAGAAAAGTGGCCAAACAACTTGCCGCACACGTTGAACTTCAATTAGAGGGAAAATCAGGAGAAACACGGATATCCGCAATTGAAAACTCAGGTGCTAATCTCACCCCTGAGTTAGCAATTGCATATTCTAAAGTTTTTGATGTTTCCCTCGAATATATTTTTTGCCTCTCTGATGATATGCAACCTGAAAACAAGACGATTAAAGAGACTTTGGGTTTGGGAGACATCGCTATTGCTAAAATCAAGGATTTTTCGATAACACAATTGCAAATATTGAATTTTCTTATTAAATCTGATTTTATAAAAGGGCTTATTGATAGTTTTGATTCTTTTGTGTATGCAACTCGTTCCATGAGCAAAAGTATAATAGTTGGTTTTGACGATAGGCTGGCAGATGATAAGCAGGAAGAAGATGCAAAGATCGTGGAGCTAATTCCAAGATGGCGACTTGAAAAATCAGTTTCAGCCTTAATCGAAAAGATTGCCGATCCGATGATAAACAGTGAGGAAATAGAAATAACATGATTCACAACAAAGTTCCCCCGCTATTTCTCAATGAAATAACGGGGGAACTCAATTGATTTTTTCCTTGCGTCTTTTGTAGAAATGGTGTAGAATAGGAGTACCGAGGCAAATAAAGGCAGGGCGTAGGGTGTTACCAGCACCCTACACCCCTATGCGGGAGGTTCCGTCTCCCACACAATAGCAATATGCTACGCCAACCCCCATTATATCGGAAAATCATCCGAGTTTCAAGGGGGCGTTGTGTCTGTATGTATTATGCGGTGTGGGGTTTTCATATCCCGCGCCGCTTTCTGTTTGCCTCGATGGGAAAGCCCAGTGGGGGCCGGGAACGGAAGTACCACCCCCAGGGCAAGTACCATTGAGACAAGGGACCATCTAAAAAAGAAGGAGAGAACGACATGAAGAAAAAACTGTTTTCCCTGGCGCTTGCCCTGGCGCTCTGCCTGGGGCTGGCCGTCCCCGCGTTTGCCGCAGGGGGCACCGTGTCCGTGACGGACGCGGGCATTTCCTTTGATGCCATATCCACCGACCGATATGACGACATGAAGAGTTCAACGGAAAAATGGAATCAGGAACACCATCGAAACGACCCAGTGGAGCCGGAGGACGAATTTCAGTACGCCGTTGGGTACATCACCAACTCGGAGGGCGGCTTTAGCGGCTTCTGGACTTACCTCGTCAATGAAGATGTCAAATTGGATTTCCATCTGAAGAAGGGCGAGAAATTCTCAATAGATGCGTACTATCTCACCGAGAGCGGAAAATCGTCCGATGGCGTTACGACCTATACCCCCATCAGTATTGCGAATTATTGGATTAGCGCCAATGAGGATGGTGAGCTGGTCGGCAAAGAGCTCATTGAGGAATTCTTTCCCGGGGCCAACTATCTGGTCTGCTGGCGGGGAACGGCAGACGAATTTGACCCTGATAGCGCGATCAACATCGTGTTTGCCGACAAGAACGGGGCGCCCAGCACCGTCCCCGCGTTTTCCGATGTGGCACCCACGGCTTTCTACGCCGCGCCGGTGGCCTGGGCGGTGCATAAAGGGATAACGAATGGCTATGGGAGCAATGATAAGTTTGCCCCGAGCATAGACTGCACAGAGGCCCAGATACTTACGTTTTTGTACCGGGCGGCTGGCAAGCCGAGCACCACCAAATCCCCCGTCAGCGTGGCGGTCTCCTATCAGGACGCAATCAACTGGGCCTATGAGAAGGGCATGATTGACGGGGACTTTAAGGAAAACACACCATGCACCCGCGCAACCGCCGTCAATTACATTTGGCAAGCCTTTGATAAGCCCAAAGCGGAAAAGGCCAGCAGCTTCACTGATGTGGATAAAGGCACGGATTATGCCGAGGCCGTGAGCTGGGCAGTAGAAAAGGGTGTTACGAACGGCTACGGCGGCAATGAAACCTTTGCCCCGGACAGGGTTTGCAATCGGGGAGAAATTGTAACATTCCTTTATCGGGCCTATAAAAAATAACATTTTACCCCCGCCGTTTCAAAACGAAATGGCGGGGGCGCTTTTTGTGATTAAAGTAGGTGTGTGCTTATCGGCCCGTGGGTGGCCCGCCACGAAAGGACAGGCGGGCGGTTATCGCGCCCCTGGCACAAGGCGGGGCCAAAGGTGTGTCCGCTCGGTGCAATCCCCCCGCCGATGGGTTGTCAAAGCCCTGGGAAGATGTCCCCGTGGGGATTGCCTCGCTTGTATGCCCTGCGGGGCATGGGACGGGGGTTACTGTCTGCCCTGGGGTTTTGTTGCTCCTGCGGCCCTTTATGGGGCTTGCAGGGGCATCTTTGTTTATAATGGAATTTCAAAATATTCTGTTTAGATATTGACTATTTTTCCTATATATGCTATAATAGAATATAGAAAGGGGAGTTCATTATGAGCGAAATTGGAAAACGTATCAAGGAAGTGCGGGAAGCTAACCGCCTGTCACAAGTTGAACTTGCAAAAATCTGTGAAAGCAACCAAGCCACCATTGCCAAGACCGAGGCGGGGAAAACGGCCCCTTCCCTCAAAATACTGCTACATATGGCCGAATATTTTGATATTTCTATGGATTATCTTTGTTGCCGGACTGACCAGCCGGAAGGGAAATTGTTTGAGTGCAAGCCCCGTCTGAAATATACCAGCGAGGACATGAGGGAGTTTATAGAGATGTGCTTTGACCCGGAATCTCCTTTCAATGGCAAGTTGAAAGACACCTTATTTAAGATGATGGAGGAATCGAAACGATGAACGCTAACGCCGTGATTTATGCGCGGTTTTCGTCAGACCGCCAGCGGGAGGAATCCATAGAGGGCCAGCTTCGGGAGTGCCGGGAGTACGCCGACAAGAACGGAATCAGGGTAATTGACAGCTACATTGACCGGGCGCTATCTGCTTCCAAAGATACGGACAAACGGCTTGATTTCCAGCGGATGATTAGGGACAGCGGCAGACATTTATTTGATACGGTTCTTGTCTGGAAGCTGGATAGGTTTGCCCGGAACCGCTACGACAGCGCCCACTATAAGAACATTCTGAAAAAGAACGGCGTCCGGGTGGTGTCCGCAACGGAGCATATCACCGAGGGGCCGGAAGGTATCATTTTGGAATCCATGCTGGAGGGCATGGCCGAATACTATAGCGCCGAGTTATCCGAGAAGATACACCGGGGCCAAAAGGACAACGCTTTGAAGGGCCGCAACAATGGCGGGCGTATTCCTTTGGGGTTCAAGCTGGGGGAGGATAAGCGGCTGGAAATCGACCCGGCAACGGCCCCAATCGTCCAGGAGATTTTCAAGCGGTACGCCGAGGGTGAAACCGTCCGGGCCATTGTAGACGATCTGAACAGCCGGGGGCTGAAAACGTCACGGGGCTACAAATTCGCATACCCCAGCTTTAACACCCTGTTGCAGAATCGAAAGTACATGGGCGAGTTCAAATATCAAGATGTGGTTATCCCCGGTGGGGTTCCGGCCCTGGTGGATGAAGATACCTTTAACCGGGTGCAAGCGAGGATGGCAAAAAATAAACAGGCCCCGGCTACCGCCAAGGCCAAGGAAAGCTATCTTTTGACAACGAAACTGTTTTGCGGCGAGTGCGGTAAAATCATGTTTGGGGAGAGCGGCACAGGGACAGGCGGGAAGGTTTACCGCTATTATAAATGTGCCAGCGCAAAGAAAAAGGCCGGGTGCCACAAAAAGGCCGTCAAGAAGGAATGGATAGAAAATCTTGTGGTGGAGCAGACAATGGCCCTTGTGATGAACAAGCCCCTGATGGAGCAAATCACGGACAGGCTTTTAGCCATGCAGGGGCAGGAGAGCTTTGACCTTCGGCTTTTGAAAAAGCAGTTGAAGGAGGCGGAAAAGGGCATTGAAAATATGCTGAACGCTATCCAGATGGGCATTATTACCCCTTCCACGAAACAGCGGCTTGCAGAGTTGGAGGAACAGAAAACCCGCCTTGAACAGCAAATGATTTTGGAGCAAATCAAAAACCCGGCCTTGTCCCGTGAGCAAATCACATTTTTCCTTGACCAGTACAAAAAGACCGATATACACGATGAAGCCAAGCGGCAACGGCTCATTGATTGTTTTGTGAACGCCGTGTTCGTGTACGATGATAAAATCGTGTTGACCTTCAACTATAAAGACGGTACAAAGACGATTTCCCTTGATGATGTGAATAGTTCGGATATGGTAGGTAATGGGCCACCACTGAAACAGGAAGGACAGGGCATTTGCCCTGTCCTTCCTGTTTTCATTCCAAACCTTCAATTTATTTGACATACTCAGGGCAAGTGAATTGCCCCTGCGACAAGGTTTTGCCTTGCGGCAAAACGCTTGTACGCCGCACTCGCGGCGGCTCGCTGGCGCTTGCGGCTCTAACGGGACGGGATCTTTTTTACCAGCAAGAGACAAGATTTGGCGCTTGAACCTAACGGTTTGAGCGCTTCTTTCTTTAAAATAGTAACTTTTTCAACTTGTTTTTTGCCTTATGGCCTCGTTTCTCGATTTTGGGGCAATTTGCAATCGCCTTTGCAAACTTTTGATTATTCAACAGCCCTCAAACCCGCTCGGATCAAGGGTTTCCAACCTTGGGAGCTTGTAAATTTTCTGCAAATCTGTTTGTCAGGCAATGCATCCGTTTCCACATCCGCTCACAATGGGCCTCGGGGCCGGTTCATTAGTTTGCATTGAGTTATGAAAGACGCCCCGCGCAGATTTTATTCCGTGCAGGGTATCCTTCTCAGATATGGGATTGTGGTCTTATTCCGGCAGCATTCAGCTGCCGCAGATATATACAGGCTCATTTATCATTTGTCTGTTTTTTCCGCGTGGATTGCGGCCAGGCAGGCGTCCAGGGCGGACTGCCCCTCCTCCGGGACCAGATCCGGCTGTGTGCCCTTGATTCCGTTGCAGGAGCCGTCCGGGTTGAAGGACAGGTACGGCTCATACTCGACGATCAAGCCGGAATAGGGCGGCACCATCGTTGACCTCCTAAAGTTGTTTAAATCAGGACTGCTCCGCAACCTCCTGGCCCTGTGGATCGACCGGGTGTTTCGCAGCCTCTTCCTGGGCGGCCTTCAGCTGGGCGGCGAGGGAGAGACCGTGCATGGCCTGCTCTTCGGTGGAGACGCGGATATACAGCGCGGCGCGCCGGGCAGCGGGGGATTCGATGCGGTGTTTGTTCGGGGGCACGGCGGACACGTCATGTTTCAAACCTGCCCCGGTACGGTGAGTACCGGGGCAGGGATATTTATTGATTCCGCTTGTACAGCTGCTTCAACTGCTTCTGGGTATACTCCGTCCCATAGTACCGGTTGATCAGCCGGGCGGCCATGCAGAAGCTCCATCGGTACTGGTCGATGTAGCGGGTGAGTACGGGAAGTATGTACTCGTCCATTATGGTGGTGGTCATTGGGCTTTTTCCAGTTCCGCCACTTCCTGGGTGAGCATTTTGACGGCGGTTTTCAACACGACAATATCCGCGTCCATTTCCTCCACCTTGCGCCTGGGTGTCAGCTGGGCCAGGATGGCGTCGATACCCTCCTTCACCGCGTCAAACCGTTTGTCCACATCATAGTCCAGGTAGATTTTGATGGCGGTGATGTCGTCTTGCATTTTTTCAAACATCTTGCTGTGTTCTTCTAGGGTCTGACCCTGTTTTTCTTGGGTTGCTTTGATTTCTACCAGCATTGCCAAAATATTTTCTTCGTTGTTCATGTAAAGTCCTCCTTGGAGATAATCGGTTGTCAAGCCTCGTCCGCTTGGGCGGGCCTATTTTGTGCGGTGTCCGATTCGGGCGCACCCTCTCATCGTTCCCCTGAATCTTGCTCGGGTAAGACCACTTATTTGCCCGGAATTTGGGTGTCAAGCTTATCGTAGAGCCTCATAAAATCATTATCATAGGCGCTAAAATTGTCTGAGTACGACCGCAGATTTCCAGATGGGGAAATCGCAAGACTGGTAAAATCGGAATATACATCATACATGGCCTCAACCGTGGTAAAACAAGAAGCTAAATCGTCAGGAGGATTTTGTAGATCACGCATAATTTTAGCGACTTCTTTTTGGTTGTCTTTAATTTTTGCGACCGTATTTTTGGTGCTGGAATCACTGTAGAGGTTCGATAATGATGTGTTGAAATCATCATTGAACTCTCCCGAATAACCATTTTTTGTATATGCATCAGTTTTGCTATCAGATTCTTCGTAAATAGTATTATACCACACTGACTTTGTAAGATTACAGAGGCTTTCGGCTTTTGCGCCGCCGTCAAGCATGGTAGAGCGGGCCAGCGTCAAATTTTCGATGTACTCAGCTCGCGTAGCGGCCTTATTCTGCCGATTCACCATAACCATAACCAGAGCGCATACAGCAATAAGCACCACTGCCGTGACTACGCCTATGATTATCTTTTTTGACTTTTTGGGGTCGACTTTGACGGAAACAACTTCGACTTGCTGTGGGGTAGGTGCTGACTGTTCCGGCTGTGTGTCGTTGGTCAAGGGGTAACCGCAATGAGGGCAAGTCCTTACCTTATCGGAAATTTCTTTGCCACACTCTGGACAGGTAATCAATGCCATAATTCAATCTCTCCTCTCTATTTTTCACGCCCTCCGGCGGATATGGACGCTGACATTATCGAATTACGCTGGTAAACGCCACGGCCTTCCCCAGGATTTCGACCTCCTCCAATGCCGGCCCGTCGTATTCCATATCTTCATAGAGCGGATTGGCGGCGCGCAGAACTAGGCGGCTGCCGGTGTAATACACCTTTTTCAGCGTGGCCTCCTCGCCGATGCGGACGGCTGCGATCTGCCCGCTTTCCACCTCCGGCTGGCTGTGGATATAGACGATGTCGCCGTCAAAAATTCGAGCGTTGATCATACTGTCCCCTTTGCACCGCAGGGCGAAATCCGCTCGGACGTACTCCGGGACATCCACCAGTTCGTCTGCGCTCTCCACGGCCAGGATGGGCTGGCCGCAGGCGATGGTGCCCACGAGCGGGACTTTGTAGGTGCTGGGCATGGGGATGATGTTGGAGTGGAGGGGCGGCGGATCGTCTGCTGTTAGGCTGACGGGCATATCATCAACGCGCGATAAAATGCCCTCAACTGTAGTGCCCATACAATCCGCAAGCTTCTTCAATGCTGGCAATGTGGGGATAATGGGCTGGTTTGTGTTGGGGTTAATCCCCCTTTCGAGCATGGAGATATAACCGTTGGAAAGACCACAAGCAGCTGCAAATTGGCGCTGTGATAAATGATTTTCCTGCCGGTAGTCCGCAATCAGTGCTCCGAGTGTCATGAGCTCCCTCCCTTCTGCGTTTAATTTATTGTACGCTTTGACGCACACCCTGTCAATAGCGATGTTAAATCCTTTAAACATTTTTCGAAAAACCTCTTGATAGGGTCGAAGTGATGATGTATCATAAGCGTGTAATTGATTAAATGAACGAGAGGAGGGATCGAAGCTGGAGTACCGTGTCCGAGAGTTCCGGGAGGCGCTGAAGATGGCTCAAGACGAATTGGCGGAAAAAAAGTGGTGTTAGCTGCGGAACAATTTCTGCCATAGAGAACGGGGCCAATAAGGAGACTACGACGAAGACGCTGGTCAAAATTGCTCATGCCCTCAGTACGAGCGTAGACAGCATTTTTTTTAAGAACATTGTTTAACCTATTAAGCAAAGGAGGGGGTAAAGTGCGGTTGGATTTATTGGCTGGTTGTTTAGTGGGCACTTTTGCCGGTTGGGGCATCTGGCCACGAATTGTCTCCAGGATAAAAGGAAAACGCGGCATCAAAAGCGCCCCAGGCAAAGATAAAAGAAAAACCGGCAGCAATGAACAAGGGAGCCTTCAAAAATACCGCCAAAATGGTTTCGCCATGAATGACGAATGCGGCGAGAAGTGAGACGGCCAAGCCAAAGAGAGAATGGCGAGTTTACCGCCCAGGCGGCTGCGGTGTCTGGGCGTTGGCGGAGCAGGCTGGGCTGCGCGCGGAGCGGTGGGCATAAAAAGAGGCCCCATCAGGTGCTGCGAACACCTGACAGGGCAGACAGAGGAAAGGAATGCAACTCTGCGCTTTCAGCATACCAGAGGCGCGGCCGGAAATCAAGGGGGAAGCTATGGCTGGAAATCTCTATA